>CAUGFC010000064.1 GCA_959598545.1 uncultured Olsenella sp. | reverse complement strand
TGAGCCTCAACCGCATGGAGGTCGGCAAGGGCGGCGTCGTGACCGCCCAGCAGGAGATCCAGGAGAGGTACGGATTCCCCGTGGCGAGCATCGTGAGCATGGCCGAGGTCGTGGAGGCGCTCGACGGCACCGTGATCACGCCGGAGCTCAAGGCCGCGATCGACGCCTACTACGAGCAGTACGGCGTCAAGTAGACGAGAAGGGCGAGCACGCGCAACTCCCGATTTATGGTAAGCCCCCTACCTGCGGTTTTTCTCGTTGTCGCAGGTAGGGGGCTTGTCTTGTATGACCAAAAAAGCCGAGGGGCGCATGCTGGCCCCGGGCAAAGGAGCGCTCGCCCCTACTCCACCATCTCGGTGGGCCAGACGCAGCCCTCGGGCATGGTGGCGTTTCCGGAGGCCACCTCCTCGGGGATGCGGCTGTCCATCGCCATGAGCTCGTTGATCGTCACAAACTTGTAGCCCTTGTCCTGGAGGTTCTCGATGATGCGCGGGAGCGCCTCGAGGTCCTGGTCACGGTTGCCGCCGCCGTCGTGCATGAGGATGATGGCGCCGGAGTACGCGCCGTTCGTGCAGTTGGAGACGATGGCGTCCGCCCCGGGGAGGGTCCAGTCCTCGCTGTCGAGGTTCCAGATCACGGAGGCGGAGAGCGTTCCGTTGGACTTGAGCCACGTGTCGTTGTTGAAGTCGCCGTAGGGCGGGCGGATGACGGTCGTGGCGCCGCCGCCCGCGCCCTCGATGGAGTCGAAGGCGTCGGAGATCTCCGAGCGGAGCGTGTCGGCGTCCAGCGTGGAGAGCGGGTCGCCGTGACTCTTGGTGTGGGAGGCGACCTGGGAGCCCTGGTCCTTGATCGCCTTCACGAGGTCGGGGTTCTTCTCGGCTGCCGGACCCAGGCAGAAGAACGTGGCCTTGATGCCGTACTTGTCCAGGATGTCGAGGTAGCGCTGGGTGTAGGAGCTCGGGCCGTCGTCAAAGGTGAGGGCGATCACCTTGGAGCCATCCTCGGGCTGCGGGTTGACGCTCTCGATGACCAGGTTCTGGACGGGCTCGGTCTCCTCCTTGAGCGCAGTCTCGCCGGAGGTGTCGCCGACCATGTAGATCGCCTTGCCCGCCTTGGGCCACTGGGCCACGTAGGTGACGGCGCCGATCTTCTCGTAGGGCTCCATCTTGGGCTGGGTCTCGCGCTCCTCCTCGTGGTAGGGCTCCGTGACGTCGGCGCCGTCGCCGAAGACGATCTCCTCGTTGCCCTTGGCACGGAAGGCCTCGATCTGGTCGGCGTCGAGCTCCTTGCCGTTGACCGTCGCCGAGAAGGGCGCGCCCTCGCCCTCGGTGAGGACGTTCCCGCCCACGGAGACGAGGTCGCCCGGGGTCACGCTGATCTCCTGGGCCTCGGCGATGTCCGCGAGGGTGGCGTCCGCGCGGACGCTGACGAGAGCGCCGTCGACCTTCACGTTGACGGTGCGGTTGATCCACAGAAGGACGCCGCCGCCCACAATCGCCGCGAGGGCGAGGATCGCCGCGAGCGTGAAGCCGAGCGAGCCGCGCGAGGACCTCTTCTTGCGCGCCGACGCACAGACGTGTGCCGACGACCTGCTGTGACCATACGAAGCGCCGCTGCGGCGGGGCGTGCCCCTTCTGCTGCTCATGACCTGCTGCCCTCTTGTCCTACTCGAAGGTGATGAATCGAAACAACGAGTCCCAGCGTATCAGTTTGCTGAGGCAAACAAGGTGACACTCCGGTCACTCAACCCCATTTCACAAGCCACGCACCGTTCGCCCGCGGGCGGTCAGCCTAGATCCTGGACACGAGCTCGTCCGTCGGGCGGTGCGCGACGTGGTTCGCCGAGGGCTCCGCGCCCTCCGCGGGGTAGCCGACCGGGAAGAGCGCCACCAGGTCGTAGCCCTCGGTCTCCGGGAACGCCTCGTGGACCGCCGGCGCGTCGAAGTGCCCCACCCAGGTGGTGCCCAGACCCAGGTCGTGAGCGGCGAGCATGATGTGGGTGCCCACGATGGACGCGTCGACGTCGGCGAAGTTGCGGCCGTCGTACTTGCGGGTCCACGCCTCGTCCGCACGGGCGCCGAGCATGAGGATCACGCGGGCGCCGAACGAGAAGCGCGTGAGGGCCGAGAGACGCTCCACCGCGTCCGGGCTCTCCACGACCCAGAGGTGCCAGGGCTGCCTGTTGACCGCGGTGGGCGCGCTGACGGCGGCGTCCACGAGCGCCTCGATCTTCTCGGCCTCGACGGGCCGGTCCGAGAGGTCGCGGCAGGAGTAGCGGTCATGTGCGAGCTGCAGGAAATCGGTCATGGTCCCTCCCTTATGTCGGCATGGTCCGAGTATAGCCGCGCCGCGCTAGAATGGATGCCCGCACGAGAGGAGACGCATGCCCGCCACGCCCGCACCCGAGACCGTCGACGAGGGGCCCAACGCGCCCGGCTCGCTGGGCCGGCTCATCCCCTGGCCCGACGACGAGACCTACCCCGACATCCCCGCCGAGGAGGCGCTCGACCTATTCCTGGGCTGGGTGGACGCGCGCGGCATCGAGCTCTGGCCGCACCAGGAGGAGGCGCTGCTGTCGCTCGCGGCGGGAGACCACCTGATCCTGGGCACCCCCACGGGTTCGGGCAAGTCCATGGTGGCGCTGGGCATGTGCTTCATGAGCGTCTGCACGGACCGGCGCGCCTACTACACCGCGCCGATCAAGGCCCTGGTAAGCGAGAAGTTCTTTGACCTCGTGAACCTCTTCGGCCGCGAGAACGTGGGCATGATCACCGGAGACGCCTCAATCAACGCGGAGGCGCCGATCATCTGCTGCACCGCGGAGATCCTGGCGAACCAGGCGCTGCGTGAGGGCGAGAAGTGCGACGTGGGCTGCGTGGCCATGGACGAGTTCCACTTCTACGCGGACCCGGACCGCGGCTGGGCCTGGCAGGTGCCGCTGCTCACGCTGCCGAACACGCAGTTTTTGCTCATGAGCGCCACGCTGGGCGATACCACCGCGATTGCCGCAGCGCTCTCCGAGCACACCGGTGGGCGCACCGTGGACACCATCGCGGACGCGCCGCGCCCGGTGCCGCTCTCCTACGAGTTCGTGGACACGGCGCTCGAGGGTACCGTCGAGCTGGCGCTGCGCGCGGGCGAGGCGCCGCTCTACGTCGTGCACTTCTCGCAGGACGCCGCGCTGGCGAGCGCGCAGAGCCTGGCCAGTTACGGCGTCTCGAGCCGCGAGCAGCGCGACGCCATCAAGGACGCCATCAAGGGCACGCGCTTCACCACCACCTTCGGCAAGACGCTCCAGCGCCTGCTGGGCTGCGGCGTGGGCGTGCATCACGCGGGCATGCTGCCGCGCTACCGCCTTCTGGTGGAGAAGCTCGCGCAGCAGGGGCTGCTGCCGGTCATCTGCGGCACGGACACGCTTGGCGTGGGCATCAACGTGCCCATCCACACCGTGGTGCTCACGGCGCTCTCCAAGTTCGACGGGCGGCGCATGCGCCACCTCAACGCGCGCGAGTTCCATCAGATCGTGGGCCGAGCGGGACGCGCCGGCTTTGACACCGAGGGCCACGTCATCGCCGAGGCCACCGAGTACGACATCGAGAACGCCCGGGCGCTGCGCAAGGCGGGCGGCGACCCGAAGAAGGCGCGCAAGGTCAAGACCAAGAAGCCGCCCGAGGGCTTCGTTGGCTGGAACAAGCAGACCTTCGAGCGGCTGGTCGCCGCCGTTCCGGAGCCCCTGCGCCCACGCATGAAGGTCACGCACTCGATGGTGCTCGCCGAGGTGGAGCAGGGCGGGGACGCCTGGGTGCGCGTGCACCGGCTCGTGGAGGAGTCCGCGCAGCCCGCCGAGGAGAAGGCCGCGCTCGCCACGCGCGCCGACGAGATCTTCGCCACGCTGCTCGACGCCGGCGTGGTCTGCCGCGAGGAGCTGCCTGGCGGAGGCGCGTCCTGGTCGACGACCGTGGACCTCCCGGACGATTTTGCGCTGGACCAGCCCTTGTCGCCGTTCTTGCTGGCCGCGCTCGAGCTTCTGGACCCGGAGTCGGAGACCTACGCGCTCGACGTCATCTCCCTGGCCGAGGCCACGCTCGAGGACCCGTGGCAGATCCTGCGCGCCCAGCAGCGCGTGGCACGTGACCGCGCGATGAGCGAGATGAAGGCCGAGGGCGTCGAGTACGACGAGCGCATGGAACGCCTGCAGGAGGTCACGTGGCCCAAGCCGCTCGAGGAGCTGCTGGAGCCGGCCTTTGAGCAGTACTGCGAAAAGGTGCCGTGGGCGCGCGACTTTGCGCTCTCGCCCAAGTCCGTCCTGCGCGACATGGTGGAGACCGCGAGCGACTTCAAGGAGTACATCGGCCGCTACAACGTGGCCCGCTCCGAGGGCCTGCTCCTGCGCTACCTCTCCGAGGCGTTCCGCGCGCTCGACCGCACGGTTCCGCCCGAGAAGCGCGACGAGCGCCTGCGCGACATCATCGCGTGGCTGGGGCTCGTGGTGCGCACGGTGGACTCCTCGCTCGTGGACGAGTGGGCCGCGGCCGGCGAGGGAACCTCGGAGGGACTCGACGCAGCGCCGCCTGCGGCCGAGGAGGTCGTGCGCGACCGCCGCGGCCTCACGCTGCTCGTGCGCAACGCGCTCTTCGCACGCGTGCGGCTGGCGGCGCACGGGCGCGCGGACGAGCTCGGCAAGCTCGACGGCGAGTGGGGTTGGCGCACGCCGGTGTGGCAGCAGGCACTGGATCGCCTCCACGAGGCGCACGAGGAGATCCTGCTGGACGCCGACGCCCGCAGCGCCGCGTACTTCTCGATAGACGAGAAGGACGAGCGGTCCGCGCACGTGTGGCACGTGCACCAGGTCTTCCGCGACTCCGACGACGACCGCGACTTCGGCATCTGGGGCGACGTGGACCTCGACGCCACGCAGGACGAGGGCGCCGTGGTCTTCTCGGCCTACCGCGTCGGCTTCGTGGACGACGAGTAGGCGGGGCCGGCACCGAAATGCCGCTTGTCAGCAGATTGGGAGCGCACGAACCCAAAACGGCGCCCCCGCCAGCAAGTCGCCAGCGGGGGCGCCCCCGAGAAAAGGAGCCGGCGCGCATGGCAGAGTTCGAGCGCCGGACGGGTCGGCACTGAAACCTAGCCCCTGACCTCGCGAACCAGCAGCGCCGCTTCGTGCGTAAGCTGGTACATCCGGTCAAAGTCGCCGGAGCGGATGAGGTCGGGCTTGACCATCCAGGTGCCACCGCAGGCAAGGATAGCCGGACACTCGAGGTACTCGCGCAGGTTGGCGGTGGAGACGCCCCCGGTTGGCATGAAGCGGTGCCCCACAAAGACCGAGGCAAGCGCCTTGATCGTCGCCAGGCCACCGTACTGCGCGGCCGGGAAGAACTTGGTGACCGCAAGCCCCTTGTTCACGAGTGCCGTGACCTCGGTAGGCGTGACCCCGGCAGGAAGCACCGGCACCTCGTTTGCCAGGCACCAGTCCACGACCTCCATGTTGTACCCCGGGCTCACGATGTAGCGCGCGCCCGCATCCACGGCGCGGCGCGCCTGCTCGAGCGTGAGCACCGTCCCGGCACCCACCATGAGGTCCGGGCGCTTCTCGCTCATCTCCCGGATGGCATCGGCGGCACAGGCGGTGCGGAAGGTGACCTCTGCCGAGGGCAGCCCTCCCCTCACGAGCACGTCCGCTACCGGCAGCGCGTCCTCCACGCGGTCGAGCACGACCACCGGGACAACGCCAACCCTCTCGACGTCCTTGTAAAAAGCATCCATATAGCCCATGGGAAGTCCTCTCGTCTTGCCGTTTGCAACCAGACCTAGCGAGCCACGCGCAGGCCCGCCCCCCTTGCTGCCACGGCCTCGATCTCAGCCTCGCTCACCAGGTTGGAGTCTCCGGGGATGGTGAGCTTGAGCACGCTCGCCGCGATGGCATACTCGCTCGCGTGATCGAGGTCGTAGCCGTGAAGAAGTGCGTGGATGAGGCCGGCGCCGTAGGCGTCACCAGCGGCCACGCCCTCGAGCACGTGCACGTGGTGCACGGACGAGAAGTGCGCCGTGCCGTCCGCGTAGACCATGCCCATCCAGTCGGAGTCCTCGACGGAGCGGACGTCGCGAATGACGGAGGCCACCATCGAGCAGCCATACTCCTCGCAGATCTGGCGCGCCATCTCCACGTAGTCCTCGCGCTCCTCGATTCCGTTCGCGAGCGACCCGGAGACGCAGGTCATCCCCAGTGCGGAAGGCGCGTCCTCGTCGTTGGCAATGCAGACGTCAACATATGGGAGCAGGCGCCGCATGACCTCCTGCGCGCGCTCCGGGCTCCAGAGCTTACCGCGGTAGTTGAGGTCGCAGATCGTGACAATGCCGCGCTCCCGACAGGCGGCGAGGGCGTCCTCGCAGGCTGCGGCCAGCTCCTCGGAGAGCGCGGGCGTCACGCCGGAGAAGTAGAAGGCCCCCACGCCATCAAGGACGCTGCCCCAGTCAAACACGGAGCGCGGGGCCAAGGAGAGGGCGGAGTACTTGCGGTCGTAGACGCAGCCGTTGGAGCGCATGGAGGCGCCGACCTCGAAGAAGTAGCTCCCCAGACGATCCCCCTCGCGCACCACGCGCGAGACGTCCACCCCATAGGCCACGAGCGAGCGCAGCGCGCAGTCGCCGATGCGGTTGGGCGGAACAACCGAGACAAACGCCGCGGAGTCTCCCTGGAAGGCAAGCGAGAGCGCGGCGTTGGCCTCGGCGCCGCCGTAGCGCACCTCGAAGCTCGTCGCCTGCTCCAGACGCTGGTTGTCGGGCGGAGAGAGCCTCATCATGAGCTCTCCGAAGGCAAGGACGGTGGTGCGCTCGCTCAGGTCGTGCATGCCGCTCAGCTCCTTCTGTCTGCAACTTTTCCGTAGTCACCGTGCTATTGTGAACTGGTTTACCAGATTCTGCGAGAAATTCATAGAGCAGCGGCGGCGAACGGTCCAAAGCCCTTCCGTGAATGTACCGAGAATCTAGGTATTTCGCCGTCTCTGTTCTTGACAAAACTGGTTTACCTACCATACTTAAGCCATAAAGCCGGCCAACTTACGCCACAAACCGGCAGCAGACCGGCAGAAGCCGGACGAAACGAGGAGGATCAATGGCAGAGCAGTACGCAGACCCCAGCACCTTCAGCATGGACAGCTTCCGTCTTGACGGCAAGGTTGCGCTGGTCACCGGCGCCTCCTATGGCATTGGCTTCGCCATCGCCACGGCGCTCGCCAAGGCCGGCGCCAAGATCGCCTTCAACGACCTCAACCCCGAGAAGAAGGAAATGGGCGAGAAGGCCTACGCCGACGAGGGCATCGAGGCCAAGGGCTACGTGGCCGACGTCACCAAGGTCGACGAGGTCGAGCAGCTCATCGCCGACATCAAGGCCGACTTCGGCACCACCCCGGACATCCTCGTCAACAACGCCGGCATCATCAAGCGCATCCCCATGCTCGAGATGAGCGCCGAGGACTTCCGCCAGGTCGTTGACGTTGATCTCAACGCCCCGTTCATCGTCTCCAAGGCCGTCCTTCCCGGCATGATCGAGAAGGGCCACGGCAAGATCATCAACATCTGCTCCATGATGAGCGAGCTCGGCCGCGAGACCGTGGCCGGCTACGCCGCCGCCAAGGGCGGTCTCAAGATGCTCACCCGCAACATCTGCTCCGAGTTCGGCGAGCACAACATCCAGTGCAACGGCATCGGGCCCGGCTACATCGCCACGCCGCAGACCGCGCCGCTGCGCGAGACCCAGCCCGACGGCTCCCGTCACCCGTTTGACCAGTTCATCTGCGCCAAGACGCCCGCTGCGCGCTGGGGCACCCCGATCGACCTGATGGGCACCGCGGTGTTCCTTGCCTCCGACGCCTCCAACTTCGTGAACGGCCAGGTCGTCTACGTCGACGGCGGCATCCTCGCCTACATCGGCAAGCAGCCGCAGTAAGCCGCTCGCCGATTCGCTTTTCCGCGCCGCGGGGACTGCCATGCGCCCCGCGGCGCTTTTCCTATCGATGGGAGGCCATATGCCACAGCTCACCCTCAGCCTCGTCGGCGCAGACGGCACCGTGCGAGGCACCTCCACCGGAGAGGACCTCGTCCAGCTTGACACGCGCTACGCCGAGTACCAGCCCGGCGACGTCCTCGTGCTCGAATCAGGCGAGAAGAACGTCGAGCTCGAGGTCATGCTCGACGAGTCCCTGCCCCCGAGCGTCGTCTACCTGGCGGACGGCCGCCTCGAGTTCCCCATCCCCTTCGAGACTGCGCGCGACTCCTACCCCAGCCACGCCTTCCTCGGCGACACCCACTGGGGCTACGCGCGCGTGCTCGACCCGCGCGAGCGCTCGACCTGGCGCAACCTCGCCCTCAACTCGCACGATCTCGGGGGATCCGAGGGTGTCTACCCTCACGCCACCACCAACTCGGGCGCCACAAATCCGCGCTTCATCGCGCGCAACGCGATCGACGGCACCTGGCAGAGCATCCACCACGGCCGTTGGCCCTACGAGTCCTGGGGCATCAACGGCCGTGACGACGCCTGGCTCCAGGTGGACTTTGGCCGGCCGGTCCACGCGGAGGAGGCCGTGCTCGTGCTCCGTGCGGACTTCCCACATGACACCTGGTGGGAGCAGGCGACGCTCACCTGCTCGGACGGCTTCGAGACCACAGTGCACCTCAAGAAGACTGGCGTGCCCCAGCGCTTCTCGCTCGGCGAGGGCGGCCGCGACATCGAGTGGATTCGCCTCTCTGACATGGTGAGAGCGGACGATCCCGCGGAGTTTCCCGCGCTCACTCAGCTCATAGTCATGGGCACCCTGGGATAGCCTGGAACGATCTCGGCCAGGAAGCGATTTCAAAGAAGCGGCGGGCCGCCGAGAACAGCCTCGACGGCCCGCCCGCATGCGGAGAGAGACCCCGCCGACGCCGCAGCGCCTACGCGCGAAGCACGGTGAGCTCGCGCCTCTCGCCCTTACCGTGAACCACCACGGCCTTGGCATGGAAGCTCACGCCCTCGCAGGCAAACGCCTTCACGCCCGTGTAGGCCTCGCCGTGGAAGAACGCCACCGTGTAGAACTCGTCCGTGCCCACCTCAAAGCGCACCGCCTCGGCGAGCGCAGGGTCGACGGGCTCGGAGCCGCCGCGCAGCACGGGCACCGGGCTCACGCACACGTGCCCAGGCGCCATCCACCAGAGCTGGGAGCCCCGCTCGGCAAACCCGGAGCGCACCTCGACGAGAGCGGCGTCGCTGAGCACGTTGTAGTCGAGCGAGATCTGCTCGGAGCCCACCGAGATCGACCCGGTCGAGCCAAGCACGAGCTCGCCGGAGGCGCAGCTCACGCGGCACGTCTCGCCGTCCGGCGCCACCCTGACCCCCGGATCAAAGTGAAAGCGCGAGACCAGCTCGTGCTCGCCCTCGGCCAAGGCCTCGTCCGCGCAGACCCAGACGCCGCAGTCCAGTGCCACGAGCTTGCGAACCAGAACATGCAGAGGATCGTGCCCCACGAGCGCGCCCTCGAAGTAATGCGCGCCGCCCGCGTGGCGAGCGTAGGTCTTGAGCGGGTAGCCAAAGTCGCTGTATCCCCAGCTGCCCTTGGGCACGCAGCTCGATCGACCGTCCAGAAGCGCAACGTTGTGTGCGCGCGGCCCCTTGAGATAGGGACGCACCGGAGAGTCCTCGCGATAGGTGAATCGACCGGCATCCACGAGCACGGGCACACCCTGGTAGACGACCGTCACGTGCAGGTTGTCGGAGTGCCCGTGGCCCGAGCCCAGCGGGCCGGACGAGAAGACCGTCATATTGGCGTCCGCCCCCCAGGACGAGTGCGCCACAAAGAGCCCGGAGTCGACGCCGTCGAAGACGAGCGGCAGCTCGGCGCCCGCCTTGCCGGCGCATGCCGCGAGGGCGTCCTCCACGTCGCAGCCGAAGGCAAAGAGGTCGCCGGCGTCGAGCTGGGTGCGGCCGGAGGCCCGGGCGAGTGCCGCATCGCCGAGCACGCCCGCGCACAGGGCGAGAAGCCCGCGCACGTCCGTGCGGTCGGAGTCGCCCTGTGCGTCGATGCAGCCATCGGGCATCATCTGCGCCGCGAGGCCGTGCGCCAGGCGATTCGTGGCACCCCGCAGCCCACACGGGGCCTCGATGCCCCGCGCCTCCAGCACGTGCAGGGCTCGCAGCGCGTAGAGCAGCACCTCGACGTGATACATCGTAGACTGCTCCCAGTCTATTCCGTCGGGATAGACCTGGGCCGCCATCTGGGACTCGGCGCGTTCCTTCGCCCAGGCCCAGTCCGGGTCGGACTCCGGGTCGTCCTCGATCGTCGCCAGCACGGTGAGGATGCCAAGGGTCTGGATGCTGCCCCAGTTGCTTGTCTCGTACTTGGGCAGATAGCGCTCGCGCAGCGACGCGATCTGGGCGCGGATGCTTCCGAGCGCCCTCTCCAGAAGCTCGTCCGAGAGCGCGCCCGCCGCATCCAGGGCGGGCAGCACCGTGGCCCACGTGCGGATGCGGATGCCGGTGTCCAGCGTGCGCGTGGAGAGCTCGGGCACGATCGCGGGATGCGCCTCGACCCAGGACCCGATGAGCGCCGCGGCCTTCTCCGCGTAGGACGCCTCTCCGGTGACCAGCGAAGCAAGCGCAAGGTCCTCGAGGAAGTCCATGCGGTTGAGCATGAAGCACCACTCCTCGTCGTCGTTGTTGACGACGTTCCAGTCATAGGCGCCCTTCGGCAGTGCAAACGGCACGCGACAGCGCTCCATGTCCCACGTCTTTGAGAACGTGTAGGTGTCCGCCATGACCTCCCGAGCGCGGGCGAGAAGAGTGCCGAGGTCGCGCTCGGCGAGCCGCTCCCCCATCTCACCCACCCGCATCAGCGCGGCTGTCTCCCTGAGCTTCGCGCGAGCGGAAACAATGTCCATGTCCTGCCCCTTCCCGTGAAACCAAACGGG
>CAUGFC010000063.1 GCA_959598545.1 uncultured Olsenella sp. | reverse complement strand
CCCGCGCACCGCGCCGATCCTCCCGGAGACCGCCCCGCCCACCAGGCACATCACGCCGTAGAGCATCATGACGAGACCCGCCTGCGTGGAACCGAGCCCGCAGCGCTCGGAGAGGAAGGTCCCCATGAAGCCGTAGACGCCCAGGAAGACGATGCCCGTGGTGCACGCCACGAGGAAGATCGCGCGATGGCTGCCGAAGAAGATGCGGGCGGCACGGGAGAGGAAGCTGCCCTGAGGCTCCGCGCTCGCGGGCGCGGAGCCCTCCCCGCCCGCCGGCGCCTCGGGGCGCGGGAGCCGCCAGAGCATCGCGAGCGCGAGGAGCGCGAGCGCTCCGAAGCAGGCAAAGGCCGCGCGCCAGCTCATGAGGTCCGTGATGATGCCACCCAGGCCCGAGGAGAGGCCCTGACCTGTGAAGGTGATGCCCATGAGGACGCCCACCGCTGCGCCTCGGCGCTCCGGGCCTACGACGTCACCGACGTGCGCCTGCGAGACGGCGATGATGCCCGCCGCAAAGCAGCCCGTGATCACGCGGGCCGCCACGAGCAGTAGCAGCGTGGGCGCGACGGCGCAGAGGAACGTCCCCGCGGCGAGACCGGCCACAATCACGTGCAGCACGCGCAGCCGGCCAAAACGGTCGCCGAGCGTCCCGCACACGGGCTGGAGCAGGCCATACGGAACGAGGTAGGCGGTGAGCACAATCGTCGCGGCCGAGGCCGCCACACCGAGCGCGTTTGCGATGGCGGGGAGCGCCGGCGAGACGAACCAGTTGTCGGCGGCGGACACGAGTCCGCAGAAGCCCAGCGTGTAGACGACGCGCCTCTGTTCGGGGCTGAGGTCCATGGGTCGATCCTCCTGACGTGCGTTCGGAGCCGACCCATTGTAGTACGCAAGAGGGGACGGGTCAGCGACCCGCCCCCTCCGAAACCGGTTGCGTCATGCGCGCGAGCGCGCGGAGCCCTAGATGGCGCCGATCTTCATGTAGGTGCTCTCGAGGGAGGCGCCGGCCTTGATGCTGTCGCGGGTGTTGTTCTCCCGTTCCTCGATCTCGAACGCACGCTCGACCACGGCGTCGAAGATGTCCTGCGGGATGACCACGGTGCCGTCGATGTCACCGAAGACGATGTCGCCGGGGTTGATCGTCACGCCGTCAATCTGAATCGGGATCAGGCACTCGTTGACCTCGGCGCGGCCCTTCGAGGTGCTCGGGAGGTGCCCGCGATAGATCAGCGGGAACTTCATCTCGCGCACGACCCTGAGATCGCGGGCCATGCCGTCCAAGATCGCGCCGGTGCCGCCCTTCTGCAAGATCGCGAGGCTCATCAGCTCGCCCAGGATCGCGCAGTTGTACTCCCCGCGCATGGTGAGCACCAAGACATCTCCCTCCTGCATCTGGTCGATGACGCGGCACTGGGCCGTGAGCGGGTTCTCGGGCATGGAGTAGACCTGCGTGGCGACGCAGGTGAACGCACGGCCGACCACGACGGTTTCGGGCAGGATCGGGTCCATGTCGCCGCTCAGGAACTGGTTGCGGTACCCCATCGAGTCAAGCACGTCGCACAGAAGACCGGAGTAGAGGTGCTCCCTGAGGAAGTCCACCGTGTAGTTGCCGATCTTGTTCTCCATACGCTCCTCCTAGCCTCGTTTCTCGCCGGGCGGGCGGGCGCCGCCGAGGGCCGCAGACGCGACCCACCTCTATCTACTGCCAGCGGGAATTCCGAAACCGGTTCCCAAACGGCGAACGGCGGCTGGCCTCGGCAAACGGGACCCGGGAGCTAGGCGACGGACGCCTCGTAGCCCGCGTCAACGACGGCCGCGACCAGCGCCTCGTCGGTCACGGAGTCGGCCGCCTCGACGGTCGCGGTGCCGGCCTCGAGGCTCACGTCCACCGCGCTCACACCGTCGACGCCCTCGAGCGCCTTCCTCACGTGCGCGACGCAGTGCTGGCACATCATGCCGGTCACGTTCAGGGTCTTGGTCATGGTCGTGTCCTTTCTCGCTGTCTCTACGTTCACGTCAGTCGCGACGTCGGCTGTGGCCTCGCTCGGCTTCCAGGTGCGCAGGCGCAGGGCGTTCGTCACCACGAAGACGGACGAGAAGCCCATGGCCGCCGCGCCGATCATCGGGTTGAGCGTCACGCCCCACGGCGACAGCACGCCGGCCGCCACCGGGATGCAGATGGCGTTGTAGAAGAGCGCCCAGAAGAGGTTCTGCTTGATGTTGCGCATCGTGGCGCGGGAGAGCTCCATGGCGGTCGCCACGTCGGCCGGGTCGGAGTGCATGAGCACCACGTCTGCCGAGGAGATGGCCACGTCCGTGCCGGCGCCGATGGCGATGCCCACGTCGGCACGGGCGAGCGCGGGCGCGTCGTTGATGCCGTCGCCGACCATGGCGACGGTGCGCCCGGCCTCCTGCAGCTCACGGACCTTGGCCTCCTTCTGCGCGGGCAGCACGCCGGCGATGACCTCGTCGACGCCCACCTGGCGCGCCACGGCGGCGGCGGTGCGCTCCTGGTCGCCGGTGAGCAGCACCGTGCGGGCGCCCAGCGCGCGCAGACGGGCGACCGCGGCGGCGCTCGTGGGCTTCACGGGGTCGGCCACGGCAATCATGCCCAGGGCGCGCCCGCCCGTCGAGAAGAACAGCGGGGTCTTGCCGTCGTCCGCGAGCGCGGCGGCCGCGTCCGAGAGCTCGCCAAGCGTCACGCCGTACGCCGCCATGAGGCGCGCGTTGCCGGCGAGCGCGGGCGAGCCGTCCACCGTCGCGGAGAGACCGCCGCCCGCGACCTGCTCGAACTTCTCGACGCGTGCGTCCTTCTCGGCATCCGGGCCCTTCTCGTCCGCGTAGGAGCAGACGGCTCCGGCCAGCGGGTGCTCGCTCTTGCGCTCGAGGGCCGCGGCGATGCGCAGCAGCTCCGCCTCGGACACGCCCGGGGCGAGAAGGACGTCTGTCACGCGCGGCTCGCCCGCCGTCACGGTGCCGGTCTTGTCCAGCACGACAGCGTCCACGTTGCAGGCGGTCTCGAGTGCCTCGGCGGACTTGATGAGGATGCCGTTGGCCGCGCCGCGACCGGTGCCCACCATGATGGCCGTGGGCGTGGCCAGGCCGAGCGCGCACGGGCAGGAGATCACGAGGATGGAGATGGCATGCGTGAGCGCCGTGGCAACGTCGCCCGCAAGCGCGAGCCACGCGACGAACGTCACCGCGGCGATGGCGATGACCACGGGAACGAAGACGCCGGCAATTCTGTCCGCCATGCGCTCGATGGGGGCCTTGGAGCTCGTGGCCTCGTCGACGAGACGAATGATGCCGGCGAGCGTGGTGTCGTCGCCGACGGCGCGCGCCTCCATCGCGAACCAGCCGCGCGTGGAGACGGTGGCGCCGGTCACGCGGTCACCCACGTTCTTCTCCACCGGCACGCTCTCGCCGGTGATGGCGGACTCGTCCACGGCTGCCGAGCCCTCCACGACCACGCCGTCCACCGGGACGGACTCGCCGGCGCGCACGACCACGCGCTCCCCCACGTGGACGTCCTCGGTGGGGACCTCGACCTCCTCGCCGTCGCGCACGACCGTGGCCGTCTTGGGCGCGAGGTCCATGAGGGCGGTGATGGCATCCGTGGTGCGGCCCTTGGCTCGGGCCTCGAAGAACTTGCCCAGCGTGATGAGGGTGAGGATCATGCCGGCCGAGTCAAAGTAGAGGCTGTGCGCGGCCGCGTGCAGCGCGGAGGCGTCGCCCGCACCCGCGGCCCACGCCATGCGGTAGAGCTGGGCCACGGACCAGGCGGCGGACGCCGCCGAGCCCAGCGCGATGAGCGAGTCCATGTTGGGCGCGCGGTGCGCCAGCGTCCTGAAGCCGGTGATGAAGTAGTGGCGGTTGACGAAAAGGATCGGCGCGCACAGCAGGAGCTGCGTGAGGCCGAGCGCCACGAGGTTAGCCTCCCCCGCGAGCGCGGGCGGCTGCGGCCAGCCGAGCATGGGGCCCATGGCCACGTAGAAGAGCGGGACCGAGAAGACCGCGGAGACGATCAGCTGGTTGCGCTTCTCGCGGATGGCCCTCTCGGCGGCCGCGCCGGGGCGCTCGGCGGGCGCCGAGCCGTGGCCCTTCTCGCCGGCCGGTGCGCGGCGGGCGGCCCCGTAGCCGGACTTCTCGATGGCCGCCACCACGGCGGCGGCCGTCTCGGGCGAACCGTCGTAGTCGAGCTCCATCGAGTTCTTGAGCAGGTTGACGTTGGCGCAGGCCACGCCGGGCACCTCGCCCGCCGCCCTCTGCACGCGCGCCGAGCACGCCGCGCAGGTCATGCCCGTTATGTCAAAGGTCTCCCTCATCGAAGCCTCCCGAATCTGTTAATTGGGGACAGTTCCCAGTTAACAGGTCACATGAACTTGCGGAAGAGATCCATGACCTCGTCCGTCACCTCGGTGTCGCCCGCCTGGATGCGCTCGACCACGCAGGTCTCCAGGTGGTCGCGCATGACCTCGCGCGAGATGGCCTTCACGGCCGACTCCACGGCCGCGAGCTGCGTGAGAACGTCGCCGCAGTAGCGGTCCTCCTCCACCATCGCGCGGATGCCGTTCAGCTGCCCGACCGCGCGGTTGATGCGCCGCGTCACGTCGGCCTTGAGCTCGGGCGAGCGCGGGGTGCGCTTGAGGGTGCCGCAGTGCGGGCACTCGTTCTTCTCGGTCACGCCGCCTCCTCTTGGTCGAATACCCCCATGGGGTTTATTGCCAAGAAGTCTATACCCCCTAGGGGCATACGTCAAACACAAGCGGCCGGCAATACGCGGTATCCAACGTTTCGGGGCCCGATTCCGTCGGAAATCGCATAATTCAGTGCATCAGACGTTTGAGACGAGGAGCACCGCCATGCCCGCAGCCAACCAGCTGGAAACCCCGCGCCTGATCCTGCGCCCCTGGACCGAGGCCGACGCCCCCGCGCTTTTCCGCTGGGCGAGCGACCCCGAGGTGGGGCCGCGCGCGGGCTGGGAGCCGCACCGCAGCGTCGAGGAGAGTGCCCGCATCATCCGCGACGTGCTCGCCGTGCCGGAGAGCTATGCGATCGTGATGCGCGGGCGCGAGCCCGAGGGCGAGCCCGTCGGCGCCGTCGGCCTCAAGTTCGGGGCAGCGTCCGAGCTGGCGCACGGCTCGCGCGAGGCGGAGCTCGGCTACTGGCTGGCGCGACCGCTCTGGGGCCGGGGCTACATGCCCGAGGCCGGGCGCGCACTGCTCGAGCACGCGTTCGTCGACCTGCGCCTGGAGGCGGTGTGGGCCGGCCACTACGAGGGCAACGTCCAGAGCCGGCGCGTCATGGAGAAGCTCGGGCTGACCGAGCGGTGCGCGCGAGAGAGCGACGGGCGGACCGAGCGCGTGCTGCGCGTCACCCGCAAGGAGTGGGCGCGGTCCGGCGCCCGGCCCTAGTTGCCGCGCGCGACCGCCGCGCCGGCGCAGGTGAGCCCCACGCAGGCGAGAAGCGCGACGAGGTTGTGCGGCACCGGGTCCAGGACCACCAGCACGATGCCGAGCGGGACGGTGACGCCGCACAGCAGCGCGGAGAGGGAGCCCAGCCGCGAGAGGTTCGAGCGCCCCGGGACCATGAGCTTCTCGTCGTTCATTTCGCCCTCCAGAGTCGTGGCCGTCGCGACCACGGTAGCGCCCGCGCGTCAGCGGCGCGTAAGGCGCGCGACAGCATCACGCCAGGGCCGTCCGGGCGGGCCCGGCGAACCGACGGGAGGGGCCGAGAAGCGCTAAGCTCTTCTCGACAAGCCATCCGAGAGGAGCCTCGCCCATGAACGACTTCACCTTTGCCTCCCCCACCAGGTTCGTCTTCGGCCGCGGCGTCTGCGACCGCGCCGGCGCCGAGCTCGCCGCAGCCGGCCACGCACGCGCGCTCGTCGTGTACGGCCAGGGCTCGGTGGTGCGCACCGGCACGCTCGGCCGCGTGCTGGCGTCACTCGACGCCGCGGGGGTCGCATGCGAGCAGTTCGGCGGGGCGCGCCCCAACCCGAGCGTCGCGCACGTCCGCGAGGGCGTCGCCGCGGCCCGTGCCTGCGGCGCCGACGTCATCCTCGCCGTGGGCGGCGGCTCCACGATCGACACCGCCAAGGCGATCTCCCTCGGCGTCCCCTACGAGGGAGACGTCTGGGACCTGTTCTCCAGGAAGGCGGCGCCCGTGACCGAGGGCAAGCCCGCCGTGGCGAGCGTCCTCACCATCCCTGCCGCCGGCTCCGAGGCCAGCGACTCCTGCGTGATCTCCAACGACGAGTTCTGCCTCAAGCGCGGCCTCTCCTGCGAGGCCAACCGCCCCGAGCTCGCCCTCATGGACCCCGAGCTCACCTTCACGCTCCCCGCCTACCAGACCGCGGCGGGCGTGACCGACATGTGCGCGCACGTCATGGAGCGCTACTTCTCCAGCGTGGGCCCGGTGAGCGTGACCGACAACATCGCCTGCGGCCTCATCCGCTCCCTCATGGAGGAGGCGCCACGCGTCCTGGCGAACCCCGAGGACTACGACGCGCGCGCCAACATCATGTGGGCCGGCATGCTGGCGCACAACGGCATCGCCGGGGTCGGCCGCAACGTGCGGCCCGACGCGCGCGCCGGCGGCTGGGAGAGCCACGGCCTGGAGCACGAGCTCTCCGCGCACGACGCCCGCATCGCGCACGGCGCCGGCCTCGCGGTGATTTTCCCCGCGTGGATGCGCTACGTCTGGCGCGAGCACCCCGAGCGCTTCCTCTCGTTCGGGCGCGACGTCTTTGGCATCGAGCCGGTGGACCCCGAGGGCGACGGCGTGGACATGACGGCGGACGAGGCCGTCGCCGACGCGGTCGCCGCCACGATCGACGAGCTGCAGGCGTTCTTCGTCTCCCTGGGGATGCCCCGCACGCTGGGCGAGCTCGGCGTCACCGCCGAGATGGTCCCGGCGCTGCTCGAGACGCTCGAGCAGAACAAGGGGGCCGAGTTCGGCGAGTTCAGGCGCCTCACGATGGACGACGCCCGCGCGATCTACGAGTCCGCGCTGTAGGGCGGCGCGGGCCGAGAAGGACGGACGTCCTTCTCGGCGTCCTTCTCGCCGCGCAGGTTAGAACCACCGCATCGTCCCGTCCGCGGGACCGAACGGGTTAGAACTACCGCATCGTCCCAGTCCACGAGTGTCTACCAAGGGGGACGATGAGGTCGTTTTAACCCAACCGACTTCGGAAACGCGGACGATGAGGTCGTTTTAACCACACTCCCGCACCGACTTCTGTGCAATCGTTGATTTTCCCCGCACGGCCCCACGGCCGGGGATAATGGTGCGCGGCCTCACCGCGAAAGGAGTTCCATGGAGGAGCTGTTCACCAACCTCATCAGCCAGTTCGGCTACGTCGGCGTCTGGTTCCTGATCTTCTTCGAGAACGTCTTCCCGCCCATCCCGTCCGAGCTGATCCTCCCGCTCTCGGGCTTCTTCACCACCACGACCGACCTCACGCTCCCCGGCGTCATCATCGCCGCCACCATCGGCTCGATCACCGGCGCCTACATCCTCTACGGCGTTGGCCGGCTCCTCTCCCGCGAGCGCCTCATGACGTTCTTCGGCACGCGCCCCATGCGCCTTCTGGGCTTCAAGCCCAACGACATCTCGAGCGCGGTCGACTGGTTCGACCGCAAGGGCCAGGTCACGGTCCTCATCTGCCGCTGCATCCCCGTCGTGCGCAGCCTCATCTCCATCCCCGCCGGCACCGCCAAGATGAACGTCGTGCGCTTCTCGCTCTACACGCTCGTCGGCTCCGCCGTGTGGAACACGATTCTCTGCGCGCTCGGCGCGGCGGCCGGCAGCGCCTGGGAGACGGTGACCGAGCAGGCCGAGTGGGTCTCCGACGTCGTCAAGTACGTCATCATAGTCATCGTCGTCGCCGTCGCCGTGTGGTGGGTCGTCAAGCGCATCCTCCCCGCCCTGCGCGAGCGTGACGAGCAGAAGCAGTAGCCGCCGCCCCCCGCTCGTCCTTCTCGCCCCTTGCAAAGCCCGTCGCCAACCTTAAAATGAACGCGTTCATAAAGGCTGGCGAGAAGGACGTCCATGCCCAAGATCATCGAGAACCTGCGGGAGCGCATCCTCGACGCCGCGCGTGAGGCCCTCGCCGCCGACGGCTGGCGCGCCCTCTCCGTGCGGGCCCTCGCCCAGCGCGTCGGCGTGGCCCCCGGGACCATCTACAACTACTTCTCCGACAAGGAGGAGATCGTCGCCACGCTCGCCCTCGCCGACTGGCAGGACGCGCTCGCGCACATGGACGCCGTCGCCGCCACGGCCACCGACCTCGAGCACGGGCTCTCCGACCTCTGCGACGAGCTCAACGCCTTCTCGGACGCCTACCGCCCCACCTGGCGGCAGTACGAGGGCGGCAGCGCGGCGAGCTACCTCACCCGCTATCACCGCATGCTCCGCGAGCAGGTCGCCCGTCCCGTGCGCGCCGTGACGGAGCGCGCCGGCCGCGCGGACCTCTCCCCGCTCGCCGACGTGCTCGCCGAGGCGCTTCTCGCCTGCTCGGTCAACGCCGACCTCGGCACCACGGCCATGGGAAAGCTGGCGTCCGCGCTCGCCGCGGGCGCCCCGCATACAGAAGGAGGACAAGTATCGTGAGCAGCTTCAAGGACCTGAGGATCGTCGACAACTTCTACCAGACGTCGGCCTTCTTCCCCATGCCGACGGTGTGCGTCTCCACGATGAACCCCGACGGCTCCCTCAACATCGGCTCGTACTCGCTGTGCTTCCCGTACTACATCGCCGGCAAGGACCGCTACGCGATGCTGCTGGAGTGCCGCAACACGTCCAACACCTGCGCCAACCTGCTTCGCACGCACAAGTGCGCCCTCAACTTCATCCCCGACGACCGCGAGAGCTTCAAGGAGGCCGTGCGCCTGGGCTTCCCCGGGCCCTCCTCGGAGAAGATGGGCGACCTCAAGTTCGAGATGGAGCCCGGCCAGGCCGACCCCACAGATCCCAACCGCCCGCCCGTGATCAAGACCGCGTTCCAGGTCTTCGAGTGCACCTGGGCCGCGGAGCTCGAGGGCGCCGACAAGTTCCGCGTTGAGGACATCGACGACGGCCACCCCGGCCCCTACAACGACTTCAACGGCATCACGTCCAAGTACGGCGCCCACTTCATCCTGCACATCGACAAGATCCTCATGAAGGAGCGCTACTACGACGCCATCGTGAACGGCGTCACCAAGACGAGCTTCCCGCCCGTGCCCGTGGACTACGGCTACCGCGACTCCACCAACTTCTGGTACACGCGCTTCCCCAAGCTCGCCAAGCCCATCGCCGAGCCCATCCCCGCCCCCAAGGAGGTGGACATCGAGTCCATCCGCTACGCGGCCAACCGCGCGGACGACACGGTCAAGTTCACCGACGAGGCGCTCAGGAACTTCGTCAAGGTGCCGCGCCCGTTCCTCAAGACGGTCCTCAACGGCTGCGTGGCCTGGGCCAAGGAGAACGGCGTCGAGCTGATCACCGACGAGCACGTCAAGATCATCAACGACAAGCGCCGCGCCGAGAAGGACAAGCGCTGATGGGCGGGGGCATCACCGTCGCGATGGCGCTCGTGGGCTTCGTCTGCATCATCTTCATCATGCTCGACGGGGCACGTCGCATGGCCAAGGGTCACGAGGCCCGCTACGGCGAGAACCCGGAGTACCGCGCCTACGCAGAGCGCACCAAGCTGATCATCCCGTTCGTCTGGTAGGCGCGCAACGCAGGGCGGACGCGACCGCGCGGCAACCCCCACCGTTCTTGTCGCGCGGTCGCATCATACTGTGAGACCCCAATGGGTTGGGTCAGGAGCTCGGTCCGGAACACTACATGTTGTGGTATTCCAATCTTTGCAACCAGAGCTAACTTTCTCGCCCACACGGGGCCCCAACTCTGGTAGGTTGGGGTGTGCCGTTATCCGCGCGGCAAGCAACGACCGTTCACAAATGAGGAGCGTGAGCAGTGAGTCAGGAAGCATGGCAGGGGTTCGTTGGCGGCAACTGGGAGCACGAGATCGACGTCCGTGACTTCATCCAGCGCAACTACACCCCCTATGACGGCGACGAGTCCTTCCTCGCCGGTCCCACCGAGGCAACGACCAAGCTCTGGGACGAGGTCATGGACCTCTTCGCCCAGGAGCGCGCGGCCGGCGGCGTCCTGGACATGGACACCAAGGTCGTCTCCACGATCACCTCTCACGAGGCCGGCTACATCGACGAGCCCCTCGAGAAGATCGTCGGCCTGCAGACCGAGAAGCCCCTCAAGCGCGCCCTCATGGTCAACGGCGGCATCCGCATGGCCGTGGCCGCGTGCAAGCAGAACGGCTACGAGGTCGACCCCGAGGTCGTGAACATCTACACCAACTACCGCAAGACCCACAACGCCGGCGTCTTCGACTGCTACACGCCCGAGATGCGCGCCTGCCGCCACTCCCACATCATCACCGGTCTGCCCGACGCCTACGGCCGCGGCCGCATCATCGGCGACTACCGCCGCGTGGCGCTCTACGGCGTCGACGCCCTGATCGAGGAGAAGAAGGCCGAGCTCGCCGGCACCCAGAAGCACATGCGCGAGGAGGTCATCCGTCACCGCGAGGAGCTGGCCGAGCAGATCCGTGCCCTCGGCGAGCTCAAGCAGCTCGGCAAGATCTACGGCTTCGACATTGCCCGCCCGGCCGCCAACTTCCAGGAGGCCGTGCAGTGGCTCTACTTCGGCTACCTCGCCGCGGTCAAGGAGCAGAACGGCGCCGCCATGTCGATCGGCCGCAACTCCACGTTCCTGGACATCTACGCCGAGCGCGACCTGCGCGCCGGCACGCTCACCGAGGCCGAGGTGCAGGAGATCATCGACCACCTCGTCATGAAGCTGCGCATGGTCAAGTTCGCGCGCACCCCCGAGTACAACGAGCTCTTCTCCGGCGATCCGCAGTGGGTCACGGAGTCCCTCGGCGGCATGGGCGTCGACGGCCGCTCGATGGTCACCAAGACCGCC
>CAUGFC010000062.1 GCA_959598545.1 uncultured Olsenella sp. | reverse complement strand
CATGGACCTCACGCACAACCCCGAGTTCACCTCGATGGAGGCCTACTGCGCCTACTCCGACCTCGAGGGCATGAAGCGCCTGTCCGAGGGCCTGTTCAAGACCATCGCCCGCGAGGTCTGCGACTGCGCCGAGGGCCACGAGGTCATCACCTACCAGGGCCAAAAGATCGACATGTCCGGCACCTGGGCGAGCCGCCCGCTCTCCGAGATCGCCTCCGAGTGCGTGGGCGAGCACGTCGACATGGACACCCCCATCGAGCGTCTGCGCGAGCTCTGCGAGGAGCACGGCATCGAGGTGCAGCCCAGCTGGGGCGCCGGCAAGCTCCTCTTCGAGCTCTACGACGAGCTGGGTGAGAAGACCATCGTCAACCCCACCTTCGTGTGCGACTACCCGGAGGAGGTTTCCCCGCTCTCCAAGCGCAAGGCCGAGGACCCGCGCCTCACCGACCGCTTCGAGCTGGTCATCGCCGGCCACGAGTACGCCAACGCCTTCTCCGAGCTCAACGACCCCGTCGACCAGGCCGGCCGCTTCGCCGAGCAGGTCGCGGCCAAGGGCATGGGCGACGACGAGGCCATGGGCTACGACTACGACTACGTGCGCGCCCTCGAGTACGGCATGCCGCCGGCGGGCGGCATCGGCTACGGCATCGACCGCATGGTCATGCTGTTCTGCGACCAGCCGGCCATCCGCGACGTGCTGCTCTTCCCGGCCATGAAGCCCGAGACGATCACCAAGGCCGACATCCAGGCCCAGGTCGCCGGTGCCGTGACGGACAACGCGGCGGCGTCCGTGGACGACATCGCCGCCGACAGCGAGAAGGTCGCGGCCGCGCCGGCCGAGGGCCCCGCGGCGCTCGTCGCCGGGATCGACCGCGACGCCGCGCTCGCACTTCTCGCCGAGCACAACCACGAGGAGTTCCACATCGAGCACGGCGAGACCGTCGGTGGCGTGATGCGCGTCCTCGCCGAGGAGATGGATCCCGACAACGCCGACTTCTGGGAGGTCGTGGGCATCCTGCACGACCTCGACTGGGAGGAGCACGCCGACGACCCGGTGGGCCACACGGTCTACGCGGCGGAGCTGCTCGAGGCTGCGGGCGGCAGCGCCGAGCTCGTGCGTGCCATCCAGTCGCACAACTCCGACAACAACCCCGAGCTGCCCGCCCCGGAGCTCCCCATGGAGAAGGTCCTCTTTGCCGTGGACGAGCTGACGGGCCTCATCGGCGCGGCCGTGATCATGCGCCCGAGCAAGTCCGTCATGGACTTCGAGGTGAAGTCGCTCAAGAAGAAGTTCAAGGACAAGCGCTTCGCCGCCGGCTGCAACCGCGACGTCATCCGCAAGGGCGCCGAGCTCTGCGGATGGGAGCTCGACGAGCTCTTCTCGCGCACGATCGACGCGATGAAGGCGATCGCCCCCGACCGCGACACGTTCGGGAAGTAGCCCTCGCGATTCCGGGACGCGCTTCTCGTCCCGTCGGAGAAGGTTGTCGATTTCGGGACGGCCGCCCACAGGGCGAGAAACGCGGCGTCGCTTAGCGCGTTTGCGCGGGCGGCGCCGTGGGTACAAACTAGTACCGTGAAGCTGCCGTGCGGAAGGATGCACGTATGTTTGAGAAGTTCACCGACAGGGCCCGCAAGGTGATGAACCTCGCCCAGGACGAGGCGCGCGGCCTCGGCCAGATGTACGTGGGCACCGAGCACCTGCTGCTCGCGCTCATCAAGGAGGGGGAGGGCGTCGCCGCCCAGGCGCTCGCCAAGCTCGACGTCACCTACGAGGAGGCACTCTCCACCGTGCAGAGCCTCACCACGCAGGACGGCGAGCCCGTGCCCGGCGGGCACATCCCGTTCACGCCCCGTGCCAAGCGCGTGCTCGAGGGCGCGTACCGCGAGACGATGACGCACGGACAGACCTACATCGCCACCGAGCACCTGTTGCTCGGCATCGTCGCCGAGGGTAACGGGCGCGCGATGGACGCGCTGCGCCAGATGGGCATCTCCGGCGACGCCGTGCGCAACGCCGTGAACGAGCTCGCCGGCAAGAGCCCGGAGGGCGCGCCGCGCGAGGCCGCGACGGCCGACGTGCGCATGGCCGGCTTCGGCGGCCCCCAGCAGCAGGGCGAGGAGGGCTCGGTCCTCGAGCAGTACGGTCGCAACCTCACTAAGCTGGCGACGGACGGCAAGCTCGACCCGGTGATCGGGCGCGACCGCGAGATCGAGCGCGTCATGCAGGTCCTCGCGCGCCGCCAGAAGAACAACCCGCTCATCCTCGGCGACCCGGGCGTCGGCAAGACGGCCATCGTCGAGGGGCTCGCGCAGCTCATCGCCTCCGGCAACGTGCCCGACATCCTGCGCGGCAAGCAGATCTGGACGCTCGACCTCGCGAGCCTCGTCGCCGGCTCCAAGTACCGCGGCGAGTTCGAGGAGCGCATGAAGAAGGTCGTCGCCGAGCTCGAGGCCTCCGACGAGGACATCCTGTTCATCGACGAGATCCACACCGTCATAGGCGCGGGCTCCGCCGAGGGCTCGATCGACGCGGCGTCGATCCTCAAGCCGCCCCTCTCGCGCGGCGAGATCCAGGTCATCGGTGCCACCACCGCCGACGAGTACCGCAAGCACGTCGAGAAGGACTCCGCCTTCGAGCGCCGCTTCCAGCCGGTCAACATCGGCGAGCCCAGCCCCGAGGACACCGTGCGCATCATCGAGGGCCTGAAGGACCGCTACGAGCGCCATCACCACGTGAGCTACACCGACGCCGCCATCCAGGCCGCGGTCTCGCTCTCGGACCGCTACGTCCAGGACCGCTTCCTGCCTGACAAGGCGATCGACGTGCTCGACGAGGCCGGCGCCCGCACGCGCGTCCACAAGATGGCGCTCCCGCCCGAGATCGCCCAGGTGGACGCCGACCTCGCCCGCGTGCGCGAGGAGAAGTCCGCCGCCGCGGCCGCCCAGGAGTTCGAGGACGCCGCGCGCCTGCGCGACGAGGAGAAGTCCCTCGTCGCACGCCGCGACGAGCTCGAGGCCGCGTGGCGCGAGGAGCTCGCCGCCAACGTGGTCACGGTCGACGAGCAGGACATCGCCGACGTGGTCTCGGCCATGACCGGCGTGCCCGTCTCCAGCCTCACCGAGGCGGAGGCCTCCAAGCTCCTGCGCTGCGAGGACGTGCTCCACCAGCGCGTCGTCGGCCAGGACGAGGCGGTCACCAAGGTCGCCAAGGCCATCCGCCGCAGCCGCAGCCCGCTCAAGGACCCGCGCCGTCCCGGCGGCTCGTTCATCTTCCTCGGCCCCTCCGGCGTGGGCAAGACCGAGCTCGCCAAGGCGCTCGCCGAGTTCCTCTTCGGCTCCGAGGAGGCGCTCATCTCCTTCGACATGTCCGAGTTCATGGAGAAGCACACCGTCTCCAAGCTCGTCGGCGCCCCTCCGGGATACGTGGGCTACGACGAGGGCGGCGAGCTCACCAAGGCCGTTCGTCGGCGCCCCTACTCGGTCGTCCTCTTCGACGAGGTCGAGAAGGCGCATCCCGACGTGTTCAACGTCCTGCTCCAGATCCTGGAGGAGGGCCGCCTCACCGACGGGCAGGGCCGCCACGTCGACTTCTCCAACACCGTCATCATCATGACGTCCAACATCGGCGCCCGCGACATCGCCCAGACCACCACGATGGGCTTCTCGGCCCAGGGCGCGAACGGCCTCTCCGACAAGGAGATCGAGAGCCGTGTCATGTCCGAGCTGAAGAAGCACTTCCGCCCCGAGTTCCTCAACCGCGTGGATGAGGTCGTGGTCTTCAGGTCGCTCACCCCCGAGCAGCTGCGCGACATCGTCGACCTCATGGTGGCCGACCTGCGCGAGCGCCTCATCGCCGAGGGGATGTCCATCGAGCTCACGGACGCCGCCCGCGACCTCGTCGCAAAGAGGGGCGCCGACCCGGTCTACGGCGCGCGCCCGCTGCGTCGCGCCATCCAGACGCTCATCGAGGACCCGCTCTCCGAGGAGCTGCTCCAGGGCCTGTGGCGCGCCGGCGAGATCATCCGCGTGGACGAGAAGGACGGCGAGCTCGTCTTCGAGCACGCGGTCGGCGAGATTCCCGCGCCACGTCGCCGCGAGACCATGGGCTCGCCCGACCTTCTCGGCTCGCTCCCCGAGCCCTCGCGCGGGGCTGCCGGTGTCGGCGGCCTGCTGAGCGCGGGGGAGTAGCTCGTCCGCGCCCCGTCCGGGGGCAATACCCGGCGCTCAGACAGCTTGCCGCAAAGAGCGCGGCAAGAACTCGCGGCGGGCATTGCCCTCGGCCGGGGCGCTGCCCGGCGCTATACTCGTACCTGACCGCCATCGACGAGAGGGGCGTACGTGGACGTCACCCAGCTCGACCCAGCAACCGAGCACGAGCAGCGCTTCGACGACGCGATCAGGAAGACCGCGCCGGGGACGCCGCTGCGCACGGCCCTGGACATGATCCTGGCGGGCCACCTGGGCGCCCTCATCTGCGTGGGCGACTCGGAGAACGTCCTCGCCGCGGGTGACGACGGCTTCAAGCTCGACGTCTCGTTCACCGCGAACCGCCTCTTCGAGCTCTGCAAGATGGACGGCGCCGTGGTCGTCGACCGCGACCTCACCAAGATCCTGCGCGCCAACTACCACCTGAACCCGGACCCGTCGCTGCCCACCTCCGAGACGGGCATGCGCCACCGCACGGCCGCCCGCATGAGCCTGCTCACCAAGGCCACGGTCATCTCGGTCTCCGCCCGCCGCTCGGTGGTCAACGTCTACGTCGACGGCAGGGGCTTCGAGCTCAAGAGCGTGAGCGACCTGCTCACGACCGTGAACCAGCTCACGGTCGCCATGCAGAACACGCGCAACCAGCTCGACCGCAGCCTCCTACGTCTCACGAGCCTCGAGCTGGACAACTGCGTCACCCTGGGCGACCTCACGAGCGTCTTCTACCTCTTCGAGGTCCTGCAGTCCGCCGGGGACGAGCTCGGGTCCTGCATCGAGCAGCTCGGCAGCGAGGGCAAGGTCGCGCGGATGCAGGGCGAGGAGTACCTGGCCGGCCTGGACGAGGCCTACCTCCTCATGATTCGCGACTACGCGGCGGACTCCTCCGAGGAGACGGCACGCGTCATCCGCCGACAGCTGCACGACACCGTGAACACCCAGCTGCGCTCCGCCAAGTTCGTGGCCCGGCTGCTCGGCTACGACGACGAGCGCGGCGAGGACTCCATCATGACCCCGCTCGGCCTGCGCACGCTCTCGCGCGTGCCCGTGGTGCGCGACGGCATGGCCGACAAGATCGTCGACGAGTACGGTTCGCTCCAGGAGGTCCTCGAGGCCGTCGACGACGACCCGTCGCGCCTCGGCGAGATTGGCGTCAAGAACCCCGGCGTCCTCGCCAACAGCCTCCACCGAATGTGGGACAAGGGCGAGTGATGGGCGCGCGGACGCCCGACCTGAGCGCGTGTGCCTGCCCCGAGCGGGTGGGGAGGGCCGCCCCCGGCGCCGACACCTGCGCGATCGTCGTCGCCGGCGGATCTGGCGAGCGCTTCGGCGACCCTCGCGGCAAGCAGTTCGTCGACCTCGCGGGAATGCCGCTCATGTGCTGGTCCGTCGCCGCCCTCGACCGCTGCCCGTCCGTCGCCCGCCTCGTGGTCGTGTGCGCCCCGGACAGGGCGCGGCAGGTCGAGGAGGACGTGCTCTCGCGGCTCTCCCTGGCCAAGCCCGTCGCGCTCGCGCCTTCCGGGGAGACGCGCCAGGGGTCGGTGCTCTCGGGCCTCGCCGTCGTCCCCCGCGATCTCGAGCTCGTGGCGGTCCACGACGCGGCTCGCCCCCTCGTCGAGGTGGAGCAGGTCGAGGCCTGCATCGCCGCCGTCCGCGCGGACGAGGCGCTGGCGGGCGCCATCCTCGCCTCCCGCTGCACGGACACGCTCAAGCTCGTGGAAGGCGAGAAGATCGTGGCCACACCCGACCGCTCGTTCTACTGGGCGGCGCAGACCCCCCAGGTCTTCCGTCGCCGGGCCCTTCTCGCCGCGCACAAGGCTGCGGCCCGCGACGAGTACCTCGGCACCGACGATGCCTCCCTCGTGGAGCGCATGGGCGGCCGCGTCCGCGTCGTGGAGTCCACGCGCGACAACATCAAGGTCACGCTGCCCGAGGACCTCGCCCTCGCCGAGGCCACCCTCGAGCGGCGCCTGCTCACCTAACCCGCGGCGGGCGCACCTCCGCTTCCAAAACGGGCCTTCGTGCAACATTTCTGACTTGAGCGAACCAAAAGGTGTTCTCGTGCAACATGTTTTTGAGCGTGCTTTGCGAAGGATATCAACAATCGAACCTGGTATCTGGCAGTTCTCAATTGGGGTGCCGCGGGAGGCGCGAAATGATGTTGCACGAAGGCCCGTTTTGAATTGAAGTCGCGCCGAATGTTGCACGAAGGCCTGTTTTGGCACGCGATGGCGCGTCTCCGTCATGAGGCGAGTTCTGAGACAATGGCCTCCGGACGGGAACCGGCAAGGAAAGGCTCGAACATGCTTCGCATCGGACATGGGTTTGACGTGCACGCGTTCGCCGAGGGGCGAAGGCTGGTACTGGGCGGCGTCGACGTGCCGTGCGAGCGCGGCCTCGCCGGGCACTCGGACGCGGACGTGGTCGCGCACGCCCTCATGGACGCCGTGCTCGGGGCGCTGCGCGCCGGCGACATCGGCAGGCTCTTCCCGGACACCGACCCAGCCTACGAGGGTGCCGACTCCCTGGACCTGATGCGCCATGTGGCCGACCTCGCCCGTTCCCGGGGCTGGCGCATCGTCGACGTCGACTGCACCATCGCGGCACAGGCCCCCAAGCTCGCCCCCTACCGCGACGAGATGCGCGCCAACATGGCCGCCGCGCTCGACGTCCCCGTCGACGCCGTCGGCGTCAAGGCCACCACGACCGAGCGCCTCGGCTTCGTGGGCCGCGAGGAGGGCATCGCCGCTTGGGCTGTCGCTCTGCTCGAGCGCATCGAGTAGCGGTCCTTCTCGCCCGCCGGCGCTATACTGGTCCAACGCAAGACAGCCAACCGCAAGGAGCACGCATGCTCGTCTACAACAGCCAGACGCACAAGAAGGAGGAGCTCGTCCCCATCGAGCCCGGCAAGATTCGCATGTACGTCTGCGGCCCCACCGTCTACGACCAGATCCACATCGGCAACGCGCGCACGTTCCTCGCGTTCGACGTGATCCGTCGTTACCTCATGTACAAGGGCTACCAGGTCACCTTCGCCCAGAACCTCACCGACGTGGACGACAAGATCATCAACCGCGCCAACGAGACCGGGCGCACCGCCGCCGAGGTCGCCGAGGAGTGCTCGGCGGCCTTCATCGAGCAGATGCACCGCTTCGGCGTGCTTGACCCGGACATCCGTCCGCGCGCCACGCACGAGATCGAGGCCATGCAGGAGATGATCTCTCTGCTCATCGAGCGTGGCGTGGCCTATCCCGTGCCCTCCGGAGACGTCTACTTCTCCGTGCGCTCGGACCACAACTACGGCATCCTTTCCGGCCGCAGCCTCGACCAGATGCGCGCCGGCGAGCGCGTGGAGGTCAACGACGAGAAGCGCGACCCCTTCGACTTCGCCCTCTGGAAGGCCGCCAAGCCCGGCGAGCCCAGCTGGCCCAGCCCCTGGGGCGACGGCCGCCCCGGCTGGCACACCGAGTGCTGCGCGATGATCCACCGCTACCTGGGCACCCCGATCGACATCCACGGCGGCGGCGCGGACCTCATCTTCCCGCACCACGAGAACGAGACCGCCCAGGCCATGTGCGCCTGGGACGCCGCGCTCGCCAACACGTGGATGCACACCGGCATGCTGCGCGTCGACGGCGAGAAGATGTCCAAGAGCCTCGGCAACTTCTACACGCTCAAGGAGGTGCTCGACAGGTATCCGGCCGACGCCGTGCGCCTGCTCATGCTGCAGACACACTACCGCGCGCCGCTCGACTTCTCCTTCGAGCGCCTCGAGGGCGTGGCCGGCACGCTCGAGCGCCTGGAGACCTGCGTGCGCAACCTCCGCTGGGCGGCGGAGCGCTCCCCGCAGGACGGCGAGCTCAACGACGCCGACCGCACGCTCGGCGCGCAGATCGACGCCGCGCGCGAGGAGTTCTGCCGCCAGATGGACGACGACTTCAACACCGCCGGCGGCCTCGCCGCGATCTTCTCGCTCGTGACCGCGGCCAACACCTACCTGGCCGACGCCGCCGACGACACCTCCACGGCCGTCTGCCTGCGCGCCGCCGACATGCTCACCGAGCTGGCCGACGTCATGGGCATCAACCTCTCCCGCTCCACGGGCGAGGACGACCTGCCCGCCGGCCTCGTGGACCTCGCGCACGACCAGGCCGGCTACGAGGGCTCGTCTGCCGCCGAGGCGGCCGAGGCCCTGCTCGCCGCGCGCCAGGCGGCTCGCGCCGAGAAGAACTGGGGCGTCGCCGACGCCATCCGCGACGGCATCACCGCGCTCGGCCTCGTGGTCGAGGACACCGCCGCCGGCGCCCGCCTGCACCGCAAGGAGTAGGACATGGCCAAGAACCAGTCCCGCACGCCGGGCCGCGACGTCCGCGGCGGCAAGGGCAAGGGCGGCCGCCCCTTCCGCCCCGCCCCGGGCAAAGGACAGCACGGCGAGAAGGGCCGCGGTCCCCGTCCGGTCCCGGGCGCGGCGCGCCGCGGGCCGCAGCAGCGTGACCGCGGCGACCTCGTCGAAGGGCGTCGCGCCGTCGAGGAGGCGCTGGCCTGCGGAATGCCGCTGCGCTCGGCGCTCGTGCAGGAGCGCTCCGGCGAGCGCGACCAGGCGCTGGAAAAGATTGCCGCCCGGCTCGACGAGGCCGGCGTGCCGGTGGAGCGCGTGCCGCGCGCCCGCCTGGACGTGCTCTCCAGCCACGGCGCGCACCAGGGCGTCGTCGTGCGGACCCGCCCTTTCGAGTACGCCGAGCTCTCTGACGTGGTGGCCGCGGCGGGGGAGGGCGACGCCCTCGTGGTGGTGCTCGATCACGTGACCGACCAGGGCAACTTTGGCGCCATCGTGCGCACGGCCGAGGTCGTGGGCGCGGCTGGCGTGGTCGTGGCCAAGGCGCGCGCCGCCTCGGTGGGCGTCGGCGCGTACAAGACCTCCGCCGGCGCCGTCATGCACCTGCCCATCGCGCAGGTGCCCAACCTCGCGCGCGCGATCGAGGAGCTCCAGGCCGCCGGGTTCTGGGCCTGCGCCGCCACCGAGCATGCGACCGAGGACGTCTGGCACGCCCCGTTTGCCGGGCGCCTGGCGCTCGTGATGGGCTCGGAGGGCGAGGGCATCTCGCGTCTGGTGGCCGAGAAGTGCGACTTCTCCTGCCGCCTGCCGCAGCGCGGGCGCGTTGAGTCGCTCAACGTGGCCCAGGCCACGACCGTGCTCTGCTACGAGTGGCTGCGCCGCGTCGAGTGTGGCGGCGAGGCCGATGCCTAGCGTGGGCGCCCCGCGCGAGCTGCTCGTGGTGGACGGCTACAACGTGATCTACAAGTCCGAGCGCTACCTCGCCCGCATGGACGAGGCCGCCGACGGCGACCCCTTCGAGCAGGCGCGCGACCTGCTCGTCGCCGACGTGGCCGCCTATGCCAAGGGCCGCTACGAGCCCGTGATCGTCTTCGACGCGGCGGGCAACGTCTCCCCGGAGCGCCCCGACCTCTCCAAGGCCGGCGTGCGCCTGGTCTTCTCGCCCGCCGGCGAGTCCGCCGACACCGTGATAGAGCGCCTGGTCACCGAGGCACGCCTCGCCCCGCAGGCCGTGACGGTGGTCACCTCGGACAACACCATCCGGGCCACCGTGGGAGGCATCCCCGTGACACGCGTCTCGAGCGACGTGCTCGTGACCAACATGGACGCGCTGGACGTTGAGTACCGCCAGGCCAACGCCGAGCGCCAGACCCAGCACATGCGCCTCGAGGACCGCATCGACCCGGCGGCCCGCGAGAAGCTCTGGCGCCTCCTGCGCGGGTGAGACAAAGGGGACAGGTTCGTTCGTCTCACGCCCCTCGGCCCCTCCTGACTGACTACTTTTGCGGCTCGCGACCTCGGATCGGGTCGCGCGAGCGGGAAAACCCGTCACCGCCCCAGGGGGTGGCGAGAAGAACGCGCTTCTCGCCACCCGTCGGACCCGCTATCATGGACGAACACGCCGGCATGGCTCAATGGCAGAGCAACGGTTTTGTAAACCGTGGGTTGGGGGTTCGACTCCCTCTGCCGGCTCCAGGAGCTCAGAGGCCGCGACTTCACGGTCGCGGCCCTTTTCCGTTTGACGACAAGTGTCTGACCTGCGGATGTGTGCGCCTCGTGACAATAGATACGCCCGGCAGCGGGGTATACGTTGACAAGTTTTTTCCCGCGTCGTAATCTATCTTCCGCTTGCGAGGGAGAACGCGCCTCGTGGGTGGCTGAAAACGGAATGGGGATGTGGCACAGCGGCAACTGCGGCGGACTGTAAATCCGCTCCCTCTGGGTTCCTTGGTTCGAGTCCAAGCATCCCCACCATCCGCCCGTGTAGCTCAGTCGGTAGAGCACTTCGTTGGTAACGAAGAGGTCACCGGTTCAAATCCGGTCGCGGGCTCCATTTCCGCCTTTCAGCGCATGCACCTGCCGGTGTAGCTCAGTTGGTTAGAGCACGCGGCTCATACCCGCGATGTCACTGGTTCGAGTCCAGTCACCGGTACCAGAGTTCCATGGCGGCGCCTCGGCGCCGCTTGGCATAAGTGTTGCAGTTTTAGTGGATTGGCCGCAAGGTCGGTTCCAGAAGGAGGATGGCAATGGCCAAGGAGAAGTTCGATCGTTCCAAGCCCCACGTAAACATCGGCACCATCGGTCACGTCGACCACGGCAAGACCACCACGACCGCGGCCATCACCAAGGTCCTCTCCGAGACCCCGGGCTGCAAGGCTGACTACACCGCCTTCGAGAACATCGACAAGGCTCCCGAGGAGCGTCAGCGCGGCATCACCATCAACGTTGCCCACATCGAGTACGAGACCTGGGAGCGTCACTACGCCCACGTCGACTGCCCGGGCCACGCCGACTACATCAAGAACATGATCACCGGTGCTGCTCAGATGGACGGTGCCATCCTCGTCATCGCCGCCACCGACGGCCCCATGGCCCAGACCCGCGAGCACATCCTGCTCGCCCGTCA
>CAUGFC010000061.1 GCA_959598545.1 uncultured Olsenella sp. | reverse complement strand
GGTAGGGTAGGATGTGACGAGAAGAACCTCACGTCGGGAGACCCCATGCCGCCGAGCGTCCTCACAGCAACAGACGAGCAGCTAGCCTCGCCCGAGCTCCTGTCCCGGGTGCGGGATGCGCTGGCCACGTGCGGGCGGGCGGTCGTGCTCGTTCCGAGCTTCGCACAGGCGCTCGACGTTCAGCGCGCGCTGGCCGGGCAGGGCCTCTCGCTCGGCGTCACCGTGAGCACGCCCGCCGCCTGGGCGACCGAGCGCTGGGAGGTCTGGGGAGACGGCCGCCGCCCCGCCGACGGCCTCTCGCGCGACCTGCTGGCGGCGCGTGCGCTCGAGCGCGCCTGTCGCCGGCCGGGCACGCCGCTCACCGACACGCCCGGCGCCGCGGCGCTGCTCGCCGACCTCTCGCGCACGGGCCTGCCATGGCTCGCCGAGGCGGGGGATGCTGCTCCGGAGGGCACGACCGAGGCGGAGCGCGCGCTGGTCGCGCTCGTGGCTAGCCTGGGCGACGACCTGCGAGCCGCAGGCCTCGTCGAGACCTGCGAGGTGATGGCCGAGCTGCCGCGCGTCCTCGCCGCCGCCGGCGTCGCCGTCCCGCCGGTGACCTTCGCGGGCTTCCCGCACATGGCCCGCGCCGAGCGCGCCCTCGTCGAGGGGCTCTCCGAGGTGTTCGACGTCGCCGTGGTCGAGACCGGTGCCGCCGGGCGCGACGCGCGACGAGCCGAGGAGCTCTCCGGTCTTCTCGGCACGCTCTTCCGTCCCGTCGAGCGGCCGCTCGAGCCCACGGGCGCGGTGCGCATGATCCTGCCGTCCGGCCCCTCCGCCGAGCCCGAACTCGTCTGCCGGGCGGTGACGGGGCTCGTCGAGGAGGGCTGCACGGACGTCGTCGTGGCCGCGCCGGACGTGTCGCGCGCCTGGCGCGAGCTGTCGCCGCGCCTCGCCGCCCGGGGCGTCTCCGTCCGTGCCCAGCTCACGCGCCCCATGGCGGAGCTGGAGTCGGGCCGTGCCTTCCTCGGCTACGCCCGCAGCGTCGCCCGGCTCGCCGAGCTGGCCCGGACCTGGCCCGCCGCGGAGCCGGTCCCGGACGCCCCGCGCGCCGGCACCGTCCGCGTTGAGCTGCGGGACATGTCCTGGTGGCCCCCGCGCGAGCTCTCCGACTTCCTGATCTCCGACATATCTCACATGGACGCCGCACGCGCCCGCCGCCTGGACGCGGAGTGGCGTGCCAACCGCCTGCTCGTGCCGCCCGTGCTCCTGGGTCAGCTGCGCTCCGAGCGCGTCGTCTCGCCCGAGGTCGCCGCCGCTACGCGCGAGCTGCTGCGAGGGAGGCTGGGCTCGGCCGCGTCCAAGCTGCTCGTGCCCTATACGCAAGGGGACGCCCTCGAGTCTCCCGCCGCGCGCGAGGCGGTCATGGCCCTGGGCGCGGTGCTCGACGTCGCGCGCTCCCTGAAGGAGCTCGGTGTCACGGCGGACCCGGAGCAGCCCGGAGCCGTGTCCCTCGCGGAGCTCGTGGGGCTGGCAGAGGCCGCCCTCGGGCGCGCGGGCGTCGTGCTGCGCCCGGAGCGCCTGGCCGAGGGCGCGCGGGTCATGGTCCGGATATACGACCCCACCGTCGCGAGCCGCCTCGCCCCCGCCTCCGCGGACGCCCTGCTCGTGCTCGGGCAGACCTCGGTCGAGGCCGCCGTCTCCGAGCGGGACGACGTGCGCTCCCACGTCCTGCGCGCCTGGGGCGTCGAGGAGCCGCCGGGGGCCATGGAGCTCGAGCGCGCGCGCTTCTCGGCCGTTGCCCGCGTGCCCCGTAGGGTGCTCGCGCTGGAGCGCACGCTCTTCGGCGCGGACGGCCGCGAGTGCTATCCCTCCGTCATGCTCTCCGAGGTCCTCGCCTGCTACGGGCTGGGTGCCGAGGCGGGGGCAGAGAAGACCGCCCTCGCGCTGGGCGAGGGGAACGTCCTCACGCGCTCGGAGGCCTTGCTCTCCGAGAACGCCGCGCCGACGGGCCGGCCCGCGTCCGTCGCGGGCGTCGAGACCCCGTCGGCCGCGGGGCGCATCGACGCGCGGGAGCGCGCGCTCGTCTCGCCGCCACCCGAGGGGATGTCCCCGGAGACCACGCGCCCGCTGCTCTCCGCGTCCCAGATAGAGAGCTACCTCGAGTGCCCCTACAAGTGGTTCAGCCTGCGCCGCCTGCGCCTGCGCGACGCCGACGCCGGCTTCACGGGCGCCGAGATGGGCACCTTCGCCCACCGCGTGCTGGAGGTGAGCCGCTCCGAGCTCGTCGCCCGCGCGCGGGAGCGCCTCGAGGGCGGGCATGCGCTCGCCGACCTGCGCTCCGCGCATGCCGACGCGATGCAGCGGGAGGACTACCGCGAGGAGGTCGGCCGCCTGCTGGCTCGCGCCCAGGAGGCGCCGGGCGAGCGCCTGCCGGGCTCCGCGGCGTCCGCCGGCGAGGGCGGTGCGGACCCGGAGGAGGCCCGCGCGGTGCTCGAGGAGGAGTTCGACGCCCACCTCTCCCACCAGTACCAGCTCGTCGGCGGGCGCAGGCCCCTGCCCCAGGCGCTCGTCCCGCACCTCGCGCGCGAGCTCGGCCAGCTCGAGGGGCTCCGCCGCGACCTGGGGTCGCTGCTCGACTTCGAGCGGGGCGTGCTCACGGGCTTCGAGCCCCGCTTCTTCGAGTGGGGCTTCGGCCGCGGCGGTGCGCCGAAGGTCGAGTACGCAGGCGTCCTGCTCACGGGCACGGTCGACCGGATCGACGTGGACGCCCACGGGCAGGTCGCCGTCATCGACTACAAGCACAAGTCCGACGTCGGCTTCGCCAAGGAGTACGACGCCTTCCCGTCGGGTCGCCCGGGCGGGTCCTTCTCGCTGCCCCGGCGCGTGCAGTCGCTCATATACGCCCAGGTCGTGCGGCGCGCCTTCCCGGACCTCACGGTCCGTGCGGCCCTCTACCTCTGCACCAAGGGGGCGCACGCCCTCGCCGGCGCCGTGGACGAGAACCTCGCGGACGTGGTCTTCGGCGAGCGGCGGCTCTCGCGCAAGCGGCTCGCGTCCGTGTCGGTGCCGCGGGGCGAGTCCTTCGGACGCGACGACGTGGGCGGCGTCGAGGCACTGCTCGACGCCAGCGAGGAGGCCATCGCCCGCAAGATGGAGCGCCTCATGGCCGGTGACATCGAGGCCGACCCGCTCGACGCGGAGGCCTGCCAGTTCTGCCCGGTGCTCAACTGTGAGAGGAGGCTGCGGAAGTGAGCGGAACGCTTGACCTCTCAGACCTGAACGACCGTCAGCGCACGATCGCCACGACCCTCGACGCGCCCCTCTTTGTGGAGGCGGGCGCCGGCTCGGGCAAGACCTTCACCCTCACCCAGCGCATCGCTTGGGCGCTCTCGCCCGGCTCCGGCCCGGGCGGCGCCCCGTTTCTGGACGGCCTCGACCAGGTGCTCGTCATCACCTTCACCGAGGCCGCTGCGCGTGAGATCAAGGAGCGGACGAGAAGGACCCTGCGCTCGGCCGGCCTCGTCGAGCAGGCCCTGGCCGTCGACGACGCCTGGATCTCCACGATCCATGGGATGTGCTCCCGCATTCTGCGCCGTCATGCCCTCGACCTGGGACTCGACCCGGCGTTTGCCGTGGTGGCGGACTCGGCGCAGACGGCGCTGTTCGACCGCGCCATGGACGAGGTCATGCGTGCCGCGCGCTCCGACGACGCGTTCGCGCCCGCCCTCGCCGAGTACGGCCTGGGCATGCGGGGCAAGAGCGGCTACACGGGCGCCATGGGCCTCGTGGAGACGCTGGTGGAGGCCGGCGCCTCGTGCGCCGGGGGCGTGGGCTCGCTCTCGCCCGAGGCCATTGGCGCGGACTCGCTGCGCGAGGCGCTGGACGCGTTCGCCATGCGCATGGAGGAGCTCGGCGCCTGCACGCTCACACCCGCCGCGCGGGGCAAGGTCGAGCCCGCGCTCGAGGCGCTGCGCGACTTCGCGCGCCTCCCGCTGCGCGAGCGCACCCCCGAGGCGGTCCGCGAGCTGCTCGAGGGCATGGCCATGCCCACCGCGAGCGGGGCGCTCAAGGAGGCCGTCAAATCCGCCAAGGCCGCACGGGCCCTCGCCCTGGCCGAGGCCCGCTTCTGCGTCGCCGCGCCGCACGCGGGTGCGCTCCTCGAGCTCGCCCGCCGCGTCGAGCTCCGCTACCGCGAGCTCAAGGCTGCCGAGCGCTGCCTGGACAACAACGACCTCGTGCGCGAGGCGCTTCTCGCCGTGCGGGACAAGGCCGAGGTGCGCCATGACTACGCGGGACGGTTCCGCCTCGTCATGGTGGACGAGTTCCAGGACACCGACGAGACGCAGCTCGAGCTCATCGGGCTTCTCGCCGGGGGCGACGGCGCGCATCTGTGCACGGTCGGGGACGCCCAGCAGTCGATCTACCGCTTCCGCGGCGCCGACGTCGGGGTCTTCCGGGCGCACGGCGAGAAGGTCGACGAGGCCGGGACCGTCCGCCTCGACACCAACTACCGCAGCCACGCGGACGTGCTCGCGCTCGTGGAGCGCGTGTGCACGGGCGGCGACGGCACCGCCCCCGGCGTGCTCGAGGGCTTCATGCACCTCGGCGACTGTCCCACGCGCACGGACGGGTATCGGGCGCACGACCTCCCGCGCATCGACGTCGAGGTGTGCTCCGGGTGCGGCGTGGCCGGCCGCCCGAGCAGGCACCAGGTCGCGACGATGGCGGCGCAGGTTGCGGACGCCCTCGCGACCTACCGCGCCCATGGCGAGCGCGCCGGCGACATGGCGCTGCTGCTGGGCGTGACGACCAACGCCGAGCTCTACATCGACGCGATCCGCGCGCGCGGGATGGAGTGCGTGGTGACGGGAGGCTCCACGTTCACCTCGACCGACGAGGTCAAGGTCATGTGCGCCCTGCTGCACGCCCTGGCGAACCTCGCCGACACGCAGTCGGGCCTCTTCCCGCTGCTGGCGAGCGAGATGTTCGGGCTCGACGCCAACGACTTCTGCGAGCTGGGGTCGCGGGCCCAGGAGAAGCTCGACGCGCCCACGAAGCGCGCGATCGACCGTGGCATGGCCACGATGGAGTTCTACGGCGGTCACGAGCCGTCGATGAGGCTCGCGCGGGCGCACGAGGTGCTCGGCCGGGCACTCGAGCAGGTGCGCTGGCGCGGGGTGGCCGACGTGTGCCTGGACGTGGTGCGCGACTCGGGCTGGCTCGCCCGCCTGGAGGCCGAGGGGACGGAGGGCCGCGCCCGCGCGGCCAACGTGCTCGCGGCGGTGCGCTACGTGCGCGACCTCACCGAGGACCTCGGGCTCGGCGCCGCGCGCGCGGCGACGGAGTTCGACGCGTGGCTCCGGGTGGCGAAGGTGCCGCCCGCCTCGCTCGCGGGAGACGACGGCGCCGCGGGCGACGGCACGGTCCGCGTGATGACGATCCATGCCTCCAAGGGCCTCGAGTTCGGCGTCTGCGCGGTTGCCGAGTGCTGGTCTCGCCCGCAATCCGACGCCACGCTGGCGCTCGGGCCGCTGCGCGGCGGCGGGCGCTCCTTCGTGCTTCGCCCTCGCGACGACGAGCGCAAGCTCTCCGCGCTCCTCGGCGAGATCGACGCCGAGGAGCTGGAGCCCGGCGCGGGAGGCTGGGAGGCCATGCCGCTCGCGGCGCGCTACGCGGCCCTGCGCGCCGAGGACGCGGCGGCCGACGCGCGCGAGCGCGCGCGGCTGCTCTACGTTGCCATGACGCGCGCCCGCGAGGCGCTCGTCCTGGGCGTCAGCGCCGCGAGCGGCAAGGAGGGCGTGCCGTCTTCGGCGCTCGCCGCCGGGACGCTCGAGGCGCTTCTCGGCGACGCATGCGCCGCGAGGGCGGGGGAGACCGAGCTCGACTACGGCGGCAGCGCCCCCGCGCGCCTACGCTGCGTCGAGGTGAGCATCGAGGGCAGGGGCGCCGACAAGGCCGTCACGGCGAGCTCCGGCGGCACGCTCGAGGGCTTCGACGGTCCGCTCCCCACGCGCGCGGCGGACGCGGTGCGCCTGTGCGTCGCGGGCGAGGAGACGGCTGCGGGGGAGACGAGTCTCGGGACGTTCGCCCTCTACGAGATGGCGGCGCCCGCCGCCCCACCCACGGGCCACTGGCGCGCCCGCGAGGGAGTCTTCAGCTACTCGAGCGTCCACGCCCAGCTTGCGCCCCCGCCCGCGCCCACGCGCGAACAGCGTGCGGCGGAGGCCGCGGGCGAGGCGGACGCCGAGGACGCGGACCGCGCCACGAACCTCGGGTCTGCCTTCCACGAGCTCGCCCAGGCCATGGTGGAGTCCGGGCGCGCAGCCGACGAGGCGCGCGTGCGGTCGCAGGTGCGCCGCTGGCACCTCTCGCCGCGCGCGGAGGGGCGCCTGAGGGACGCGCTCGCGCGCTGGGAGCGCTCGTCCGTCCGCGCCGAGGCGCTGTCGTGGCCGCTCGTGCGGGCCGAGGTGCCGTTCTTCCAGCCGCAGCTGGACTCTCCCCACGGCGACTACCTGGAGGGCGCGATGGACCTGCTGTGCACCGACGAGGCGGCGCGCACGGCGCTCGTGGTCGACTACAAGACGGGCGACGCGGGGCTCAGCCCCGATGGGGTCCGCGAGCGCCACGCGATGCAGGCGGAGTTCTACGCCGGTGTCCTTCTCGCCGAGGGCTTCGATCGGGTCGAGTGCGCATTCGTGTGCGTGGAGCGCGCGGACCCGGACGCGCCCGACGAGCCGCTGGTCGCCCGCTACGCCTTCGGTGCGTGAGGCGTTTCTCGCCCCGGCCGTCCGGCGGCCCTAGAGCTCGCGCTTCTCGTAGAGCTTGAGGGAGACGGCGGCGGAGATCGCGAGCGCCACGGCGGACAGGGCCACGAGGACCACGCAGCCCACGGCCATGCCGGCCGGCGTGTCGAGCGCCTCGAGCGCGGCGGAGACGAGCTCCATGCCCGGGATGCCGCCGTCGAGCATGCCGCTGTTGCCGAGGGCGACCACGGGCACCACGAAGAGCAGCACGATCACCGTGGGCAGGATCTGCGTGGCGCGGGTCTGGCCCAGGCGGAAGTAGAGCGGCGTCACGACACTCGCCACGACGGCGCCGATGAGCAGGGTGAAGCAGGTGACGACGGCCATGACGGAGAGCATGTCGGGGTCAAAGGCGAAGGCCTCGCCGACCTCGCCGGGCACGCCGACCGCCGAGACGACGGCCGTTGCCGCGAGCGCCGCCACGATGCCCACGACCATGCCGAGCAGGCCGAACGCCACGATGGCGGCGTAGCGGCCAAGCACGACGTCGCGTCGGGAGAGCGGCAGCGTCAGCCGGAAGAGCTCCCAGTGGTTGAGCTGGTCGTAGGCTGCCAGACCCATCGCGCTCATCATGAAGAACATGCAGGTCAGCGTTGCCGGCATCGCGAGTGGCGTCTGCATGCCAAGCCCGATGCACAGGCTCACGAGGAGCCCCAGGCCCACGAGCTGTCGGGCGTAGTCGCGAAAGATCGTCATCTCGAGGAGGAACGCGCGCTTCATTATCGGGCACCGCCCTTCAGGGTGAGGGTCATGTAGTCGTCGATGGTCATGCGGTCTACCGGAATCTCCGGGAAGCTCTCCGCAAAGGCAAAGCGGTCGGGGACGAGCACGTCAATGCCGTAGTCGTGGCGCAGATAGCGCAGCTCGGCGTCCGCGATGACGCCTGCGTCCGCGATCTTCTCGAGGTCCGCCACGCGGCAGCGCGCGACGCCCATCTCGTCGGTGATGACGTCCTTGGGCAGGTCAAAGACGATACGACCGGCGTCGATGCAGACAATGCGGTCCGCGATGCGCTCGAGGTCGCTCGTGATGTGGCTGCTCATGAGAATCGCGCGGCCGGGCTCGGCCACGAAGTCGCGCAGCAGGTCGAGTACCTCGTCGCGCGCCATCGGGTCCAGGCCGGCCGTGGCCTCGTCGAGGATGAGCAGGCGCGCGTCGTGCGCGAGCGCGCAGGCCAGGGAGAGCTTCATGCCCATGCCGCGAGAGAGGCTCTTCACGGTCTTCTTGGCGTCCAGGCCAAACTCGGCGGTCATGCGCGCGAAGCGGTGTGCGTTCCAGGTGGCGTAGGTGCGCTCGTAGACGCGGCTGACGTCGGCGACCTTGAGGTGCTCCGGCAGCGAGATCGCGTCGAAGACCACGCCAACCTGCTCCTTCACCGCCGCGCCGGACGCACGGGAGAGTTCGTCGCTGGATACGCCGAGCACGCTCGAGGTGCCGCCGTCCACGGGGAAGAGGCCGAGAAGCGCCTTGATGGTGGTGGATTTGCCGGCGCCGTTCTGACCGATGAAGCCCACGACCTCGCCCTCGTTCACGGTGAGGTCCACGCCTTCCAGCGAGAACCCGTCGTAGTGCTTGGTGAGCCCACGTGCCTCTATCATGTGACGTCCTTTCTGGGTCAAAAGGGGACAGCCCCCTTTTGACCGATTTACTCCAGTACCAGGGCGAACATCTCGGCCAGCTCGTCGTCGGTGAGGCCGACCGCCCGACCGCGCTCCACTGCCTTGGCGAGAAGCCCCTCGACTTCCCTCATCTGCTCCTCGCGGATGAGCTCGGCGTTTCCGCCGGCGACGTAGGTGCCCTTGCCCTGCACCGTCTCGATTAGGCCCGCCGCCTCCAGGTCCGCGTAGGCGCGCTTGGTGGTGATGGCGCTCACGCGCAGGCTGTTGGCCAGGGCGCGGATCGAGGGGAGCTGCTCGCCCTCCGCGAGCTGGCCCGTCACGATCGCCGACTTGATCTGGTCGGTTATCTGCTCGTAGATGGGCCTGCCGCTCGAGGTTGAGATGATGATGTCCAAATCGCCGTCCTTCCGTGCTGGCCCTCCAGGACGTCTCCCGCGAGCCCACCGTGTATACCCGGTAAGTACAGTATATACACACCTATACACAGTGCAAGCGAGAAGGACAAAGATTTTTCGCTGGAGTGACGTCTGGGAATTGGCGGCCTTTCCGCGCAATGGCTGGTGGTCGTCCGGGAATCGGCGGTGTTTCCGTCATGCGAGAAGAACAGGTCCTGGAATCGGCGACCTTCTCACCCGAGCGCCTCGGAATCACGAGGCTTCCCGCGTCGTGCGGGTGGCGGCGGGAAAGGTCGCCGATTCCGGGACGCGCCATCGGCCCAGACGGAGAATCCCCGCGTTTTCAGGACAGGGAGAAGGCCGCCCTTCTCGCTACTCCTGCTCGGGGCTGTGCATGAGCTGGACGAGCGCCAGGCACGCGACGCCGATGCCCAGAAGTCCGAGCGCGTTTCTCGGCTCCACCTCGTCCATGACGGTGAGCGCGGTCACGCCCACGCCCATGGCGAGCGCGACCGCCTTGAGGACGAGCTCCACGAGCGCGGGCACGCGGGACCCCGCCGGCTCCTCCTGTGCGGCCGTCTTCACCTCGAGCAGCTCGTCCACCGAGGTGCCGAGCACCTCGGCCAGCTTGGGCAGCGACGCCACGTCCGGGAACGACAGGTCACGCTCCCACTTGCTCACGGCCTTGTCCGTGACGCCCATCTGCCGGGCGAGCTCGAGCTGCGTCATGCCGCGCTCCTTGCGCAGGGCGGAGATGGTGGCGCCGAAGGTCTGCTTGGTCATAGCGGGTCCTTTCGTTGGGGTCCGTCTTGCGGCCATCGTCGCGCGTCGCCGCCCCGCGCTCAACCGACCGCAAGTTGAGTCGCCTCGACCGTTGGTAGAGTTGCAGTTTACGGCAGATAACCTTGCAAAACCGTTAGGGGAGCATAAGCCCGGGCGATGGCGCGCGAGGCGGGCGAGAAGGACGATGGGCTCGTCATAACGCCGGCAGGAAGGAGCCGCCATGCCCGTCACCCTGCGCGTCGCGCTCGGCAACGTCTCGCGCTGCGCGCGCGACTACTCGGTCTACCTCGTCACGCTCGCCTTTGCCACGTGCCTGCTGTACTCGTTCAACGCCTCGGGCGACTACCTCCTGGCGATGCCGCTTACGGTCTCGCAGCTCGAGGTCATCCACAAGACGCGCGACGTCACCGGAGCCTTCTCGGTCTTCGTGGTCCTGGTCTTTGCCGTGCTCGTGGCCTACGCTACGCGCTTCATCGTGCGCCGGCGCTCGCGTGAGTTCGGGACGTACGCGCTGCTCGGCATGCGCGCGCCGGCGCTCGCGGCGATCCTCGCGGCGGAGGGAGCGCTCGTGGGGCTCGCGGCGCTGGCTGCGGGCCTTGCGCTCGGGGCTGCGGCGTCGCCGGCCTATGGCGCGGTGGCGGCGTTCGTCTTTGGCATGCTGTGGCGGCTTGCCTGGTCCTTCTCGCCCGCGGCCGCGCTCGACGCGTGCGCGTGGTTTGCTGGGATCGAGGGGCTGGCAATCGCGCTCTCCGTGGCGGACGTGCTGCGCCGGCCGCTCGTGGAGCTTCTCGAGAGGGACCGCGCACCGGAGCGGCTCGCGCTGGCCGGCCACCGCGGCGTGACGCGTGCGCAGGTGGCGGTGGCCGTGGTCCTTCTCGCTGTGGTGTGGGGCTCGTGCGTGGTCCAGCCCGGTCTCTTTGTGCTCGCGATCCTGCCGATGGGCTGGGCCGCCTACGTGGCCACCTCGCTCGTCTTTCGCCTGGTGGCGACGGGCGTGCCGGGACGCATGCGGCGTGGTGCCCGCTACTGGGAGGGGCTGCGCGCCTTCACGCTGCGGCAGGTGGAGGGCCACGTTTCCACGGGGTGCCAGGCGCTCTCGTGCACGTGCGTGCTCGTGGCCTGCGCGGTCTGCATGATCTGCGCGGGGCTCCTGTTCTCGGTGGGACAGCGCGCCGCGGGGCTCGCCGATCCTGGAGCGCTTGCGGAGGCGTCGCTCGCGCCGATTGGCTACGTGGGAATCTTCTACGGCGAGGCGTTTCTCGTGGCGGCCGCGGCGGTGCTCGCGCTCCAGCAGGTGAGCCAGGCGGCGGACGGCAGGCGCGCCTATGCCACGCTCGCCGCGCTCGGGGCGGACGGGCGAGAAGTGCGCGCTGCCGTGCGCTCTCAGGTGGGCGTCGCCTTCGTGCTGCCCGCGGCGCTTGCCGTGGTGCACGACGCCTTTGGCCTCCTGCTGGTGCGCCAGCTCGCGCAAGGCGTGCCGGACGAGGTGTTTCTCGCCATCGCGGCGTGTTCGGTCGTAGGCACGCTCGGGCTTCTCGCCCTGTACTACCTGCTCTGCGTGCGTGAGTGCTCGCGCGTGCTGCTGGGCGGGGGCGTGCGGCCGAATGCCGACTCCTGACGACACGCCGTCAGTCGCGGGACTGCTGCTCGGAAATCGGGCTGTCGCCCGAGGCGCTCCCGTCGCCCTTGTCGTCCTTGTTCGCCGGCTCGGCGTCTGCGCTGATGCTTCGGGTG
>CAUGFC010000060.1 GCA_959598545.1 uncultured Olsenella sp. | reverse complement strand
TGCCGTCCACGCCGACGTAGCCGATGACCTGCGAGCCGATCGATCCGTAGGGGTAGGCCCGCTTCGTGTCCTCGAGGAAGTAGACACCCGTGAGCTCGCGGTCCTCAAGCTCCTCGGAGAGCTTGTCGGCGACCTCCTGGTCGACCTGGCGCTGGATGTAGACGAAGGTCGTGTCCTGGGTGAGGAGGTCCATGTAGGAGTCCTTCTCGCCCCCGAGCACGGAGACCAGGACCTCGGAGACGCCCGAGGGGTCCTCGACGACGCCGGGGTTGGCGTAGACGGTCTGGCAGTCGACGCTCACGGCGAGCGCGTTGCCGTTGCGGTCGTAGATGGTGCCGCGCTTGGCGTGCAGCACCGCCCGGTTGGTGCGCTGGGTCTCCGCCGCTGAGGCGAGCTCGGAGGACTGGAACACCTGGAGCCAGGCGAGCTTGGCGGCGACGACGCCGAGAAGGGCGAGGAAGAAGCGACGGGTGAACGAGAAGCCGGCGTCGGTGCCGCCGCGCCCCGAGCCGCCCGGGCGGGTGGCCCTCAGGCGTGAGCGCGCACGAGAGGCCTCGTCGTACGAGGCCTCCGGTCGGTTGCGCCTGCCGGCGCGGCTCTGTCTGTCCCTCCTGCTCACGGGACAGAAGTTTACTTCACGTTCGCGTCAGCGGAGGCGTTGTCCGCCGTCTGCGCAGCTTCCCCATCTGCACCCGTCGCGTCGGCCTCCTCGTCGGCGGGCGCAAGGTCGAGCGTCACGTAGCTGTCGGCGAGGACCATGCCGTAGTTCTGGGTCGCGATGCGGGAGATACGGGCGTTGCTCGAGAGGACGGAGCGCTGCACCTTCAACTGGGCGTTGAGCGAGGAGGTCTCCTCGATCTGGGCGGTGAGATCGGAGTTGGCGGAGAGCAGCGAGACCGTGGCGACGGAGATGCCCACGCGGGCCATGCCGAGCACGACGAGGACCGCGGCGACCGCCAGGGCCGTCTTGAGGCGCGCGAGGAAGACCGGGGACACGCCGGCGCGCGCCTGCGCGTCGAGCCCGCCGCCGGTGACGACCTCGAACGAGGGCGCCGATGCACGCTGGGAGAGCTCGTGCTCCCGCTGCGTCGCGTCGTAGCTGTATGCCGCTGATCCCTGATACCTCATGCCGATTCCCTGTTCCGGTCGTGCGTTGTTCTTCAGATGGTGCAGGTACGCTGGCAACTTGAGGGTTACTTGATAGTAAGTCTCAAGGTGTGATAGAGCGACCTTAAGAGTTCATTTAGAGTTCGGTAGTGCGTCGTGGTGGTGCGTGAGTGGTGCATTTTGGGTTCGTGCTGCTGCGTTTGTGCTTCGTTTCTCTCGCTCTCATAGACGGCTCGCGCCGGCTACGACACCTTGGGTCCCTCCGCGGGGGCGTCGAGCCTGACCGCCACGCGCATGAGGGCGCTTCGCGACCTGGGGTTGGCCGCGACCTCCTCGTCTGAGGCGACGAGGGGCTTCCTCGTCCTGACGTTGACTATCGGCACGTGACCGCACACGCAGACCGGGAGGTCCGGCGGGCAGGTGCAGCCCTGGGAGAGCTCCGAGAAGACGTGCTTCACGATGCGGTCCTCGAGCGAGTGGTAGGCGATCACGCAGATCCTGCCACCCGGGTTCGCCCAGCGGACGGCCGCCCTCAGCCCCCGGTCGAGCACGTCGAGCTCATGGTTGACCTCGATGCGCAGCGCCTGGAACGTCCGACGTGCGGGGTGTCCGCCGCTCCTTCTCGCCGCGGCGGGAATCGCCGCCTTGATGACGTCCACGAGCTGGAGCGTGGTCTCGATGGGCGCCTTCGAGCGGCGCTCGACGATCCCGCGGGCGATGCGCGCAGCGTGGCGCTCGTCGCCGTAGACGCGAAGGATTCGGGCGAGGTCTGCTTCGTTGTAGGTGTTCACGACCTCGGCTGCGGTTTGTGTGTGGTTGCCCGAATTCATGCGCATGTCGAGCGGGGCGTCCTCGTGGTACGAGAAGCCGCGCTCCGGGATGTCAAGCTGGGGGGACGAGACGCCGAGGTCGAACAGGAAGCAGTCGACCCCGGGAACCTCCGCCTGGACGAGGAGCTCGTCCAGGTCCCCGAAGTTGCCCTTGAGGAGAAGCGTGCTCGCCTCCGGGACCTCGCGCGCGAGGCGCTCGGTCGCCGCCGTGAGCGCCATGTCGTCCTGGTCGATTCCGATCGACAGGCCGTCCGGCGCCACGCGCCTCGCCAGCTCCACGGTGTGGCCCGCACCACCGAGGGTGCAGTCGCACACCACCTCCCCCACCTGGGGGTCGAGCTCAGCGAGGACCTCGGCGAGCATCACGGGTACGTGCCGATATTCTGCTGTCAAGACCCCCACCCCCTGCTGCTAGTCGTGGAAGAGAAGCGCGTCGAGGTCGTCCTCGAGGCTCTCCTGCGTCGCGTTCCACTTCTCGGAGTTCCAGACCTCGAAGTGGTCCCCGGCGCCCACCACCGTGACGTCGGCCGTGAGACCGAGCTTCTCGCGCGTGCCGGGCTTGGCGGCGTCGAGCTTGCCGAGGGCCACGCGGCCGGCGGAGTCGATGTCGACCTCCACCGCACGGGCCCACAGGCCGGTCTTCAGGCGAACGTCGTCACGGCTGCGAGGGTCGAAGTGGTTGTCGCCGTACTCGAAGAGCCCGTCGACGTACGCCTCGAAACCCTCGGGGGTGAAGCCGTTCACGCAGCCGTTGAGGGGGACGAGGTAGATCGTCCTCTTGTCGTCCCTCGCAAGCTGCTTGCGGAAGACGGCCGGCAGGGTGACGCGCGCCTTGGCATCCACGGACATCGGATACGAGCCAGCGAGCATGTCACCCTCCCCTCAGGACGAGAACCCGGCCCCGAACGGAGCGTGCGACTACTATACGTCATTCGCCACACTTTGCGACACAGAAAAACACTTTGCTACACCTTGCGGTTGAAATATGGGCGCAGGCGGTCATCTGGGGGCGTACGGCCCCCAGATGTTGGGTCTCCGATCGGTCCGGGACACAAGCGGGACTTGAGGTTTTGTGTCGCGGGCGTGAAGGGCTCCCCCACCGCGCCCCACCGGGACACCCGTCCCGGAATCGGCGGGGTTACCGGGGAAGGTCACCGATTTCTAGACGACATGGCACCGCAGCTGGGGAACGTCGCCGATTCCTAGACGGCCGCGACGCCGTGCGCGCTATCATGGTCCCAACCTGAAAGAGGGAGGGTTTCCATGCAGACGCGCCGTGAGTTCCTCGCCCTGTCCGCCGGGCTGCTCGCCCTGCTCCCCGGCTGCACCGCCAACGAGCCTGAGGGGGAGGTCGACCCCGTCGTCGAAGACCCTGTCGTCGAACACCCCGTCGCGCAGACGCAGCCGGTGCAGATGCGCGTCACCATCCCGGCCTCCTACCTCGCATTCACCGGGAACACGGCCGACGAGGCGGCGCAGGGCTACGACGACTACTCCGACGGTGACATCGGCACGAGCGTCCTCGAGGACGGCTCGCTCGAGCTCTACGTCACCGACCACTGGTACGGGCAGCTGCGCGCCATGTGGGAGGACGCACTCGAGAAGAGCCTCGACGCGCTGGGCGAAAACGACGCCGTCACTTGCGTCGAGGTGACGGACGGCCTCGACGGCGTGACCGTCACGGCGCACCCCTCCTTTGCCGACCATGCGGACGCCGACCTCTACCAGCTCGTCGCCGCCTGCGGCTTCCTGCAGCTCATCGATCCGGAGTCCGACTGGCAGGGTGACTGGGCCGTCAAGGTCGCCCTCGTGGACGCCAAGACGGGCGTGGAGGTCGCGCGCACCACGCTGCCTGACGAGGAGCTCTCCTACAGCCGCGAGGGGTGGGACGAGGCCGTCTCGGCGGGAGTCTAGGCCCTCAGCGACGCGAGCACGTCGGCGAGCGCGTCATCGCGCCGATCGGCCGCCTGCAGGTACGCCTGGAGCAGCGGGTGGGCCACCGAGAAGATCCCGGCGTCCGTGCATGCCGCCGCAGCCGCACGCAGGCGCTCGGAGAGCGGTCCCGTGTCGCCGGCGGGCAGCCCCGCCTTCTCAAGCTCACGTGCGAGGCGCTCGCCCGTGAGCTTCGCCGGGTCGAGACGGCTCGCGGCCAGTGCCTCGTGCTCGTGCTCGACAAGCAGCCCAAGCTCGTGGCGGGCGGGCTCGGCCTGTGCACGGCCCAGCTCGATGCAGCGTCGGTAGCAGGCGACGGAGGCCTCCACCATGCCGAGGTCGTACGTGAGGCCGGCGAGGCGGTAGAGGCAGAGGGAGAGGCCGTCGACGGTCGAGCAGCGCGCCGCGGCACCGGACACCGCGCGCAGTGCCTCGTCGGAGCGCCCCATCTCGCGCAGACAGTCCGCGCGGGCGATCGCCGTCTCGACCGTGCACGGCGCGAGCTCTGCGGCGCGCTCGGCATGGGCGAGCGCGCGGTCGAGGCTGCCGGGGAGCGCAAGCCCGAGCTCGAGGACCGCCGCGTACTGGTGCGCGAGGAAGTAGGCGTCCGGGACGAGCCGCACGGCGCGACCGTCGCCGCAGTCGAGGTTGTAGGCCACGCGCTCGGGAATCGAGCGGAAGTAGCGATAGGCCGTCCGCTCGTCGTCGCGATAGGCGCCGCGCGCCTCGATGGGTGCGAGAGCGTCCTCGAGCAGACCCGCGACCCTCGAGAGCTCCTCCTGGTCCTGCTTGTCCGCCGCGGGGACGAGGGGCCCCGCCTGGCGCACGGCGCGCTCGAGCGCCGATCCGCCGACGAAGCACTCGATGAGGTCGTCGGTGTCCTCCACGTCGAGCTCGCCGGCGACCAGGGCGCGCGTCGTGCGCTCGCAGGCCTCGACGACCGAGGCGTCCGTGGCGGACGCGCGCAGCTCGGAGAGGGCCGCCACCGCGTCCTCCGTCGTGTCGCCGAGCCCGCCGAAGTCGTCCGCAACGCGCTCCCACGCGTCAAGGCGCACCACGCTCTCCGCGATGCCGAGCTCGGAGCGCCGGTGCGCCCCGCAGGTGCGCACGACCGCCTCGGGGCAGGGCTCGTCGGAGAGCTCCACCGGGCGATAGCGCTCGGCCGGGCGCAGCTGGGCGTCGACGAACGACAGCAGCGGCGCAACGGGGGCGAGCCAGCCGTCCGCTGCGGGGCGATAGCGTAGCTCGGCGGAGGGCTCGGGCAGACCACCCTCGCGCGGGGCGGCCGCCATGCGCTCGAGCGAGGAGCGCGTGAGGTCCGCGGAGAGGACGCAGTCCACGCTCCCGTCCACGTGGCAGTTGACGACCACGCGGCGAATCGCCGGCGAGGCGACAAGCGCCGTACGGGAGAGAAGCAGCGCCAGGTCATACGCGTAGGCACGGGCGAGCGCGGCGCGCTCCGCCTCCGGCGCGAAGGAGAAGGCCGCCGGCCGGGGCACGGCCGCCCTCACCCCGAGCAGCCCCTCGGAGACGTTGAGCCTGAAGTCCGCGACCATGCGGAAGGGCACCGGCAGGTTCTCCAGGGCGTCGGCAAAGGCCGCGCGCACGGCCCACTCGCCCCGGGGGTCGGTGCCCTCGGTGACGGCGGCGAGGAAGCGGCTGCCCGGATGGCGCACGGGCTCCAGGTGGGAGACGCCGGCGAGAAGAACGCGCAGCCGCTCGTCCAGCGTGACGGGCGGCTCGGCCATCCTGGCCGCGTCCTGCCCGAAGTTGAGGGCCGCCTCGACGGCCCAGACGCGGTCCGCGTCCTCCGGCGTCGGCAACGCGCCCTCGGGCACGAGCCACCAGCGGCCGCTGCGCGCGAGCCTGCGGGCGCCGCAGCGCGGCTCGCCCGTCCAGTCCGCAAGCCCCGTGCGCCGCACGAGCTCGCACTGGTCGGCGAGCATCTGGTCGGGGGCGTCCACAATGAAGTAGCGCAGCGTCGCGAGGGCGTCGTCCGAGCGCGGGAGCACCTGGTCGAGCGGGGAGATGCCGCCGTCCGAGCGCTTTGGGGAGGGGGCGGGCTTCGGCGCCGGGGCCGGAGCGGGCGCGGGCCTCGCCGGCGCGGGCACCGGAGCGGGGGCGAGCGCCACGTCCTTCTCGTCCTCCCGCGGTGCCGAGGGCGCCCGCAGGCGGTCGCGCAGCCGCAGCGCCACGACCAGGATCCCCAGCACGACGAGCGCAAGCCCCAGGAGCATCCCCCGGGCGGTGTCGCGCATCTCGTAGGTGTCGCGCCAGCCCACCCCGGTATAGGACGGGTCGCCCCCGATGGAGGCGTACTGGAAGAAGGCATACCCCAGGAAGAGCACGCCGGCGACGATCAGCCCCACGCCCGCCAGCATCGGAATCGGTCGGTCACTCGAGCGGCTCATACCGCCCTCCCCTCTCGCGCCCTGAACTCGTATGATTCTATCATCATGTTGTCATGCTTCAGTTACCCAAACTCTCATGGGAGGCCTCTCATGCTCACCCGACGCGCCCTGCTCGCGCTCTCCGGCGCCCTTCTCGCCGCCCTCTGCGGCTGCGCCGGCGGAGCGGCCGACCCCGAACCCGCCGAGCACGAGCCCACGCACGCGGACCAGACTGTCTCCGTGCGCTTCCCCGCGTCGTTCCTCAACCTCTGCGCCCTCTCGCAGGACGACGTCCTCGAGCAGTACGCCGACGGCGCGAGCGAGGACGCGCTGGACGCCGCCGCCGAGGGCGACGACGTCATCCTCACCTTCACGACTGGGCAGTTCGATGCGCAGGTCGAGAAGTGGGAGGAGGAGCTCGAGGACGAGACCGCGTCGCTCCTTGCGCGGGACTGCGCCGACGCCGTCGAGGTGTCCGACGACCTCCGGGCCATCACCGTCACCGCGCACCCCTGCTTCACGGACGACAACGACGCCGCCGCCGACCTCTATATGATCATGGTTGCCTGCGGCTACCTGCAGCTCTTTGACGGGCAGGAGGACTGGGGCTTCAGGGCGGCCTTCGTTGACGCCGAGACGGGCGTGGAGATAGCGGCGGCCGACATGCCCGGCGAGGGACTCACCATCAGCCGCAACATCTGGTCGGACGCTCTCGCGGCTGCCGGCGTCTAGCCCCGCGCTACGCGCGCGGGTGCGCCGAGAGGTACACGCGGCGGATATGGGAGCGGTCGATGTGCGTGTAGAGCTGGGTGGTCGCCACGTTGGCGTGCCCGAGCAGCTCCTGGACCACGCGCAGGTCCGCCCCGCCCTCGAGCAGGTGCGTGGCGAAGCTGTGGCGCAGCGTGTGCGGGTGCAGGCCGCGAATCCCCACGACCCGCCCGTACCTCTCGACGATCGCGTGCACGGACTGGCGGGAGAGGCGCCCGCCCCGGGCGTTGAGGAACACAGCGGCACTGGGCTGTCGGCCGGCCAGGGCGCCGCGGCCGCGCTCCAGGTACGCCCCGAGCGCGTCGGCGGCGGCCCCCATGACCGGGACCACCCGCTCCTTGGAACCCTTGCCGAAGACGCGCAGCAGCCCCTCGTCGAGAAGGACGGAGCGCTCGTCGAGCCCCACGAGCTCGCTCGCCCGCAGTCCGCAGCCGTAGAGCACCTCGAGAACCGCGTGGTCGCGCAGGCCGGCGGGCGTCTGCGGGAACGGCTGGTCCAGCAGGCGGGCGGCGTCCTCGTGCGAGATGACGTCGGGGAGGCGCTCGGGCTTGGTGGGCAGCGGCAGGTCGGCCGTTGGCAGCGTGGTGGCGATCTCGTCCGCGAGCATGAAGCGGTGGAAGCCCTTGACCGCCGAGGCGGCGCGCTCGACCGACGAGGCGGCGAGGCCGCGGGAGGAGAGCTCGGCCACGTAGTCCTCGATCAGCGGCAGCGTCACGTCGTCGGGGCGGGTCACGCCGCGCTCGGCCAGCCACGACTCGTAGCGCCTGAGGTCGCGGCCGTACGCGTCGAGCGTGTTGCGCGAGCTCCCCCGCTCCACGGCGAGGTAGCTCAGGTACTCCTCCCTGGCATGCCCGAGGTCCACGCGCAGCGCCTCCTACTCGCCCGCGACCGGCTCGACGTCGTGGCGGTCGCGGCCCTCGTGGTGCGCGATCGCGGCGCGCACGAACTCCCGAAAGAGCGGGGCCGGGCGGTCCGGGCGGCTCTTGAACTCGGGGTGCGCCTGACTCGCCACGAACCAAGGATGCACGTCCTCGGGCAGCTCCACCATCTCGACGAGCCGGCCGTCGGGCGAGAGGCCGGAAATGCGCAGGCCGGCGGCAGCGAGACGCTCGCGGTAGGCGTTGCTGACCTCGTAGCGGTGGCGGTGGCGCTCCCAGACGAGCGGCTCCCCGTAGGCCTCGGCGGCCAGAGTGCCGGGCTCGAGGCGGCACGGGTAGGCGCCGAGGCGCATGGTGCCGCCCTTCTCGGTGACGGTCGCCTGGTCGGCCATGATGTCGATCACGGGGTGCGGTGTGGCCGGGTCGAACTCCGCGGAGCTCGCGCCGGGAAGGCCGCAGACGTCGCGGGCGAACTCGCAGACGGCGACCTGCAGGCCCAAGCACACGCCCAGGTAGGGCACGCGACCCTCGCGGGCGCGGCGCACGGCGCAGATCTTGCCCTCGATGCCGCGCAGGCCGAACCCGCCCGGCACGAGGATGCCGTCGGAGTCGCCGAGCACGGCCTCGACGTTCTTCTCGTCCAGCGCCTCGCCGTCCACCAGGCGGATGTCCACGTGGCGCCCGAAGAGCACGCCGGAGTGGTGCAGCGCCTCGATGACAGAGAGGTAGGCGTCCGGCAGCTGCGTGTACTTGCCGACGACGCTGATGCGCGTGACGTCGGCGCGGGCGTTGGCGGCATGCATCGCGTCCGTGAAGGCGTACCAGCCCTCCATGTGGCACGTGCGCGGCTCGAGCCCCAGGCGCTCGCAGACCTTCTCGTCGAAGCCCTGCGCGGCCAGGTGCGCCGGCACGTCGTAGATCGAGGGGCAGTCGGAGTTCTCGAAGACGTGGTCGGCGGGGACGTCGCAGAAGCTGGCGATCTTGGCGCGGATGGAGGCGTCCACCTCGTGGTCGGAGCGGCAGACGATGAAGTCGGGCTGGAGGCCGAGGGAGCGAAGCTCGCGCACGCTGTGCTGCGTGGGCTTGGTCTTGACCTCATGGGCCGCGGCGATGTAGGGCACGAGGCTCACGTGGATGAGGACGCAGTCGTCGCGGCCCTTCTCGTTTCTGAACTGGCGGATGGCCTCCACGAAGGCCTGGCTCTCGATGTCGCCGACCGTGCCGCCGAGCTCGGTGATCACCACGTCGGCGCCGGCCTCGGCCTCGACGCGGCGGAAGCGCTCCTTGATGGCGTCGGTGACGTGCGGGATGACCTGCACGGTGCCGCCGAGGAAGTCGCCGGCGCGCTCACGGGAGATGAGCTCCTGGTAGATGGCGCCGGAGGTGAAGTTGGAGCTGCGCGTGAGGTTCTCGTCGATGAAGCGCTCGTAGTGGCCGAGGTCGAGGTCGGACTCGTAGCCGTCCTCGGTCACGAAGACCTCGCCGTGCTGGAACGGGCTCATCGTGCCCGGGTCCACGTTGAGGTAGGGGTCGGCCTTCTGCATGGTGACGCGGTAGCCGCGCGCCTTGAGCAGCCGGCCGAGCGAGGCCGCCGTGATGCCCTTGCCCAGCGAGGATACGACGCCACCGGTCACGAAGATGTGCTTTGCCATGGGGGACCTCCCGCAGAATCCGTAACGTTTCCACGGGTCTCCATGGTAGCGCGCGGCGAGGGGGGCGGCGCGGTCGCCGGGCCGATCGGACGCACGCGCGAAACATTGCGACACGAGGCCGACACAGACCTTCTCGCCCGCGAGGGCCGCGGGCCGCCCTGTGGGGTTTTGCTTGTCATACCCGTATGGTGGTGCGCCCGTCCGGGCGGCCCGATAGTGGTCGCATGGAGCGCGAGAAGAACAACTCCCCCGACCTCGAGGGCTACTCACAGCGGCTCGGCTACCGCCTGCGCGACCTGCGTCGCGAGCGGGGCCTGAGCCAGGAGGACGTCGCGAACGGCGCCGGCATCGCGATCTACACGTACCAGAAGTACGAGAAGGGCGAGTCCAAGCCCGGCACGCCCATGAACCCCACCTACCACACGCTGCTCTCGCTCGCGTGGGTCTTCGGCCTGTCCGTGCCCGAGCTCCTGGACCTGGACGGAGCGGGCGCGGACTGCGACACCGGGGCGGACTGAGGCAGAAGCGCGGGGCCGGGGCTGACGGCTTTTACGTGTCCGCACCGCCTTTCTCGCCGCGCGGGGCGCAAAACCTGTCACCGTGCCGCGAGACGCGGGGGATCGGGAAGGTCGGGCGCGGGGGCGAGAAGGACGCGCGCCTAGCGGCCCTCGGCGGCGCGCGCGGCGAGCATCTCGCGCGCGAGGTCGCGGCTCGCGGCGCCGGTGTCGCCGGAGAGCATGCGCGCGACCTCGGCCACGCGGTCCTCGCCGGAGATCTCCGTGAGCGTGGTCTCGGGGACGTCGCCCGCGCCGTCGTGCTTCTCGACCAGATAGTGCCGCTCGGCCGCCACGGCCACCTGCGCGAGGTGCGTGACCACGATGACCTGGTGCGTCGCCGCCAGCCGCGCCAGCGTGCCCGCCAGCGCCACGGCCGTGGCACCGCCCACGCCGGCGTCCACCTCGTCGAAGACCAGCGTCTCGCACGCGTCCGCGGCGCCCAGCACCACCTTGACCGCGAGCATCACGCGGCTGACCTCGCCGCCCGACGCGATCCGGCGCAGCGGGCGCGCCGTGAGCCCGGCGCCCGGGCGGTAGAGGAACTCGACGCGGCTCGCCCCGCGGCGCGACCACTCCGCGCGCGGCGCCCGCTCGAGCGCGACCTCCAAGCCCGCGCTGCCCATCTCGAGAAGCGCCATCTGCTCGCCCACCGCCGCGGCGAAGCGCGGCGCGGCCTCGCGGCGCACGGCGTCGAGGGCGTCCGCGGCTGCAGCTAGCTCGTCCTCGCGGCGCTCGAGCTCCTCGGCGGCCCGGCGCTCCCGCTCCCCGCCGTCGCCCGCGGCGGCCACGACCTCGCGGGCCTCCGCGCGGCGGCGGAACACGTCCTCCATGCGCGGCCCGAAGGAACGGCGCAAGCCCTCGAGCGCCGAGAGGCGCGTCTGCAGCCGCTCGAGCTCCTCGGGGTCGAAGTCCACCTCGTCCGCGTAGTCACGCAGCTCGGAGGCGACGTCCTCGACGTCGATCAGCGAGCTCTCGAGCGCGCTCGCCCAGCCGGCGAGCGCCTCGTCGTAGCGCGCGGCCCCCTCGAGCTCGCGCACGGCGCGCCCGAGGGCGTCGAGGGCCCCGTCGTCGCCGGAGAGCAGCTCGCGCGCGCCGGCGGCGGCAGCGAGAAGGGCCTCGCCGTGCTCGACGCGCGGCAGCTGGGCCTCGAGCTCCTCGAGCTCGCCCTCGCGCGGGTCGACCTCGTCGATACGCCGCAGCGCGAACGCGGCCTCGTCGAGCCGCTCGGCGCTCGCCCGGCCCGTCTCCCGAACGCGCTCCAGCTCCGCGGCGGCCTCGGCG
>CAUGFC010000059.1 GCA_959598545.1 uncultured Olsenella sp. | reverse complement strand
ATGACGGTCAGACCGTCGGCCGTCGGCGCCAGGGTCAGCGCGCGCACGCGCTTGACGTTCTCGAGCTCCAGCGCGGAGATCTTCACGGCCTCACTCATGGTCGTCCGCCTCCCCGCAGAGGTCGATGGTCTTGCTGGTGACGCCCCCGGGGTGCTCGGCCATGGACCTCGTATGGTCCTCGTGCCAGTCGATCGCGACCGAGATGATCTCACCGACGGTCGGGCTCTTGCAGCCCTTCGCGTACAGCGCGAGCAGGCCAAGCGCCACGGCAGCCCCGTGGGCGTAGCGGCTGACGTCGACTGTCGAGCCGTCCCTCATCCTCGCGACGCTGCCCTCGCCCACGGTGCTCAGCTCGCCCGCTAGAAGCCTCGCCGTCTCGATGATCTCCCTCTTCTTCCTCACTTCTCCTCCGTTCCGCGGTCCTGCGACCGCCTTCTCTTCCTCTCGTCCCTGCGGCGCTTCTTCTCGCGCTCGTACTCCCTCTGGGCGTCCCGCTCGCGTCCGCCCTCCAGGTAGGCCCGCGTCTTTCGGCGGGTCCAGCACGTCGGGCAGAAGCCCGCGTCGCCCGCAGTGGTTCCGGGCCGCGCGTCCCACTGGCCGCAGGACACGCACCTGCGCATCCCGCTCTCCGGGTACTTGGCGAGGGTCACCCCGAGGTCCCTCCGGGCGTGCATCCGCACCGCGTCCGGCGTCCTGTGGTACCCGTATCCGGCCAGCCCCTCCGCAATGAGGAGGCATCCGTCGGCGCGGTGCGCGAGGACGTAGCGGTTCTCAGCGTCCGACCAGCGCTTTTTCGGTTTGTTCTCGGATGGCTGAACATTTGGGCATGAATCCACAGAATCACCACATTCACTCACGAGACCGTGTTCTCCTCCATCCAGCGGTCCATCTCCTCGACCCGGATGACGCGTCCCTTCTCGCTTCCACGAGGAAGCACGGACGCCAGTCGCCCGGCGTTGATCTCGTCGTAGAGCGTGGACTTGGTGAGGCCCGTGTAGCGCGCCGTCTGAGCGACCGTGTAGGCCATCTGGGGCGGCAGGCCCGCCTCCACGGCCCAAGCCAGACACCTGCTCCCACCACGCACCATCCGAGCACCAGTCAGGCTGCGCTGGGCGTCCGCGGCGAACTGCATCACGCCGGAGAAGAACTCGACCAGCACGTCGGTCTCGGTCGTGGCGGGGACGGCCTCGCCCATCGTCATCGCCTCCCCTCGGACACGACGTCTCGCACACGGGCGAGCTCGTCCTTTGCCGCCCGGAGCTCGGCATCCTTGCGCGCGACCTCGTCGGCGAGCGAGGACCCGACCCGGGCCATCACGGCGCGGGCCACGGCGTCGTCCACGAGCGCGTTGCCGACCACGCGGGTCAGCTCCGCGCGCTGCTCGGGGCCGAGCATGAGCGTCGCCTCGCCGAGCGCGAGCCTGAGTTCCGCCTCGGTCGTAAGGTCGTCCGTCTCTCCCGGCTTCCTCAGGCCGCCCAGGATTCGGGCGGCCCTGCCGGCGACCTCGTCGCTGATGTCCTTGTCGCCGCGCTCGTAGCGCCTGATCATGTCGCACGACATCTTCAGGGCGCCAGCCGCTTCGACCTGCGTGAGGCCGGCCGCCTCGCGCAGCGCCCTCAGCTCCTGCCCCGTCATCAGAACCACGAGTCCGCGCTCATGCACGCCAGGGCGCAGAGCGCAATGAGGAGCATCGCCGCCCACTCGTGCGTCTCGACGTATGACGCGACCGCGTCCAGCGCGTCGAGGGCCATCTCATGCAGTACAATCACGTCTGACCTCCTTTTGGTCGGGGACCCGTCGCTTGCAGGCTTTCCGGGTCCTTTTTTTCTTGCCTGGCCCCCGCGGCAGGGCTCGAACCTGCGACCTCCCGCTTAGGAGGCGGGCGCTCTGTCCGTCTGAGCTACGCGGGGTCTTCCCCGGGCCCACGTGCCCGTCGCGCGACCGTCAGCGAGGCGCAAGGAGTGGGCTATGGCGGGCCGCTGCACACCTCCCTGACAGCCGCGGGACGGGCACGGGGCGGCCGTCTAGCCCACCTCCCCTCTCGCCTCACCGAGCACGTCGTCGAGGCTGAAGCCGCAGATGTCGGCGAGCCTCGCGACCTCGCTCAGCTTGAACTCGCGGATGCCGCGACGCTTCCAGCTGAGCGTGTTCTCGGACATGCCGATCTCCTCGGCGAGCTCGGCCTGGGTCTTGCCCGTCCGGCGCAGGTACGCCGCAACCGCCTCGTCGATGGTCCTGAACGTCACTAGCGGTCACCTCCCCTCGCGATCCCGCGACCGAGGCCGACCCCGAGAAGGAGCGCCCCGGCCACCCAGGCGAGGAGCGACGCGACGCAGAACGGCATGGGGAGGGTCGTGACGAGGACGGCCCCTCCGGCCACAACTTCCCGATTCATTCGCATCAGCTCCTCTCTCGGCTAACCACTGATAGCACCAAAGCTACCGGCTATTAGCTTTAGGGCGAATATAGCTACTAGTTGTTAGCTTGTCAATACCGAATGTTAGGCGTGTGCTAATATCTGTTAGTAACGATTGGAGGAGCTATGAGCTTTGGGAAACGACTCAATCAGATCCTTCTCGAACGTGACATGTCCCCGGCCGCGCTGTCGAAAATCCTCGGCTGGAACACCGGCGTCATCTCCCAGTATCTGAACAAGCCGGACAGGGACCCCCGCCTTTCCACCGCCATCAAGATCGCCGACGCCCTCGACGTGTCGCTCGACTACCTCGCGGGGCGGAAGGAGTCCAAGACCGTCAGGATGTCCAGAGACGAGTCGACGCTCCTCGACAACTACCGCACCGCCCCGCCGAGCGGGAAGGCCTCCATCGAGCGCATAGCGCGGCTGGAGGCGGGGTCGCAGGAGCAAGAGGCCCGCGGTTCTTCGTCTGAGGGCGTGGCGTAGAGATGTGGCTCATCCAGTGGGCGGCGGAGCATGGCCTGGACTGGCTCATATCGGACGGAACGTTTCTGGGGATGATGGCCCTCCACCCGGCTCAGTTCGCCGTATACACCCTCGTCACCCTGATAATCGGCATCGGCATCGGTATGTTCATCGAGAAGACGAGTTCCGGGAAGCCCCGTCAACCCAGAAGGGTTCCGATCGTCACGTCCATGAGGGAAAGGAGGCTCCACGCTCAAGACGAGGCCAGAAGGGCATCCGAGAACATGGAGAGCTGGAGGCGTCACCTCATGGGTGTGGACGCGAGCGAGAAGGCCTTCCTGAGGGTCCTTGTCGACGAGGGAGAGGCTTTCGGCCTCGAGAGGGAGTTGGTTCTTCCGACAGGGTGGCTTGACCCCAATCTAAACGCCCTGATCTACATGGAATGCGTTGATGGCGGGCTGATAAGGTTCACGCCGACCGAGCAGCTCAAGTACATGAGGAAAGAGTTCTCGGACACGTTCGACCGGGTGTCCAAGGAGGTGGACTCCCATGCTAGGGACAGGAGGGACGGGCCTCCGTACAACAGCTTCACCTCGGGAGATCGCTTTCCTCGCTGGTGGTGGTACAAGTAGCAGACTGAGGGGCGTGTCATGAAGTTCGGAGTGAGAAAGCCCAACATCAAGAGCTCCATCAAGGCCAGCACCACGGGACAACAGTAGAAATCCGGCGAACCAACTCGCCGGTCATGACAAATAGGAGGAAGACATGGCAGAGCCCTCGATGATGATGTGGACGTTCGTCTCGGAGTGCGCGGTACCGATGGACGTGCAGGAGCTGCTCGTCCCCGGCGAGACCCCGGTGGCGGCGTACAAGACCGTGCGGGACACCGCCGTCATAACCGACAAGCGCCTCATCATGCGCGACGCGCAGGGCCTCACCGGAAAGAAGGTCGAGATCTACTCGCTGCCCTGGAAGAGCGTCGACATGTGGTCGAGCGAGAACGCCGGCCACATCGACTTCAACGCGGAGCTCGAGTTCTGGACGCGCGCCGGTCACATCAAGCTGAACCTCAAGAGGGGCATTGACGTCAGGAAGTTCGACCGCATCGTTGCGCAGTACGTGCTCTAGTCACAGCTTCGCCCCGGTGACGACTTGGCGGAAGACACCGGGGCGAAAGAGACACATCCAACCGACGGGCGATTGGAGGCATCGACAATTATGCCATCAAATGAACGGGATGGCCGCCTTGGCGTCCTGGAGGAACGCCTTTGCCTTCCCCATCATCGAGTTCTCCTGGGCGAACGCAACGCCCTCCATCGTCACTCGCGGGTCGATCGGCGTGACGAGGGCCTCCCCGTTGATGAAGTGGTCGACGTTGACGCCCGCGACGAAGCTGTGACCCACGAGCTCCTCCACGATCGAAGTCCAGTAGCTCTCGGGGATGCCCAGCGCCTGGGCGGACCACCTCGCGTCCTCAGGCTCGACACCGCGCTTCATGCAGTCGTAGAGGTAGGCAAGGATCTTGTACATGACGACGTACATGTCGTTCTGTGCCATGTGTCCGCCAATCGTCGCAGGTAGGTGACTCAATTATGCCACGAAGGCAGAGGGACGCGTGGGGCTCGATCGAGGAAGTCGAGCGCGGAAGGAAGTACCGCGTCAGGTGGTGGGGAGACGCCCATGACGGGGCGGGCTACAGGCGCCAGAGCCGGGTCATACGAGGCACCAGGAGGGAGGCGGAGGAGTTCCGCTCGCTCATGCACGTGAGGCACGGCGAGGACGCACCCTGCCCCACCGTCGGCGAGGCGTGGGAGCTGTGGTACAAACCGGATTGCGACCGCGCGCTGGCCGTCTGGGAGCGCGAGAGGCGCCCCGGCAAGCGCGGGGAGTCCATGAAGCCGCAGAGCTACAGGCAGGTCATGTCCACATGGAGGGCGCACGTCGGGCCCAGGTGGGCGAAGGTGCCGGTGTCCGGCGTGCGCTACAGCGACGTCCAGGAGTGGCTGCTCACCATGAGCGAGTCCGCGGCGAAGAAGAGCATCTCGCTGCTCCGCTCGATACTCAGGCTCTGCATGCTGAACGACCGGCTGGAGAAGAACATCGCCGAGTACGAGTACCGCATCCCGTCTAAGGCGAGCAGACGCGAGGACGGAATCTGGACCCTCGAGGAGCTTGACGAGTCGTTGTGGCCGGCCGTCTGGGGCCACCCCTGCGAGCCGATGTTCCTGCTCTCCGCCTTCGGCTCTTGCAGGCTCGGGGAGTGCCTGGCCCCCATGCTGGAGGACATCGAGGCGATCGAGACGCCGGGGATGACGCTCGCCGCCGTGCCCATCATGAGGCAGGTCTACTGCTCCGGCGGCGTCTCTGACGACGGGGATCTCAAGAACCAGTGGAGCCCGAGGACGGTGGTCATACCCGAGCCGTGGAGCCTGAGGGTGCTCCAGCTGAGGGACGAGGGGCTGCGGAGGGGCGAGACGTGGCTCTCCGACGACGGTCTCGGCGAGCCAATATCCCAGAAGGTCGCCAGGGACGACTTCTACAGGGCACTGGGGGCGGCCGGCATACCGACGATGCAGCCCCGGGCCCTGAGGCGCTCGTGGCGCTCCTGGACGGCGGTCACGGGGATCTCGCGCGAGGTCCTCGAGAAGATGATGGGGCACGTCGGCGAGGGGACCACGGGCAGGCACTACCTGAGAATGGATGCGGAGCTTATATCGTCCGAGATATGCCGTGCGATGGGCGGGAGCAAGGTTTGCGTCAGTTGGGACTTTTTGGGACTCGGACCGGAGGGACGCACCGATTCACCTGCGGATACGTGAGAGGGCATATCCCTTGGGCATCTCTTCCACGGGGCATCCTCTCCCGGTCGCGTGCATATCAGTCCAACAGGATAGCACGGGGCAGGCGCTCCGAGGCCAGTCCTCGACATTGGGGGCAGGCTTCGCAAAATGTCAGCTCATGCTACATTTCCCTCGAGTCGAAACCAAAACCGGCGCTCGCGCAACGTCCTTTTGGCCCGGATGCCGAATCATATTTCGCCTTTGATTTCATCAACTGGGCATCTCCGATTCGGGGCGTGCGGAAACCGCCCCCGCGGGGTAAATTCGTGTTGCACGAGGGCGCGTTTTGGTTCTGGGAAGGCATCAATGCTGCACGAAGGCCCGTTTTGGCAGGAGGGTACCCCGACATGAACTCCCGAAGCTGGAATCTGGTCGACGCGCACTGCCATCTGGGATGGTTTTCTGCGCCCACGGACGTTGCGCGCGCGGCGGCGGAGGCGGCCCTCGCGCTCCTTGCCGTCACGGTGACGCCCACGGAGTTCCGCGCGCTGCAGGGTGTCTTGGCGGACGAGAAGAACGTGCGGCTCGCCGCCGGGCTGCACCCCTGGTGGGTCCGCAGCTCAGATGACGTCGACGCGCTGCTCGACGTCCTTCCCGAGACGCGCTTCGTCGGGGAGGTCGGGCTCGACGCCTCCCCGCGACATGCGGGGACGTGGGACGAGCAGGTGGCGGCGTTCGAGCGCATATGCGCCGCGTGCGCGGAGGCGAGCGGCCCCGAGACGCCCAAGGTGCTCTCCGTCCACGCGGTGCGCGCCGCCGACGCCGTCCTCGACGTGCTCGAGCGCACCGGAGCCGCCGAGCGCTGCCGCTGCGTCCTCCACTGGTTCTCCGGCTCCTCCGACGAGCTCTGGCGCGCCGCGCGGCTCGGCTGCTGGTTCTCCCTCGGCGAGCGGTCATTCGCCACGAGACGCGGGCGGGAGTACGCCCGAATCCTGCCCCTCGACCGCCTGCTGCTGGAGACGGACCTCCCGGAGGCCGAGCACGCCCGTGCTGACGTCCCCGCCCTCGCAGGCTCCCTCGGGCGTGCCGTCGACGCGGTTGCCGCCGCGCGAGGCGTCGAGGCGGAGGAAGTGCGCAGAGTCTCCGTAGACAATGCGACAGCCCTTCTCGACGTTTGAGGGCCGACGCGGCGCATGGTAGAGTTTATGAGGCCCGGAACGCGCCCGAACAGAGGTCACATGAAGCCGCTGCGCAAGACCACGCACGTGAGAAACCCGCTCTCCTCGACGATGCTCGCCAGCACGTCGGGAGACCTCGACCTGCCCCTCGACGACGTCGTCATCGTCTTCGCGTGCAGCGAGAACTTCGTCCCGTACCTCTCCGTGGCGATCCAGTCCATCGTGGACAACGCCAGCGAGGCGCGCCGCTACGACATCATCGTGCTCACGCGCAACATCTCGCCGGCGAGCATGATCACGCTCACGCGCCAGACCAAGGCGGACAACGTGGGCATCGGCTTCCTCGACGTCGATGCGGCGCTCGGTGACATCGAGCTCCCCCACCACGGGCACTTCCGTCCCGAGACGTACTTCCGCCTGCTCGCCCCGCAGCTCCTTCCCAACGTTGACAAGGCGATCTACCTCGACTCCGACCTCATCGTGGACGCCGACGTCGCCGAGCTCTACGACGTGGACGTCACCGGCTACCCGCTGGCGGCCACGCGCGACGCCGACACGATCGGCCAGATCGAGGGCTACGACACGACCGTGGGACCCTACCTCAAGAACGAGCTCGGCATGAGCGACCCACACGACTACTTCCAGGCGGGCGTGCTGCTCATGAACCTGGCGGAGCTGCGCCGGACCATAACGCCCGAGGAGTTCCTCGACCTCTCCACGCAGCGCATGTGGCGCTGGCTTGACCAGGACGTCCTCAACAAGGTGGTCGACGGCAACTACGTGCGCGTGCACATGCGCTGGAACTACCTCATGGACTGGCAGCATCTCCGCCGCACCCACATCATCGCCAACGCCCCCGCCGACGTGCGCGCCGAGTACGAGGAGGCGGCCGCCGACCCCGCGATCATCCACTTCGCCGGGCCGGACAACCGCCCCTGGCTCTACCCTGATGCCGACCGCGCCGACCTCTTCTGGCACTACGCCATGCGCTCGCCCTACCTTGACGAGATCAGGGGCCAGCTCGAGGAGTCGCGCGCCTCTGCCGCCGGCCTCGCCAAGCGCCTCCAGGTCATCGCGATCTACAAGGGCATCATGCCGGCCTTCGACAAGGTGTGCCCCGCCGGCTCGCGACGCCGCGACGCCGTCATCCGCTCCTACGTGGCCCTCGGCGGCTCCAACCTCTAGCAAGAAGGGACGCCGCCCGGAGGCGACGCCCCTGCCTGAACAAATGCTGGCGAGAAGGACTCGTGACCCTAGGCCACGTGATGCTTCCCGTGGGCCTTGGAGACGATGCGCGGCGGCACGCCGCCCCCGACGCTCTCCTTGGTGACGACGACCTTGGTGATGTCGAGGTCGCTCGGCAGGTCGAACATCGTGTCCTGCAGCGTGGCCTCGCAGATGGCGCGCAGGCCGCGGGCGCCCGTGCCGCGGGCGATGGCCTGGTGCGCGATCTCGGTGAGCGCGTCGTCCTCGAAGACCAGGTCGACGCCCTCGAGCTCGAACATGCGGCGGTACTGCTTGACGAGCGCGTTGCGCGGCTGGGTGAGGATGGAGACGAGGTCCTCCTCGGTGAGCTCGCGCGTCGCCGTGATGACCGGGATGCGGCCGAGGAACTCGGGGATCATGCCGAACTTGTGCAGGTCCTGGGGCATGACCTGCTCCATGAGGTAGTCCTCGTCCTTCTCGGCGCTCTTGCCCACCTCGGCGGCGAAGCCGATGCCCTTCTTGCCGATGCGGTCGGCCACGATCTTGTCCAGGCCGACGAAGGCGCCGCCGCAGATGAAGAGGATGTTGGTGGTGTCGATGCGAATGAGCTCCTGCTGGGGATGCTTGCGACCGCCCTGCGGGGGCACGCTCGCCTCGGTGCCCTCGAGGATCTTGAGCAGCGCCTGCTGCACGCCCTCGCCGGAGACGTCACGCGTGATGGAGAGGTTCTCGGCCTTGCGGGCGATCTTGTCGATCTCGTCGACGTAGACGATGCCCACCTGCGCGCGCTCGACGTCGCCGTCGGCCGCGGTGATGAGCTTGAGCAGGATGTTCTCCACGTCCTCGCCGACGTAACCGGCCTCGGTGAGGGTGGTGGCGTCCGCGATGGCGAAAGGGACCTCGAGGAAGCGCGCGAGCGTCTGCGCGAGCAGCGTCTTGCCCGTGCCAGTGGGGCCCAGCAGCAGGATGTTGCTCTTGGCGATCTCGACTTCCTCAGCGCCCTCCTCGACCTCGTCGTTTCCGGAGAGGATGCGACGGTAGTGGTTGTAGACCGCCACGCTCATCGCACGCTTGGCCTGCTCCTGGCCCATGACGTACTGCGAGAGCTCGTCGTAGATCTCGTGCGGCGTCGGGAGGTTCTTGATGGGCGGTTCGCCCTCGTCCGCAGCGTCCGGCGCACCGGCCTCGCGGGCGAGGTCGACCTCGTCGATCATGTCGGAGCACGCGTGCACGCACTCGTCGCAGATGTAGGCGCCGCCGGGTCCGGCGATGAGCTTGCTCACCTGGCTGCGGGTCTTGCCACAGAAGGAGCAGCGCACCTCGCCGCCGAGCATGTCCATGTCCTGGGCCATTCGCTACTCCTGGGTCTGCTCGGCGCGAGAGGTGATGACGCGGTCCACGAGGCCGTAGGCGCACGCCTCGGAGGCGCGCATGTAGTTGTCGCGCTCGGTGTCCGCGTTGACCTTCTCGATGGGCTGGCCGGTCGCCTCGGAGAGGATCTCGTTCAGGCGCTGGCGGATCCAGCGGGTCTCGTCGGCGACGATCTGGATGTCGGTCTGCTGGCCGGAGACGCCCGAGCTCGGCTGGTGGATGAGGACCATCGAGTTGGGGAGCGCCAGGCGCTTGCCCTTGGCGCCGCAGGCGAGGATGGCGGCGCCCATGGAGGCGGCCATGCCCACGCAGATGGTGGAGACGTCCGGCTTGATGAAGTTCATCGTGTCGATGATGCCGAGGCCGGCGTAGACGTCGCCGCCCGGCGAGTCAATGTAGAGGGCGATGTCCTTGTCGGGGTCCTGGCTCTCCAGGTGGAGGAGCTGTGCGATCACGAGGTTGGCGGAGTCGCGCGTCACCTCCTCGCCGAGAAAGACGATGCGGTCGTTGAGCAGGCGCGAGTAGATGTCGTAGCTGCGCTCGCCGCGCGGCGTCTGCTCGACGACGTAGGGGATGAGGGGGATGTTGGTGGGCTGGTGCATGTGATCTCCGTTTCTTGTGCGTGCGCCCCGGGCAGTGGTGCCCGGGGCGTCAGGAGACAGGTGTGGCGAGCCTACTCGGCGTCGGCCTTGTCAGCGGCGGCGCGCTCGGCGACCTCGTCGACGATGTTCACCTTGGCGTTCTCGACGAGCCAGTCGAGGGCCTTGGTGCGACGGATGGAGTCGCGGATGGCGGGCAGACGGCCCTCGGAGCGCCACTGCTCGACGGAGGCGTCGACGTCCTCGACGCCGGCCTTCTCGAACTCGGCGCGGACGTCGTCCTCGGTGGCCTCGACGCCGAGCTTGGCGGCGAGGGCGTCGAGAGCGAGGGACTGGCGCGCGCGCTCCTCGGCCTGGACGCGGAGGTCGGCCAGGAAGTCGTCGGTCTTCACGCCGCGGGCGCGCAGGTACATGTCGAGGCTGACGTTCTGGCGCTGGAGCTGCGCGAGGAACTCGGAGGCGAGCTCGTTGAAGATTTCGTTCTGGTAGGCCTCGGGCACGGCCTCGAGCTTGAGGGCCTTGCCGAGGGCCTCGACGACGCGGTCCTCCTTGAGGTTGGGGAGCGTCGTCTTCTTGTCGGCCTCGACCTCCTCCTTGACGGCGTCGCGGAAGGATGCGACGTCATCGTAGCCGTACTTCTTCGCGACCTCGTCGTCGAGCTCGGGGGTGACGGCCTTCTTGATGGCGTTGAGCTTGACCTTGACGGAGAAGGTGTGGGAGTGCTCCTCGCCCTCGTGCTCGTGGGTGCGGGTCCACTCGATGGCCTTCTCCTCGCCCTTCTTCATCCCGACGATGCCCTCCTGGAGCTGGTCGGGGATCTGCTGGCCGTCAAGGGCGAGCAGGCGGTTCTTGCCGGCAAGGTGGCCGGCGCCCTCGACGTTCTCGACGTCGACGGAGACGATGTCGCCGTTCTCGACGGCGCGCTCCTCCTCGACGTCCTCGTAGGTCATCTGGTAGCTGAGGAGCTGGTTGACCTGCCAGTCGATCTCGGCCTCGGTGGCCTCCTCGGGCGGCATGTTGATCTCGGGGGCGTCGTAGCTCTCGAGCTCGCAGGACGGGCGCACGCCGATGGTGGCGGTCACGACGTAGTCGGTGCCCTCGACGGCGAGCTCGGGATCGGCGCCCTCGGCGCCGAAGTCCACGCGGCCGACCGGGGTGACGTCGAGCTCCTCGAGCATGAGGGGCTCGGCGGCGTTGAGGAGGTCGTTGGTGGCCTGGGCGAGCACGGCCTCGCGGCCCATGATGCCGTCGATCACCGGACGCGGCGCGTGGCCGCGACGGAAGCCCTGGAAGTTGTACTTCTTGGCGATGTCCTTGTACGTCCGCTTGACGGCGGCGTCGACCTCAGCGGCGGGAATGGTGAGGGTGGCAGCCATCTTCTCGTCGGACGGCTTCTCGGCGGTGACGGTGATCTTCAACGTTCCTCCAGTGTCT
>CAUGFC010000058.1 GCA_959598545.1 uncultured Olsenella sp. | reverse complement strand
GAGCGCCCCGGCGACCCGCCGCCCCTGGGGCTGCACGAAGCCGTCGGACAGCAGCCCGCCGAGGGAGCGGAGGAACAGGTCGTCGGCACCGAGCGCTTCCTCCACCGGGACGGGGGTGCCGGGGAGGGGGACCTCCCCCGCCTCGGGGAGCGTCTTGCCGCGGGAGATGCGCTCGAGCGCGTAGGCAAGGGCGATCGAGAGCGCCTCGGCGTCCACGAAGGTCGCGTCCTGGAGGCGCTCTATGTCACCGACCAGGCGCTCGGCGCGGGCGAGATGGGCGGACTCGAGCTCGCGGCGAACAACCATGCGGGCCACGTCGCGCGTGTCGGCACCGGTGACGAGCGACACGAGGCAGTGGCGCATCTCGAGCTCGGGACCACGAAGATAGGTGCCGACGCCCTGCTCGCGGCAGAGCTCGATGCCGGCGGCCTCGAAGAACGCCGCCAGGTCGCCGCACTGGGCGACGATGGTCTGACGACTCACGCCGCAGAGCGCGGCGATCTGCTGGAAGGTGACCGTGGGACGGACGAGCAGCAGGACCTCTGCGACGACGGCGCGGTCAGCCCGGTCCGGGAAGGCGGTGTCGGGCTCGTCGAGCGCTGCGAGAAGGGCGGCGCGGGTCGCGTCGTCCGCGACGAGTCTGACTCCGGTCCCGGGAACGCGCTCGAGCGCGGCACCGCGCTCGTGGACATACGACTCGACGACGCCGAGGTCCGTGCGCGCGGTGCGCTCGGAGACGTCGAGACTGCGCGCAAGGAGGGTGGTCGGCACATGGTCGTCACGTCGGCACAGGTACCGCAGGCAAGCCTTCTGTCGTCTGCTCAGCTCGATCATCCCGCCCTCCTTGCCTCAATCGTGGCGGGGCATGACCTACCCATCAACGGCAAAAGGGCGCAGCGGCTGCGGCAATTTTCTTACTTACTCCTTAAAGCGGAAAGCGGGGACTACTCCCCGTCCACGCGGCGGCGGAGCTGCTTGACCTTGCCGCGGGCGCGCTTGGACTCCAGGCGCCGACGCCTCTGCGCAGCAGGGACGTGCGTCTTCTTGCGCGGCCTCGGCGGGCGGGAGCGGCGTCGGCAGATCTCGAGGATCTTCTCGACGCAGCGCTCGCGGTTGCGCAGCTGGCTGCGTTCCTCGCGCGACACCACCACGATGCCGGTGGGAACGTGGCGCATGCGGACGGCGGAGTCGGCCGTGTTCACGCCCTGGCCTCCCGGTCCCGAGGCATGGAAGGCCTGCACCTCGCAGTCGCGCGCGATCTGGTCCGCGCCCATGCGCGCGAACGCCGCATAGTCGCGATATGTGAGTCCGTTCTTCTCCATGTCCTCATCCTATCAGCCACCGGTCAGCGTGCCTGCACAAGTTTTTGACACGAGGTCTGTATCATGGGCGCTTTGTAAACCCAGCGTCATGGAAAGACAACGATGCTCTCTACCCTCATGGCCCTTCCCGTGGTCGCCGGCATTGCCGCGATCGTCGTTCTTGCCGCCCGCATCTCGCACTCCGGGGGGCGCCCCACCGCCGGTCAGCTCTGCTGGCTCGCGGTCCCGCTGCTGACGCTCGCCGCGCTCGCCGTCCTGTGCCTGCTCGGGCTCTACCAGGGATGGCCGATCGAGCCGCTCGTCCTTGTCGTCGCCGCACTGGCCGCGTCCTGGGTCATGCTCCGTCGCGACCGGGTCCGCGCATCCGCCATGGCCTGGGTCGAGGCGCGCAACCGGACGCGGGCGAGCGCCTACGCCCTCTTCACCCTGGGCGCCCTTCTCGCCTGCACGCTGCTCGGGCACCTGGCCGTCGAGCTCCCGTACAACTACGGCGTGCTCTGGATGGCCCCCCAGTACGCGCTGCTCCAGTGCCTGCTGATCCTGCTCGCCCTCGGCGCGCTCCACCTCCTCTTACAGCGCCGCGGCGCGGGCATGGTCGTGGGCGTCGCGCTCTGCTTCCTGATCGGCCTCGCGCAGTTCTTCGTCGCGAGCTTCAAGTCCGCGGCGATCCTGCCGAACGACCTCTTCGTCCTGGGCACCGCGGCCGCCGTGAGCGGCAGCTACACCTATGCCGTCGGGGGCGGCGTGGCGCTGGGCCTCGCCGCCGTGCTGCTCGCCGCCGCCGTGGGCTCGCTCGTCACGCCGGCGCCGGCGACCTCCCGCGCCCGTCGCGTCGCGGCCAACCTCGGCGGCGCCGCCGCGCTTCTTGCCGTGCTCGCTGTCTGCGTCACCGTACCGAGCTACTTCGACGACCTGGGCGTCAAGATGAAGTACTGGTACTCGCTCGACTACTACCGCAAGCAGGGCTTCATCACCTCCTTCGTCGCCGTCGCGCAGGACCTGCCGATCGACGTGCCCGAGGGCTACGACGACGAGAGCGCCGAGAAGCTCGAGGCCTCCTACGTCGAGTCCTACGACGAGGGCGAGGGCGCCTCCGAGGCGCGCCGGGCGTCCGAGGCGCAGTTCGACGAGGAGCGCCCCAGCGTCGTCTGCATCATGAACGAGTCCTTCTCGGACCTCTCCGAGCTCGACGGCGCCTCCTGGGGCTACGACGGCCCGTCGTTCGTGAACTCGCTCGACGACGCGCTCGCCCAGGGCAGCCTCGCGGTTTCGGTCCTCGGCGGCGGCACCTGCAACACCGAGTTCGAGTTCCTCACCGGCGTGCCGCTCGCCTACGTCGGCGACGGAAAGTACCCCTACTCCCTCTACGACCTCTCCGAGTCCCCGAGCCTCGCGCGCCAGTTCTCCGAGCTCGGCTACCAGACCACCGCGATGCACCCCAACTACGCGACCAACTGGAACCGCGACCGCGTCTACGAGGCGCTCGGCTTCGACGAGTTCCTCGACATCGACGACTTCGCCGGAGCGGAGACCTACCACAGCGGCGTCTCGGACGCGGAGACCTACGACAGGTGCCTTGAGCTTCTCGAGAACAGCGACGAGCCGCAGTTCATCTTCGACGTGACCATGCAGAACCACTCCGGCTACGACCAGAACAACCTGGGCGACGTGAAGCAGTACCACGTCGACGGTATGAGCGACTACGACAACGCGCGCCTCTCCGAGTACCTTGCCTGCATCGACGAGTCCGACCGCGCGCTCGAGGAGTTCCTCGCCGAGCTCTCCGAGCTCGACCGCCCCGTGGTCGTGGTCTTCTTCGGCGACCACCAGCCCGCGCTCTCCACGATCCTGAACGCCGCCGTGAGCGGCGAGCAGGTCTATGACGAGAACGGCAACGCGGTCGGCGGCGGCACCGGCGGCGGGGACGCCTCCGGCGACTCCGACGCGGCCGTCGAGACCTACCGCTCCACCTACCTCGTCTGGGCCAACTACGACGTCGCCGGCAACGCGCAGGACGGCGAGAAGTGCGACGCGAGCCCGGCCTACCTCGGCGCCCTGGCGGCGGACCTGATCGGCGCGCCGCTCACGGACTACCAGAAGGCACAGCTCGCGATCCGCGAGGAGCTGCCCGCGCTGAGCCTTCTAGGCATGGAGCTCGCCGACGGAACGTGGGTCACCACCGCCGACGGGGCGGCGCTCCCCCAGGCCTACGACGACCTGGCACAGATCACCTACCTCGAGTTCGCGAGCAAACTAAGGTAGGCTACTCACCGTTGGCGTCGCGACGCTCCACGAAGAAGCGCCCGCGCTCCCACCACAGCGTGCGCCAGACGTTCGGCGCCACCTCGACGCGCCATCCCTTGACGACGCTGCCGCTCTCCCAGCGACCCCACTCCTGCTGAGCGCCGCACGAGAGCACCGGGAAGCGCCGCGTGCCGTCCCAGTCGATCTCCGTCGGCCGCACGGCGCCCGTGGAGTCAACCGCACAGCTCACCTTGACGTAGACCCGGCGGTCGTAGCGCGGTATGCCGCAGGTGCCGCCAAGCCTCGTCATCACGTCCACCCCCTTACTAGAACAGGTGTACCCATTCTAGAAAGGGGACCGGACACAAACCCTGCTACCTCAGGCTCAATCGGGGCGGACTCTATGCGGCGCTCACGGGGATCTCCACGTCGCCAACGGTCACGCTCACGATGTCACCCGCGGCCACGATGCGGTCGTAGGTCGCCGTCTTGGTGACGGCGCTCGTGCCGTCACCCTGCTCCTCCGCGTGAGCGTTGGCGTTGGTCGCGTCGAACGTGGTGCCATCCGCGAAGGCCACGGTGACGGGGAGGCCCAGGACCGCGTCCTGCTTGGCCTGCGCCTCGTCGCCCAGCCTGCCCGAGGGGCCGAGGTTGCCGATCTGGCGGTCGATCGTGTAGTCGACCGTGACGCCGACGGAGGACACCGCAACGGCGTCGATCGTGACGCCCGCGCCCTGCCAGGTGGTCTTCTGGCCGGCCGGGAGGTCGACGGTCGTGTCGACGTAGTTCATCTCGAACTTGAGGCTCCAGTCGCCGGTCACCAGGGTCGTGTACCCACCCTCGACATCGTAGGCCCTGATCTCGCTCATCGAGAAGCGCATGGTGCGCCCGATGATGCCGGCGCCGTTCCAGGTGGTGAAGCCCATGGTCTCGGCGTACTGGATGGTGCCGTCGCCCGGGTCGGCATCGTAGAACCAGGACCCGCCGCCCCCGCCGCTGGCACCGTCGACGTAGCGGGTGGCGTCGGCCACGAGCGGCAGCGTGCCGTCCTCACCGGGCTCGATCCCCTCGAGCACGGAGGGGTCGTCGAACTCGACGTCGTACACGACGGTGAAGTTCGACCGGTCTCCCACCACGGCCTCGGCCGTCACGGTGACGCCGTTGGAGGTGGCGCTCGCGGCGATCGGCCGGCCGACGTCGTTCAGGAGCTCGGTCTGGGCAGGCGCGCCGCCGAAGACGTCGGAGAGCACGTCGGCCGGGTTGGGCAGCACGCCCGCCGCCACGGCGACGGTGGTGCCCCCGCCCAGCACGAGGGCGAGCGTAAGGCCGGCGGCGACGCGCGCCCAACGGAGCGCGTGGCGCCTGGGACGGCGCGCGGGCATGGTCAGGATCTCCGCGGGGGCTTTGGGCCGCGCGTTCTTCTCGGCCTCTCTCAGAGCCTCGACCATGCGGGCCTTGGCCTCGTCGGAGAAGCGCAGGCCGTCCATCGAGGCGGTGTAGCTATCAAGCGGGGAAGTCATCGTAGTCTCCCTTCAGGTCGTCTCTGAGGCTCGCGCGGGCGCGGCTCAGGCGCTGGCGCACCGCGTCGTCGGTGGCGCCGACGATCCGCGCGACCTCGCGCGTTGGATAGCCCTCGTAGTAGTGCAGGTAGACCGCCTCGCGCTGCGGGAGCGGGAGCGCCATCACGGCGGCGAGCACGCGGTCGTCGCGCTGCCGGAGCGCGTCCTCGCCGGGTGCCTGCGTCGCCGCCGGCTCCGGCACGTCGTCGAGCCCCGCCGCCGGATGAGCGCCGCGGTCGCGCAGCAGGTTCCTGCAGGCGTTTGCCGCAACGCGTATGACCCAGGCGCGCTCGTGGAACGGCTCGTCGTGCAGGATGAGCTTCACGAGCGTGTCCTGGCAGACGTCCTCGGCGTCGGCCGTCGAGCGCAAATTGGTGTAACACACGCGCAGGACGAGGTCGGCGTAGTCGCGCACGAGCCGCTCGGGGTCGCGGTCGGGCGCGTTGCACGGTCCTGTCATCGGCAGCCTCCTCTCATGGTTCGTCGGGTACCTCGGGGTCGCAGCTGCCTCCCCTTCACCCAATACACACGGGAAGGGGCCGGATGTGACGGCATGACTTTCGAGAGGCGGGGCACCCGAAAGAAGCCTTCTCCGCTTACAAAAAAACAGGCCAGAGAACAAAGCCTCTGACCTGCATCTTTGATGGTGGGCGTTACAAGATTTGAACTTGTGACCTCTTCCGTGTCAGGGAAGCGCTCTCCCCCTGAGCTAAACGCCCTTATGTGATGCACTGCTGGGGACCGCAGCGCGAGGGATATCTTAGCAAGGAACCCACCCGAAGCGCAAGCCCCAATTTCGGTTACTTTTGTTCCTGCCGAAACCGGCGTCTCAGAATCGGCGGGGTTCTCCGGCCGAGCCTGGCTGACGTCCCAGAATCGGCGGGGTTCCCCGACGAGCCGCTCTTCTCGTCCCAGAAATGGGGCCCTTCCCACGCGGAGGCGCGTTCGGAGGCGAGAAGGTCGGCGATTCCGAGACACGCGCACGCCGTCCAGCGGGAACCCCGGCGATTCCGGGACACCCCCGGGGCGCGGAGACCATCTACGCTCCGGCCGCGTCGTCCTTCTCGGCAGCCTCCTTCTTGGCCGCCGCGGCGGCCTTGCCGGCGGCGATGCGCGCCTGGACGTCGGAGCCGCCCTTCTTGGCACCCGCACCCGACACGACGACCTTCTTGGCCTTGGGCTTCACGGTGACACCGCCGCGCGACGCCGCGCGCTTGCCGGAGCCGCGCCCGGTGACGAACCCCTTGATGCGCTTGCGGACGCGCCTCCAGCGCTTGTTGAGGCTCTCGTCACTCTTGGAGCGCATGCCCATGCACGGGGCAGCGATGAGGACCGGCAGCAGGTACTCCACGGCACGCCAGATGACGAAGCCCGCCGTGGTGTGGACGCCGTACATGCCGCGGAAGAGGATCGCGAAGCCGACCTCGGCGCCGCCCGCGCCGCCCGGCAGCGGCACCGCGTTGATCAGCAGCTCCAGCATGGAGCCCGAGGCCAGGCAGATCAGGAAGTCGGCCGGCTCGCCGAAGGAGCGCAGCACGAACCAGGGAAGCGCGTACATGCAGCCGAGCTGCAGCAGAGTCACCGCCATCGTCAGCAGCATCTCGCGGACGTTCTTGGCCGAGCGCTTGAAGGCGGCCGAGAACTTGACCACCTGCGTGTTGACCATCTCGTACCACTGCTCGTACTTCTCGTCCTTGAGCCAGCCGCGGCGGTTGGCGAAGCGCAGCGCCCAGTTGCCGATCGCCACGACCGGCTTGGGGAACAGGCACAGGAAGAGCATCGCGCCCACCTGCACCACCTTGAAGCCAAAGAGGAAGAGGCCCACGAGCGTGACGTCGCCGAAGGTCTCGTAGAAGTAGCCGCCGCAGAAGACGAGCATGATCGCGGCGAAGACGCCCTCGCCGGCCTCGTAGAGCACCGTGCGCGTGAAGTTGAGGGCGCTCGCCTCGCCCACCGAGAGGCCGGCGCGCGTGAGGCGGTAGATCTGAGCGGGCGGGGCACCGGCGCTGTTGGGCGTCAGGCGCATGAAGAAGACGCCGGAGGCCTCGACACTCATGAGGTCGCGCAGGCCCACCGGGTTGTCCGGGTCGGCGATGATCGAGAGCGCGTAGGCGAGCACGCCGAATACGTAGTAGAACAGGAAGCAGACGACGCCAGCGACGATCCAGGCGAGGTCGACGCCGGCAAGCGAGGTCACGAACTCGTCGACCTGTCCGGAGAAGACCAGGTAGGCGGCATAGGCTATGGCGACGAAGCCGAGGAAGATGAACGTCTTGCGAACCTGGCCGAGCGACTTCTTGTCAGCCTCGCTGTCCTCGGGCGAGACCGTGCGCACGGCAGAGACCTTCAGCGGGACCTTCTTGGCCGCCGCCTTCTTCGCCTCCTTGGGGCTCTTCTCGTCTGCTGCCACGTGCGCTCCCGTCGCGTACGCAATCGGTCCAGTTAGCTAAGTGTAACGCGTCGGCGAGAAGAACGTCCGCCCGGCGGCCGCGAGCGGCAAGTCTACGGCAATTCTTCGTCTCTCCAGCCCTTGGCCACGTCCACCCAGCCGCGCGAACCGGAGAAGCGCTCGAGCTCGTCGAGGGTGAGCTCGATCGCGGAGTTGGAGCTGCCCGCGGCGGGCCAGACCGTCTCGAAGCGGCGCAGTGACTCGTCGAGGAAGACCTCGACCCCGGGCTCGACGCCGAAGGGGCAGACGCCGCCGACGGCGTGGCCGATCAGCTGCTCGGCCTGGTCGGCGGAGAGCATCTTCGGCTTGGTATGGAACGTCGCCTTGAACGCCTGGTTGTTGACGCGGGCGTCGCCGGCGAAGAGGATCAGCGTGGGCGTCTCCCCAACCATGAAGCTGAGCGTCTTGGCGATGCGCGCGGGCTCCGTGCCCACGGCGGCCGCGGCGAGCTCCACCGTGGCGCTCGACTCCTCGAACTCGCGGATGCGCGCGTCGGCGCCGAACTGCGCCAGGTGCGCGCGGGCTCTCTCTATCGACATGGCTCTCCCTCCGCGTGAGACAAAGGGGACAGGTTCATTTGTCTCATTTCCGCACGATGCCGCCGCCGAGGCAGCGGGCTCCATCGTAGAGCACGGCGGACTGTCCGGGGGCCACGCGGCGCACGGGTTCTCCGAAGCGCAACACGCAGCCGTCGAGCTCCGCCTCGCGTAGCTCGCCCGTGTGGCGCGTGCGCACGAGGTAGCGGCCCGGCGCCGGCGCCTCGCCGGAGATCCAGCGCACGTCGTCGAGAGCGACCTCGCGGCAGAAGAGCGCCGGGCTGTCATGGTCGGCCGTCACGTACACGACGTTCTTCTCGACGTCCGTGTCCACGACGTAGCGCGCCGGTCCGCCGCCCAGGTCCAGGCCGCGGCGCTGCCCCACCGTGAAGAGAAACGCCCCGTCGTGGCGGCCGAGCACCCGCCCGGTCTCCCACTCCACCACGTCTCCGGCGCGACGCTCCAGCGAGTCGAGCAGAAACGCCCTGATGCCCACCGGCCCCACGAAGCAGATGCCGTCGGAGTCGGGCTTGTTCTCCACCCCGAGGCCGCGCTCGGCGCACATGCGACGCACCTCGGCCTTGTCGCGAACCTCGCCCACCGGCAGGAGCGTGCGCGCGAGGGCCTCCTCTCCCACGCGCCACAGGAAGTACGTCTGGTCCTTGTGCTCGTCCAGCGCGCGCAGCAGGCGCGCGCGCCCGTCCTCGCCGCGCCGCACGCGCCCATAGTGGCCCGTGGCCACGTAGTCCGCCCCCGCCTCGAGCGCACGCTCCAGGAACGTCCCGAACTTCACGGTCTGGTTGCACATGACATCGGGGTTGGGCGTGAGGCCGCGCGCGTAGGCGTCCACGAGGTAGTCCACGACCGTGGCCTTGTACTCAGCCTCGCAGTCCCAGACCTCGAGGTCTATGCCCAGCGTCACCGCTACGCGCTCCGCGTCCGCCAGCTCGCGCGCCCAGGGGCACCTAAAGCCAGGGAGGTCGCGCGACCAGTTGCGCATGTAGACCGCGGTGACGTCGTGGCCCTGTTCCACGAGCAGGGCAGCCGCGAGAGCGGAGTCAACGCCGCCGGAAAGCCCGCAGTAGACCTTGGCAACCATACATACCCCCTATTTTGGGCCGTCGGAGGCCGATTTTGGGTAGGTATGCATGGTTCGCCTGTCCAGCTCCGTGCCCACGGCGTCCGAAATGGCCGCCACGGCGTAGTCGATGTCCTCCTCGGTGGTGCCGCGACCCAGCGTGAGACGCAGGCTCCCCTCGGCCAGCTCGCGCGGCATGCCGATGGCCTCGAGCACGTGCGAGACGCGCATGCGGCTCGCGGCGCAGGCCGAGCCCGTGCCCACCGAGACCCCACGGCGCTCCAGCGCGATCACGAGCCTCCTTGCCTCCACGCCGGCGAAGGAGACGTGCAGGAGGCCCGGCAGTCTCCGCTTGGGGTTCGTGGGGCCCGTGACCACCATCGAGGGCACGCGGGCGAGAAGACCCTCCCGCAGGCGCTCGCGCAGATCCGCGAGCCGGCGGCTCTCCTCGACGCGCCGTTCGGCCGCGAGCTCGAGCGCGCGGGCGAGGCCCACGATGCCGGCGACGTTCTCGGTGCCCGAGCGCACGCCGCCCTCCTGGCCGCCGCCGTAGACGAGCGGTCGCAGCCGGACGTCCTCGGAGGCCCAGAGCACGCCCACCTGCTTGGGCCCGTAGATCTTGGCGGCGGAGAGCGTGAGCAGGTCCACGCCCAGCGTAGCGACGTTCACCGAAAGTGCGCCCGCCGCCTGCGAGGCGTCCGAATGCAGGTAGATGGGGGTATCCTCCCCCGCCTCGAGCCGGCGAGCCCGCTCGGTCGCCACCACGCGGGAGATCTCCCGCACGGGCTGCACGCAGCCGATCTCGCCGTTGGCAAGCTCCACGGAGACAAGCTCCGTGTCCGGACGGATGGCGCGCGCCACCGCCGCGGGGTCGACGATGCCGTCCGCGCCCACGCGCACCGTGCGGCGCGCGTGCGTCCCGGCGCAGGCGAGCACGCTCTCGTGCTCGATGGCGTCCACCACCACGTGACCCTCGACCGCCGCGAAGGCGAGGTTGTTGGCCTCGGTCGCCCCGGCGGTGAACGTGAGGCAGTCGGGACGGGCGCCGATCAGGCGCGCCACCGTGCCGCGGGCCCGCTCGACGTCGTCACGCACCTCGCGGGCGTACGCGTAGGGCGCCGACGGGTTCCAGAAGCGCTCCGTGAGGTACGGCAGCATGGCCTCGGCGACCTCCGGGTCGACCGGCGTCGCCGCGGCGTAGTCGAGGTAGACCTCGCGCATGGGCGCCCCGTTCTTCTCGCCGTGCGTCATCGGGCCTCACTCCCTCTGCTCACCGCGTCCCCGCTCTCGTCCAGGACGATGTTGCCGTCCGCGTCCACCAGGTCCCGCTCCCCGCCGATCTTGAGGTTCTGGAAGCGCCCGGCGATGAACTCGTCGGAGTAGTTGGTGTCGACCCACTGCTCAAAGGCGTTGGCGGGCGGCTCGCCCGCGTCGCGCTCGGCCTTGCGGTCGAAGCACACGAGCGTCATGGCCACGTCGGCCACCAGGTACAGCACCACGAGCGTCACGAAGATCGCCTGGCGGCGCGTGGTGGGCATGCCGATCTGGTAGAGCAGCCGCGGCATGACGGCGCGGCACCACGCGAGGCCGAGCAGGCCCCACATGAGCAGGAAGCGCCACGCCACCCACTGCGTGATGTGGTCGGGCAGATGGAGGTAGGTCCAGGACTCGGCGTCGAAGAACACGGACATGGACCAGCCGGCGAGCTGCTCCAGCACGCCACCCACCAGGGCGGAGACGAGAAACACCTGCCAGCCGGCGGCACCACGAGAGCGCAGGGCGAAGCTGAGCACCGTGAGGGCCACCGCGCCGAGGCCGTAGAGCGGCGAGAAGGGCCCCCAGACGAGCCCGACGCGGTTCTCGGTGAGGCCCGAGGTGGCGAGCATCCAGACCTCCTCGATCAAGAGGCCCGCCATCGAGCCGAGGAAGAAGATGATGACGACCTGGTACCAGCCCAGGTGCAGGTGGTCGAGGTACTCGTCGACGGCCTCGTTGGACGCGTGCCAGCGGGCGAAGAGCCTGCCCAGGCCGCGGCGGCGCTCCGCGCGGGCGAGCTCGCGCTCGAGGACGTCCTCGGACTCCTCCAGGGCGTTCTCGGCGCGCTCGACGCGCTCCTCGCCCAGGCGGTCGCCGCGCGAGAGCCACTCCCAGAAGAAGACGACCACGCGCACGAACCCCTGGATCACGGCGAAGAGAAACGCCACGAATATGAGGGAGAGGAACATGTGCCCAGCGACTCCTTGACGACGGGACCTCGTGCTCGACAAGCATAGCAAAAGGGCCGGTCAGAGACCGGCCCTCGAGAGTTTCTGGAGCGGGCTACGGGGTTCGAACCCGCGACCTCAACCTTGGCAAGGTTGCGCGCTACCAACTGCGCTAAGCCCGCGACGCAAGGAGA
>CAUGFC010000057.1 GCA_959598545.1 uncultured Olsenella sp. | reverse complement strand
GGACCCTCACGCCGGGCGCCCCGCCCGTGCTATCGTAGTGCGCTGGACCAAGGAGGAACCCCATGCGCACCGACGACTTCGACTATCCGCTGCCCGACGAGCTCATCGCCCAGGCCCCCGCCGAGCCGCGCGACTCCTGCCGCCTGCTCGTGCTGCATCGCGAGGACGGCTCCGTCGAGCACCGGCGCTTCTCGGACATCATCGACTACCTCGAACCCGGCGACCTGCTCGTGGCCAACCGGACGCGCGTCATGCCGGCGCGCCTCGTGGGCCGCAAGCGCGGGACCGGCGGCGTCTGCGAGACGCTGCTGCTCAAGCGCCGCGAGGACGTGGACCCGCTCGGCGCCGTCTGGGAGTGCCTGGTCAACCCTGGCAAGCGCCTCCGCCAGCCGGGCATCGTGATCGAGTACCGCGCCGGCGGCCTGCACGCGCCGGAGTCCGCGCCGGTGGTGCTCACCGGCGAGATCGTCGACTTCGTCGAGGGCAGCAGGGGCGGCCGCCTCGTGCGCTTCTCGCCGGTGGGCGAGAAGGACGACGGCGCCCCGCGCACCCTGGACGAGGCGATTCACGCCGCCGGCCACGTGCCGCTGCCGCCCAATATCACCAGCTATGAGGGCGATCCCGAGAAGTACCAGACCGTCTACGCCATGAGCGAGGAGCACTCGGCGGCCGCCCCCACGGCCGGGCTCCACTTCACGCCCGAGCTCATCGAGCGGATTCGCGAGAAGGGCGTGGGCTGGGCCACCGTCGAGCTCGAGGTGGGCATCGACACCTTCCGTCTGGTCACCGAGGACGACCCCACCCAGCACGTCATGCATACCGAGCGCTACCACGTGCCCCAGGAGGTCGTCGACGCCGTGCACGGCACCAAGGCGGCGGGGCACCGCGTGATCGCCGTGGGCACCACCTCGGTGCGTTCGCTCGAGAGCGCCTGGGAGGAGAGCGCGGCTCCGAGCGAGCCGCCCGTGGCCGCGCGCCGCTTCGAGGCGGCCGCCGGCACTGGCGACGTCGTGGCGCGCGAGAACGCCACCACCAACCTCTACCTCATGCCCGGCTCGGAGTTCCACGTGGTGGACGCCATGATCACGAACTTCCACGTGCCGCGCTCCACGCTCATGATGCTCGTCTCGGCCTTCGCCACGCGCGACCAGATCATGGACGCCTACGCCGCCGCGATCGGGGAGCGCTACCGCTTCCTCTCGTTCGGCGACGCGATGTTCATCGAGTAGGGGAGGGCCGCCCTATCGGCCCGAGGTGACGACCAGCACCACCACGAGGACGACCAGCGCCACCACGACGAGCGCCGCGGCGAGAAGCGCGAGGCGGACGCCGCGCGTGCTGCTGCGCAGGCTGCGCTCGCCCTCGGCCAGCTGGTCGACCACGCTCTGCTGATCGGCGACGGCCCTGCGCTGCTGCTCGACGCTCTGGCGAAGCCGGGCGGTCTCCTCGGGCGTGGCGTGGACGTCCTGCGCCTCGTCGTAGAGCGCGAGCGCCTCATCGTGACGCTCCGCCGCCTCGTCGTGGGCGACCTTGGCCTCGTCGGAGCGCCTGTGGAGGTCCTCCATGCGGTCCTCGAGGTCCTTCTCGGCGGTCTGCGCCTCGGCGAGGCGCCCGTCATACTCGGCCTTGCGCGCGTCATACTCCTGCTTGGCGGCATCGGCCTCGCGCTGGGCCTCCTCGAGGGACTTCTTCTGCGTCCAGAGGTGGGTCTGGGCCGCGGCGACGGATGCCTGCGCGTCGCGGGTGATTGCCGAGACGTCGCCGCGCGAGGCCTCCACCTGCGCCGCCTCCGTCGCGAGCTCGCCCTGGAGCCGCTGGAGCGCGCCCGCGTCGGCCTGGGACTCCTGTGCGCGCCTCAGCTCGTCCTGCACCTTGAGCAGGCGCGCCTGCGACGCGTCCACGGAGCGGTTGGCGGAGGCGATGGACTGCTCGCGCTGTTCGGTTGCTTCCTTGACCTGGGCCTCGGCCGTCCGCACCGCGCGCTTCGCCTCGCCGACCGCCCGGCTGGCCTCCTCGGAGCGCCCGCGGGCCGTCTCCGCGATCTTCTTGTAGGGCCTGAGCTCGCGCTCGTGCTCCTCGCGCAGGCGGTCGAGCTCCTCAGAGAGCGTCCTCGCCTCGTCGTCGAGCGACCTGACGAGCTCGTCCTGGCGCGCGATGACCTCGGCGGTCTCGGACACGATGGCTCCCTGCTCGCTCACGATCCGCTCGTAGCTCGCCTCGACCTCCTCGCGGCGGGCGAGCGTGGCCTCGTCGGCAGCGAGCGAGTCCTCGAGGTCGCGCAGGCGCTCCCGGGCGGAGGCGTGCCGCCTCGAGGCGGTGTGGACGTCGCGCACGGCGAACAGGCCGCTCCTCAGCGTCCTCGCCGCACCCGCCGCCACGCCGCGCGCCGCCTCGAGGACCTCGCCCCCGCGATCAGCGGGCTTCTCGGCTCGCTCCCTCTCGGCGCCCTCCTGGTGCTTCCGGTCCGTCATCAGCGCCTCCTCGCGTCGTCTCGTACCCGTTCATTTTGCAGCAAGACGCCGCCGAACCGCCCGTCAATTCCGCTCATCCCCCCACTTTGCATCCTCGGCGGACGTCACGAGCATGGTTCCTTGCATGTTTGCTACGATATGTCCCGTTTTTGGGAGGCGCGCTTCTCTCCCGCCGTTGGGAATTCTGGAAAGGAAGTCTTCGCATGGTTTCTAAGCAGACGAGCATCATCAACGCCACCGGCCTTCACGCCCGTCCCGCGTCCGTCTTCGTGACCGAGGCCAAGAAGTACCAGTGCAACGTCACCATCAAGAACGTCGACAAGGACTCCGCCCCCGTCAACGCCAAGTCCATCATGATGATCCTGGCCGCCGGCCTCGGCACCGGCACCAAGGTCGAGATCGCGTGCGACGGCGAGGACGAGCAGGCCGCCCTCGACGCCCTCATCGCCCTCATCGACTCCGGTTTCGGCGAGTAGTCACGCCCCAAAACCAGACCGGTTCGGCCCGGCGCCCCCGCGGTGCCGGGCCGTTTTGTGTACGATGGGATGCCGGTTGTGATCGTCCGGCCGACGACAGGGGCCGCGCTGCCCGTCGACGGCCACGCATGAGGGGAACCTATGGACCAGAGCCTCTTCACCTACGACATCGTCGCCGAGGACCCCGGCACTCACGCGCGCGCGGGCGTCCTCCACACCCCCCACGGCGACGTCCCCACGCCGATCTTCATGCCCGTGGGGACCAAGGCGACGGTCAAGGGGCTCATGCCCTCCACCCTGCGCGAGCTAGGCACCAAGATCCTGCTGGCCAACACCTACCACCTCTCCATGCGGCCCGGGGCGGACCTCGTGGCGGAGATGGGCGGCCTCCACGACTTCATGCGCTGGGACGGGCCCATCCTCACCGACTCCGGTGGCTTCCAGGTCTTCTCGCACGAGGAGTTCTGCAAGCTCTCGGACGACGGCGTGCGCTTCCGCGCCGTCGACTACGACGGCAAGTGGGTCTCCTGGACGCCCGAGGACAACATGGACATCGCCCAGAAGCTGGGCGCCGACATCGTGATGCAGCTCGACCAGTGCGTGGGCTATCCCGCCCCGCGCCGCAAGGTCGAGCGGTCGGTCGAGCTCTCGAGCCGCTGGGCGGAGCGCTGCTACGCTGCCCATACCCGCCCTGACCAGGCGCTCTTTGGCATCGTTCAGGGCGGCATGCACCTGGACCTGCGCCTGAGGAGCCTGCGTCACCTGGAGCAGGTCGGCGACTTCCCCGGCTACGGCATCGGCGGATACTCCGTCGGCGAGGACCACGAGACCATGTTCGAGTCGCTCGAGCCGCTGGTCAGCGAGCACATGCCGCGCTCCAAGCCCCGCTACCTCATGGGTGTCGGCAACCCCACCACGCTCGTGCGCGCCGTCGCCTGCGGCGTGGACATGTTCGACTGCGTGCTCCCCACGCGCACGGCCCGCACCGGCTCGGCGTTCACGAGCGAGGGCAGGCTCAACTTCCGCCACGCGCGCTTCATCCACGACCAGCGCCCCATCGACGAGGCATGCGACTGCCCGGTCTGCCGCCAGGGCTTCTCGCGCGCCTACCTTCACCACCTCGTCCGCCAGAAGGAGATGCTCGCCGGCATCCTCATCTCGCAGCACAACATCCACTACCTGCTTGACCTCATGCGCCGTGCCCGCGAGGCCGTGCTCGCCGGGACCTACGCGGCGTTTCTCGCGGACTGGATGGACTCGCCGGCCGCGCGGGACTGGTAGCGCGGGCGTCCAGGAATCGGCGGGGTTCTCCGCTGGGGCGCACGGGTCGTCTTAGAATCGGCGGGGTTCTCCGGCGGGGAGCGTGAGCCGTCCCGGAATCGGCGACCTTCCCCAGACGCAGCGCCGTCCAGCGCGGGAACCTTCCGGATTCCAGGACGGTCGGCCGAGAAGGGCGACGATTCCTAGGCGCGCTCTTCTCGCCTGGCGAGAAACCCGGCGATTCTGGGACCGCGCCGCGTCCAAGCGCGGGAACCTCCCGAATTCCGGGACGGCGTCCGGGCGCGGCTTTTGTCCGGGGTCTCTGCTACAATCTGAGGCGATCAACAGCCGGGCGCCGGGCGCCCACACCTCAGAGAGACCTGTCATGACAAGCGAGAAGCACCCCGAGCTCGCGGCCGGCGTCGCGCGCGCGTCCATACCCATTCTCACCCCGGAGGGCCGCTAGCATGGGCGGCCTCGCACAGAGCCGCCGCTGGTCGGTGCTGCCCGACGACCCCGTCCGCGAGCGTGCCCTTGCGAAGGCGCTCGCCATCCCGCCCCTGGTGGCGCGCGTCCTGGTGGCGCGCGGCCATGCCGACGCGTCCGACGCGCGCGCGTTTCTCGACGCCTCCCTCGACGAGTCCTGGGAGGACCCCCTCTGCATCCCCGGCATGGGGGAGGTGGCGTCACGCCTGGAGCGGGCGCTGGACGCGCACGAGACGGTCGCGGTCTTCGGTGACTTCGACGTGGACGGCATGACCTCGACCTGCCTGCTCACGCTCGCGCTGCGCGAGCTGGGGGCGACGGTGCACCCGTTCATACCCCATCGCTTCGGGGAGGGCTACGGGCTGTCGCGCGAGGCCCTCGAGCGCGTCAGGTCCGTGTGCTCGCCCGACCTCGTGGTGACCGTCGACAACGGGATCGCCTCCGCTCGCGAGGTCGAGTGGCTGGTCAGCGAGGGCGTCGACGTCGTCGTGACCGACCACCACGAGCCGGCCGACCTCGTCCCCGAGGACGTCCCGGTGACCGACCCCAAGCTCTCGCCCGACTGCCCCTCGCGCGAGCTCGCCGGCGCGGGGGTAGCCCTGAAGCTCGTCTGCGAGCTTGGGCGCCGCCGCGGGAAGCCGGAGCTGTGGCGCCGCTACACCGACGTCGCCGCACTCGGCACGCTCTCGGACATGATGCTGCTCGCGGGGGAGAACCGCGCGCTGGTCAGGGTCGGCGTCGAGCGCATGCGCCACGCCACGCGCCCGGGCCTCGTCGCGCTGGCGGCCACCGCGGGCTGCGACCTGGCGACGGTGCGCCCCGACGACCTGCCCTTCTCGCTCATACCGCGCCTCAACGCGGCGGGCCGCATGGGGTCCACCGACGTGGCGCTCGAGCTGCTGCTCACCGAGGACCCGGCCGAGGCCGCCGTCCTCGCCGCTCGGCTCGACGCGGTCAACACCGAGCGCCGCGAGGTCGAGTCGGCCCTCGCGGAGGCCGCCCTCGCCGAGGCGGCGCTCACCTACGACGGCGGCCGCGCGGTGGTCGTCGGCGGCGAGGGCTGGCACGAGGGCGTGAAGGGCATCGTGGCCTCGCGTCTCGTGAGCCGCTACCACGTGCCCGCGATCGTCTTCTCCGTCACGGACGGCATCGCCCGCGGCTCCGGCCGCTCGGTGGGCTCCGTCGACCTCTTCCATGCCGTCGAGCAGTGCTCCGACCTGCTGGTGCGCTTCGGCGGTCACGCCGGTGCGGTGGGCGTCACCTGCGAGGCGTCCCGCCTGGGCGAGTTCCGCGCGCGCCTCTCGGCGGTCCTCGCGGAGCTCCCCGAGGAGCAGTTCGAGGACGTCGGCGAGGTCACGGCCGTGGTGTCCCTCTCCGAGCTCACCGTCGAGACCATAGACGCCCTCGAGCGCCTCCAGCCCTTCGGCCAGGGCAACAAGCGGCCGCTGCTCGCCGTGCGCGGCGTTACCACCCGCAACCGGGCCTGCGTGGGGGCCGACCTCGCCCACCTGCGCTTTGTTGCCACCGACGGCGCGTGCTCCGTCCCCGCCATCTACTTCCGTGCGCCCGACGCCGAGCGAGCCTGCGCCTGGGACGGCGTGGTGGACGTCGTCTTCGAGGCCGTGAACGAGACCTGGCAGGGCCGCACCAAGCCCAAGCTTATGGTGAAGGACCTCCTGCTCAGGGACGGCGGTCAGGACGCGGCGGGAGCGGTCGCGGCCGAGAGGGGCCTCGGGCTCGAGGGGGCGACGGGGGAGGATGCCGCGCCCGAGGAGCCGCTCGGCCCGGACGCCGCCGCCCGTGCCGCCCTCGCGGACCTGGACGCCGCCGCGCTCACCGACGAGCTGCGCCGCCGCCTGATAGGGGAGCGTCCGCTGCTTCCCGCGCAGGAGCGCGCGCTGGACGTCCTCGCCGCGGGGCGCTCGTGCCTCGCCGTCATGGCCACCGGGCGCGGCAAGTCCCTCGTCTTCCACCTCCACGCTGCCCGCGAGGCGCTCGCGCACGGCAGGGCGAGCGTGTTCGTCTACCCGCTGCGTGCTCTTGTCGCCGATCAGGCCTTCCATCTGCGCGAGCAGCTCGCCGGCGCGGGCCTCTCGGTCGAGGTGCTGACGGGCGAGACGCCCCAGCATGACCGCGAGCGCGTCTACGCCGGCCTCTCCTCGGGCGTGACGGACGTCGTCCTCACCACGCCCGAGTACCTCGCGATCCACCGCGCCGACCTCGCGCAGTCGGGCCGGGTCGGCTTCCTCGTCATCGACGAGGCCCACCACGCCGGCCTCGCCGCCCCCGGCAGTCGCGAGGCCTACCTCGAGCTCCCCGCCATCCGCGCCGACCTGGGCGACCCGGTGACGCTCGCCGTCACGGCGACCGCCGCGCCGGACGTCGCCGAGCGGATCTGCGCCCTGGCCGGCATAGCGCGCGACGACGCGGTGCTCGACCTCTCCGTGCGCGAGAACCTCCTGGTCGACGACGAGCGCGAGCTGCGCGACCGCGAGGCGGCCCTCGTGAGCGTGGTGGCGCGCGGCGAGAAGAGCGTGGTCTACGTCCCCTCGCGCGACCAGGCCGTGTCGCTCGTGCGCATGCTGCGCCACCGCATCCCCGAGCTCGCGGCGCGTACCGCCTTCTATCACGCCGGGCTCCCGCGCGCCACGCGCGCACGCGTCGAGCGGGCCTTCCGCGGCGACGAGCTCAGCTGCATCGTCTCGACGAGTGCCTTCAGCGAGGGTGTGAACCTCCCCGGCATCCGGCACGTCGCCCTCTACGGGCTGCCCCTCGGGCGCGTCGAGTTCAATCAGATGAGCGGCCGTGCGGGGCGTGACGGCGCCGACGCGACGGTCCACCTCCTCTTCGGGTCGCGCGACGTCGCGCTCGGGCGCCGCATCCTCGCCTCCGCCGCCCCCTCTCGCGACGACCTCGTCCTCGTCTATCGCACCCTCGCGCGGCTCTGCCGCGCCGACGGGCCCATCGCGCTCGACGACGCCGCCATCGCCGCGGTCGCCAGCGAGCGGGCCTCGCTCTCGCCCATAGACGAGCATGAGGTCGCGACCGCACTGACGATCTTCTCCGAGCTGGGCTTCTGCTCGGTGTCGGGGTGGGGCGAGAGCCGTCGCGTGAGCATGGCCCCGTCCCCCGCGCGCATGGAGCTCACCCAGTCCGCCTGCTTCCTGGAGGGCGCCCGCGCGCGCGACGCCTTCGAGGAGTTCTGCGCCTGGGCCCTCCATTCCCCCGCCGACGACCTTCTCGCCTGCGTGAGGAGGCCCATCTCGCCGGACTTCGGTATCATCGTTGAGGGGAAGGAGGGCTGACATGAGCATGAGTGACGACGAGGCCCGGATGCCTCAGCCTGCCAGCGCGCAGGGTCCTGCCGCACCGGTGAGCGTCTCGACCTCCGATGCCGCCAAGGCGAAGAAGCCCGCGCCCGATGCCGCCAACTTCCGCCTCCTGCAGTCCGCCTGCGCAGCCTACCTCGACGAGGAGGGATGCGAGAAGGTCGACCGCGCGTACCGCTTCGCCGCGGAGTTCCACCGCGACCAGCGACGCCGCTCCGGCGAGCCCTACATCAACCATCCCGTCGAGGTCGCCCTGATCCTGGCGCACGACCTGCGCATGGACGAGGACACCATCTGCGCCGCGCTGCTCCACGACACGGTGGAGGACACGCCCGCGACCAAGGACCAGATCGCCGAGCTCTTCGGCCCCACGGTGGCCGACCTCGTGGACGGCGTGACCAAGCTCACCTCCATCCAGGTGAGCTCGATGGACGCCAAGCAGGCATGGAACCTGCGCAAGATGTTCCTGGCCATGAGCCGCGACATCCGCGTCGTCATCATCAAGCTCGCCGACCGCCTGCACAACATGCGCACGCTCGCCGCCCTGCCGGCCGACCGCCGCCAGTTCAAGGCGCGCGAGACGATGGACGTCTACGCGCCGCTCGCCGACCGCCTGGGCATCTCCTCGGTCAAGTGGGAGCTCGAGGACCTCGCGTTCTTCTGGCTCGAGCCCGAGGAGTACCAGCGCGTCGCCCGCATGGTCCAGGACTCCCGCGCCCAGCGCGAGGAGGACACCGACTCCGCCATCAAGACGCTCGATGACGAGCTCAAGGCCGCCGGCCTCACGGGCTACCAGATCACGGGCCGCCCCAAGCACCTCTGGAGCATCTACCAGAAGATGACGCGCAAGGGGCGCGAGTTCGCGGACATCTACGACCTCATCGCCCTGCGCGTGATCACCCAGAGCATCGGCGACTGCTACTCCGCGCTCGGCGCCGTCCACTCGCTATGGAACCCGCTGCCCGGCCGCTTCAAGGACTACATCGCCACACCCAAGGCCAACCTCTACCAGAGCCTGCACACCACCGTCGTGGGCCCGGACGGCAAGCCCATAGAGATCCAGATCCGGACCGCGGAGATGCACGAGGCCTCCGAGTACGGCATCGCCGCGCACTGGCTCTACAAGAAGGAGGGCAACTCGCGCGGTCGCATGAGCGCGGAGGACCGCGCCATCGACTCCACGATCAACTGGATTCGCAAGACGCTCGACTGGGCGACCGAGGACGACATCGACGACCCGCACGAGTTCCTCGACAACCTGCGCGTCGACCTCTTCGAGCACGAGATCTTCGTCTTCACCCCCAAGGGCGAGGTCATGAGCCTGAGGCGCGACGCCACGCCGCTCGACTTCGCCTACGCGGTCCACACCGAGGTGGGCAACCACTGCGTGGGCGCCAAGGTCAACGGATCGGTGGTGCCGCTCTCCTACAAGCTCCAGATGGGCGATCGCGTGGAGGTCCTCACCAACAAGAACGCCAAGCCCAGCCGCGACTGGATGGCGCTCGTCGCCATGCCCTCGAGCCGCGCCAAGATCCGCAAGTACTTCTCGACGCAGACCAAGAATGACGACGCCGAGCAGGGGAGGACCGAGCTGGCGCACGAGCTGCGCAAGCGCGGCTACGGGATCTCCACCCGCCGCACCGTCAAGGCGATCGACCGCGTCTGCGAGCAGTTCGAGCTGCGCAGCCCCGAGGACCTCTTCGCGAGCGTCCACACCGGCAAAGTCTCCGTCAAGCAGGCGGCCAACCGCATAGAGGAGATCCTCGAGGAGGGCTCGCCCGAGCAGCTCGCCGCTCAGGCGGCGCAGGCCGAGCGCCAGGCCGCCCACGACCAGGCGATGGCCAGCGGCGCCCCCGTCATGCAGTCCTACGCGCTCACCCAGGCGGCAAAAGGTCGGCGCAAGCGCAGCAACTGCGGCGTGGTCGTCAAGGGAGACCCCGACCTTCTCGTCCACCTGGCGCACTGCTGCAACCCGGTGGCCGGGGACGAGATCGTGGGCTTCGTCACGCGCGGCCGCGGCGTCTCGGTGCACCGCGCCAACTGCCCCAACGTCGCGGATCTCATGCGCAACCCCGACCGGATGATCGAGGTCGCCTGGGACACCTCGGGCGCCACGGAGTTCCGCGTGGAGATCGTGGTGGAGGCCACAGACCGCATGGGCCTGCTCAAGGACATCACCGTCGCCATCGGCGACGCCGGCGCGAATATCCTCTCCGCCGCCACGCAGACCTCGGCCCAGGGCGTCGCCCGTCTGCGCTTCCTCGTGGCGATCTCCGACGCGAGCCTGCTCGACGTGCTGCTGTCCGCCGTGAGCCGCGTGCCCTCGGTCTTCGACGCGCGCCGCATCATGCCCGGCGAGGGCGCCAACCAGATGAAGCAGCGCGTGAGGTGAGCCGGCAGCGGACCGTCCCACCGGCTCGTTTATGAGGAGGCTTTGATGACAGAGAAGGACGACGAGCTGCGGCAGTTCGTGGTGACGCCGCTGCAGACCAACTGCTATGCCTACGTGAGCGACGGGGAGTGCCTGGTCGTCGACCCCGGTGGCTCCGGAGCGCAGCTCGCGACCGTCCTCGACGACGTGCGCGTGAGGTGGGTTGTCGCGACGCACGGCCACGGCGACCACGTCGGCGGCGTCGCCGCCCTCGTGCGAGAGACGAGCGCCCCGTACGCGATCCACGCAGCCGATGCCGAACTTGCCCGCCATGCGGGCGAGACGAGCGAGGTCGGCCGCAGCTACGACGAGAACGCGCCCGACCCCGACCGCACGCTTGCGGAGGGCGACGTGCTTCCCGTGGGTACCGCCACCTTCACCGTCATGGAGACCCCGGGTCACACGCCGGGCGGCATCGTGCTCGTGGGCGGGGGCAGCGCCGAGGGCGTCGCCTTCGTGGGCGACACGCTCTTCCCCGGCAGCCACGGTCGCACCGACCTCAGGGGCGGTGACGAGGCCGCGATCATGGCGTCGCTCGCGCGCATGGCGGCGGAGATCGCCCCCGATACCACGCTGCTCTGCGGCCACGGCCCCGCGACCTCAATGGGCCGCGAGCTCGTCGCCAATCCCTTCCTGCGCTAGCGTCTGCCGTCGTTTTCGAGGGTTTGGGTTCGGGGTGGCGCCGAATCAGGGTCCACCCTCAGCAAAACCGCAGGTAAGCGATTAAATTAATGATATTATCTGCATTTCTCGTCATTTTTCGAACCCAAACCCGTTTTGGGTTTGGGTTCGAATTTCTCGAATCTGCTTCAAAAGTCTATGCGTTATCAGGCATTTTGCCGTCCTCGTGCTCTCGAGCGCCCCGCCATCGAACCCAAACCCTCGTGCGGGCGTCGGCACGTTCGGCCTGACGAGCTCTGGTATAGTCTTCCTGCCGGCGCAAGCCGCCGTGCCCGAGTGGCGGAATGGCAGACGCGGCGGTCTCAAAAACCGCTGAGGCAACTCGTGTGGGTTCGAGTCCCACCTCGGGCACCATCTCCTTCTGGGTATATAGTCAACGTGTCCGGACATCGAAGCCCAAGGAGAAGGGAAACGCCATGGCACTCTCGAGCGAGGTCACCTCGGTCCTCAACGATCAGATCAACAAGGAGATGTACTCCAGCTACCTCTACCTCAC
>CAUGFC010000056.1 GCA_959598545.1 uncultured Olsenella sp. | reverse complement strand
CCTCCAGGGTCTTGAGCATGTTGGACATGTCCGGCCTGCCCGTGTGCGGCTCGCCCTGGGCGTGGGAGCCGCGCGTGGCGAAGCACCAGCGGACCTCGACCGAGAGCGGGCCCGACAGGGGCTCTGCGGGCCTCGCGGGGACCAGTCGGGCCATGATCGCGCCCTCGGCCTCCCTCAGGCGGTCGCTCTTGACGATCGTGGGCATACCGCCCCTCAGCGCCGCCCTCAGGTCGTTGTGCGTCACGGTCGGCGGCTCCATCGCCAGGAACGCGCTGTGCTCGATCATGCCAGTTCCTCCCCGGTCCCGCTCCATGTCCCGCTCTCTGGGTCGTAGCGAATCAAGCTGTTCTCACGGCAGATGTCGAAGACTGCCTGCATGATCTCCGGGCGCGAGCAGAGCCACCTGGCGACCTGGCTTCTCCCGATGCTGAACGGCTCGCCCTTGATCGAGTGCCGCAGCTCCGGCATCGATGCCGCGACCCTGAATTGCTTCTTCATCCGAGGACTCCTTTCTCAGATTCGCTAGGTGCCTTGAAATCTTCTGGACCAGGGGGCGTGTACCACAGCGGGGGTGGGGGTAGGCCGTAGCCCAGGCGCACGAGGGCGTGTGCGCGTTATTGCGCACGCCCGTGCCTACGCCCACCCCCCGGTGGTGGGGTGGTAAACCCTACTACGGAGTAGTAGCCCTTACCGCCCCCCGTAAGGGCTGGGATTCCCAGCCCGTACCAGCCCCCTCAAAATCAGGCCTCTCCGTCAAAGGATAGTGCAGAGTCTGATGTGTCGTAGAGGGCGTTGGACCCGTCGCGGGCGACCCTGATCGGGCTCCACTCGGCGGCGTCCTTGGTCCAGTTCTCGATCTGGCTCTTGGTGACAGTGACGCCCTCGAGGGTCTCGATGCGGTCGCGCACGGCCGCCCGGGTGGGGACCTCGCCGTCCTCCCTGAGCGACGCGATGGCGTCGCGCATCATGCGCACCTTCTCCCTCTGCCCGTCCCTGGCACGGCTCCTTGTTCTCTCCGTGCCGCGCCTGCGCCTCTCGGTCGTGGTCGCGGGCTCGCCCTCCGGCGAGAGGTCCGCGAGCGCGCCGGTGTCGTCGGCCAGGTGGACCGGGTAGCTGAACCAGACGTTGACCGGCGGGAAGCCGGGGAACTCGCGCAGGGTGCCCTCGATCCTCAACGCCGTCCACGACGAGAAGCCCCTCGACGCGGCCCTCACGGCCTCGGAGAGCGCCTCCGCCCGCTCCCTGGGGAGGCCCCTCTGCGCCCACGTCAGGAGCGCCTCCACGCTCGCCTGCTCGTCCGCGGGGACCCTGTCCCTCCAGTCCGGCAGCTCGCGCGACAGGAACGCCTCCGCGGCCGCCCAGCGAAGCCTCGAGGACCTCTCCTCGCGGCACGCGTCGGTGACCTCCAGCGGCGCCATGTCGAGCAGGGCGTCCGTGTCGCGGGCGAAGACGCCAGAGCCCGACGCGCGGTCCATCGAGCGCTTGTTTCCCTGGAAGCCCTTCGAGTGGTGGTGGCAGTAGATCACGGCGCACCCGACCTGCTGCGCGACCTTGTCGAACTGGTTGCAGAAGGCGGCCATCTGGTCGGCCGAGTTCTCGTCGCCCGTGATGACCTTGTAGATCGGGTCGATGACTATGGCGATGGGCCTGACCTTGAGGGCGCGCCTGATGAGCGACGGGGCGAGGCGGTCCATGGGGACCGCCCTTCCGCGCAGGTTCCACACGTCGATGTTGGCCACGCTCTCGGGCTCCCAGCCCAGGGCGTCGTAGACGTCGCGGAAGCGCCTGAGCGCGCTCGCCGGGTCGAGCTCCAGGTTCACGTAGAGCACGCGACCCCGGGCGCACCTGCGGCCCAGCCACTCGCGCCCCTCGGCGATCGCGCAGCACAGCTCGATCAGGGCGAAGGACTTGCCCGCCTTCGAAGGGCCCGCGAGCATCATCTTGTGCCCCTGGCGGAGCACCCCCTCTATGAGCGGCGGCGCGAGCTCGGGCATGTCGCCCCAGACCGACGCGAGGTTGTCGGGGTCCGGGAGGTCGTCGGAGGTCTCCTGCACCCACTCCCACCACTCGCCCCACGTGGCCCGCCCGCACGGACCCGAGAGCAGCCTCTGCTGCGAGCCGCCCCGCACGGCGCCGGGCATGCGCGAGAGCCTCGACGGGTTCTTGTTCTGCGGGTCCGGCTCGAGGCCGTTCCTCCGGCAGACCTCGTAGAGCTGGTCGACGCGCTGGCGGTACTCGGCGTAGTCGCGGGCGTCCACCCTCACGATCGCGTGGACGGACTTGCCTCCCGAGTCCACGACCGCCGCGCACGGCAGCTCGAGCGCCCGCACGAGCGCGAGCTGCCGGTCCTTCGGCAGCGAGTCGCTCTCCACGAGCGCGTAGCGGAAGTCGGCCACGTCGGAGTTGCGCACGCCCTGGCCGTTGAGCGGGTTGAAGCGCACCCACGCGCCCGCCTCCGGGTCGTAGGCGCCGAGGGCCCTCTCGATCGACCCGTAGCGCTCGAGGTCGCGCAGGAGCTCCCCGCACGTGCGGGTGTAGGTCCCCTTGTTGGCCGGGATGTGTCGGCCGTCGCGCTCGAGCGACTCGCAGACGTAGCCCACGACCTCCTCCGCGCCGAAGAGCGCCGATAGGTAGGCTGAGAGCTCGCGGACGGGGTCCGAGGGCCCGTCGGGGATCTCCTCGGGCTCGACCCACGCCGGGTCCACGATGCCCGAGACGTCCACCTCGCCGTCCCACGCGAGGGCCGTGCCCGGACCCTCGCGCTCCGGCACCCACCCGCGGTCGCGCGCCATCCTGGCCACGGTGGCCCCCGTCACGCGGCCGTCGCCCGAGCCGAAGCCCGCCCACTTCCGGGCGCACTCGCCATCGACGAACCGGGCCGGGTCGCGCCTGCTCCACGTCTCCCACAGCCCGCACGACAGGCCGCTCTCGTGGAGCGCCATGCCGACCTCCAGCCACTCCTGGTAGCTCAGCGTCGCCGGGTCTATGTACTCGAGCGCCTGCCCGAGGTCCGAGTGGTCACCCGTCACTTGCCCTCCCTCCCGAGGCACGCGTCGCACGTCCTCTGGTGGCCGTAGCGCGGCGAGAACTCCCGGCCGCACTTCCTGCACCTCCTGGGCCTCATGGACGCCCGCGACGCCGCCATCTTGACCCGGGCGATTCTGATCGCCGTCTCGCACGTCGCGCGGTCGGCGTAGGGGATTCCCCGGGTCACGATCACGTTGTGCTCGGCCCTCGTCATGGCCACGAGGTTGCCCGGGTCGAGGTTCGACCGGTCGCCGTCGGCGAAGACCACGACCTCGCCGGGCCGCAGCGCGCGCCCGTTCGCCGTCTCCCAGACGATATGGGCCTTCGGGCGCCAGTTGTCGTGCGCCGGCCCCCCGCCGCTCGGACGCTCCGCGACCTTCACCTCGACGTATCCGTCCCTGTTGACCCGCTCGGAGCCGACCGGCAGGTCACGCGCGTTGCGGGGCAGCTGGCCCGGCCTGAACTGCCCGGCCCTCATGCGCTCGCGGGACTCCTCGGGGACGCCCATCTCGTCCCACGTCCTGCCCCTGTTCGCCGGGACGTGCCCGGGCCCGAAGCAGCCTCCGTGCGTCCCCGAAGCGACCCCGAGCCTCGTCTTGGCGTTCTTGACCTGCGCCCTGGTGAGGCGGATGCCGAACTCGCGCTCGAAGGCGTCGGCTATCTCGCGCTCCTGGTGCCCGGGGACGTACCCCCGCAGGAACTCGTCGTACTCGGGGTGGCTCGACCACTCGACGTTGCCCGAGTCCTTTCGCAGGCCACGGCCGTGCGCCCAGCACGCGATGTTTCCCGGCTCGATACGCCACCCGAACTCGCGCTCGAACTCGTCCGCGAGCTCGGCGTTCGGCGTGGTCGGGTACCTTCCCGCGAGCCAGGCGGCCTCCTCGGCGGTCTTGCGGCGCCCCATCACTTGACCTCGAACGGCAGCTGCGGGTGCGCGTCGCACGCCTGGTCCATGAACTGCGCGGCACGCAGCTGCGTCGAGCGGCTCTGGTTGATCTGGGCGGCGATGTTTGAGATCGCCTTGGCCCTCTTGATCTCCCTCTCTAGCGCCTCGCCCTCGAGCGACTCGTCGTCGAGCCTCTCCAGCTGCGCGAAGAGGTGGTTGTCCAGGTCTATCTGCTTGTTTCTCATGTCCGAACCCTAACCCTAAACCCTTCCCTTGGACTTCGACTCTGACCGGAGCGTCGCGAGCCTGCACTCCCGCTCCCAGAGGCAGCCCCTGCACTCGCCCTCGCGATGCCAGCCGAGGCAGCGCGGCGCGTCGCGGCGGCTCACGAGACCGCCCCGCAACACTCGCGGATGTGGTGGGCGAGCCACAGAAACGACTTCGTTGCCATCGATATCTCGTTAGCAGCATCGATCGAGCCGATGACCTCAAACCTGTCTGCCAACGCCAGCAGCGCCTCCCTGTCAACGATTGGCGGCAGCGGCTCGCCCTCGGGCGTCCCGTCTCCTGCCAGCTCGCAGGCCTCGCCGGGCACCGGACCGATGATTTCTATCCGGTGCGGTGGTGTCACCTTCTTGATGATGAGTCTTCGCGGCATGTTCCAGTCCGCGAACTCGTCAACGGCCACGCAGTGATCCACGTCCTCCAGATGCAGGTAGTCGGTTCCGCCGAACGCTGCTGGCTGCCTGTTCTCGTGGCGGATGTAGTAGCCCTCGAACAGCTCGTGCCCCTCCTCGTCCACGATCCGCACGCGCGGAACGCCTGGGAGCGGCTCGACGCCGCCGCAGCTCCATTCGCTCATTCGTACCTCCCTCTCTCCCTGTTCCGCTCCTCGCACGCGGCCATGGCCTCGGTGAGATCGGTCACTCCCAGGGCCGCGAGCAGGTTGCACGTCGCCGTGATCACGTCGCAGCACTCGTCAACGATGCAGGCCTTCATGGCCTTCGCGCACTCCGCCTTGGGGCCGTCGAACACTGCATGTGCGCTGTGGTACCTGTCCCACTCCTGCCACGCCACGAAGACCTCCGCCGCCTCCTCGAGCGGCTTTAGGGCCTGCGCCTTGTCCGCCTCGACGTGCGCGAAGCAGCGCACGCTGCCGACCTGCACCCACTTGCTCTGCGTCATGCGTCTCCTCTCGAAGTCCTCCATCCAGCACCGCGCCTCCAGCTCGGCGCTCATCCTCACGCACTCGCTCGCCGCCTCCTCGGCGGCCTTCCAGTCCGGCCCGGGCACGGAGAGCGCCCGCATGATGCGGTCGGCGCCGGCCCGAATCTCGCCCACGCGGTCGCGGGCCTCGTCAGCGGTCATCGCAGCCCACCACCCTCGCGCCGCATCTCGGGCAGTAGTCGAGCACCGTCCATCCGTTGCGGAAGAGCGCCTTGGGGAGCGCCTTTCCGCACACGGAGCACCTATGGACACGACCCCCGTAAGACGCGGGGCTCTCGTCGATGTAGCTCACGATGCGGCACGTGCGCTCCATCTGGTAGACGTGCCTCCCCACCTTGACGCGGTGGCCGTCGAGGTACGTGACCTCCTTGGTCTCTGTGTGGCTCATATCCCCTCCCTCGCGACTCGCGCCCCGCAGTTGGGGCAGTATGAGCCGAAGCGCGTCAGCATCCCGCCGCACTCCGAGCAGCGACGCTCGCGGGGGACGCCGGTCGCAGACGGCTCGCCGCTCCGCACGACGCGGCACGTCCGCTCCTTGCGGCGGTTCCAGGCCATGACGGCACCGTCCTCGGTCCTGTGCTGCGCCGTCTTCATGCCGCAGGCCCTGCACGACACGACGAATGAGCTCATGGCCCGCTCGCCCGAGTCCTCGAAGTAGTAGTTAGTCTTGTCCACCCCGGCCGTGCCCCCGCAGAAGGGGCAGGGTCTCAGCGTCTCGGCCATCACGCGTCGCCCCCGTACGTCCTAGACACCGCGAAGCACGCGACAGCGCACGCCCACGCACCCGTTCTCTGCTCGCTGCCGGTGACGAGACCCGCCAGCCAGATGAGCGCGAAGCAGGCCGCGAAGATGCGCCAGGCTCTCTGTTTCCCTCTGTCCATCACCGCCCCCTCTCCGCTCCCTCGGCGTAAACGGGCGCTATCGAGAATGCGACGCAGCCATCCTCAAGCCCCCATCCGCTGAGCACGTATTTGATCCGATACATCTCCCCGTTCAGCGGGTGGTCCTCGCAGCGAAACGTGGCCGCCCCGCTATGCTCTACCACCTCGAAGCGCACGAGGTCACCGGCGTTGAATCCCCGGTCGTTCCTGCGAACCTCGAAGGTCTTGCGTCCGTCTAGAACTGCGTCCGCGAACTGCCTTTCAATCTTGAGCTCGTGCAGCATCACGCATCACGCTCCCACACCAGCACCCTTGCCGCCGCGCCGTGGTCGATGGTGGCGAGGCACCTCGGGCAGTACTTGGCCATGCAGGGCCAGAGCTCTACCTCCCTGCCGCACAGCGAGCACGTCCCCACGAAAGTCAGCCCGCCGTGCTTGCTTCGCTGGTTCAGCGGGACGCACGTCTTGTCGTGGTTGTCCGCCAGCTCCTTGCGCCTGAATAGTTTCACGATCCCATCGCCTCCCACGCCTCGACCGCGCCGCACGGGATGCCGCACGCCAGGGCGGCCTCGCGCTCGACGCGGGCCCCGGGGGACAGCTCCCAGTCGTCCAGCGTCGCCACCGCCTCGATGCGCCCGGTGTGGAGCAGCCAGCACAGGCTCATGCGCATGGCCTCCTCGTGGGTGGCGGACGGCGGGACGAAGTCCAGCGGCGTGCTGACGTCGTGGCCGGCCGCCGCCAGGCGGTTCCTCGCGGCCTCGAAGGCCGCCACGTTCTGGCTCTCGCGGCCCGTGACCGGGCCGATCACGTAGACCCTCACGACCTTCCCTCCTCGAAAATCCTCACGTCCCCGTACCTGCCGCACTCGACGCGCCTGACAGCGGAGACGACCTCACCGACCGTCGCTCCGGTGCGCCTCGAGATGTACTCGAGCGAGTAGCCCCTGCGCCGCAGGTTCCAGCACTCCAGGTCGAAGGCCCTCCTCTTCCTCTCGTTCCTCGACTTCCAGAAGCCCATCAAGACCTCGCCTCCCTCTCTATCGCCGCCTCTATCTCGTCGGCGGCCCCAGCGAGCCTGCCGGCGCCCCACACGACGAAGCCGAGCTCGGCGTCGCGCCTCATGTCGGCGACGAGGCCGAGCAGCGCGTCGACGTCGACCGAGTAGAGCTCGTCCGTCTCGCTCACGCCGCGTCGCCCCCTCCCGGGACGTAGGTGGCGGGCTCCACGGAGCGGGGCGTGCGCCAGCCGTTCGCGGAGATCCGCGAGATCATGGCGGAGGCGTCGGCCTGCGTCCACGTGCCCACGCGGCGGAACCCACGGCCCTCCAGGAATCTGATCTGCTTCGGGGTCGAGAGGCCCTCCTCGCGCCGCCTGGCCAGCCGGTCGAGCATGAGCGACGCCTTGCCGGCGCACCCCACGCCCTCCGGGTTGATGCCGTAGCGCTCGAGCGCCTCGGTCTGCTTGCGCGACGCCGGGGCCATCTCCCAGGGGAAGATGGGCTCGTAGCCCGACAGGTCCTCGGCGGCGATGCTCATCTCGTACTGCAGCGGGTCCACGAGGCGCGCCCGCTTGTGCCGCTGCGCCGCGAGCTCGCGCGCCAGGGACTCCTCGCGCTGGGCGACCACGTCGGCCGACGCTCGCTCCACGAGCTCCTCCAGGCCCTCCGCGCAGCCGGACGCCTCGGAGAGCTCCGTCGCCCTCTGGGCGACGGCCGCGTCGGGCGCCACCAGGCACGCCGGGCGGCAGAGCTCGTGGCGGTCCGTCATCCACAGGAAGTCGAGCAGGAGCAGGCGCTCCTTGCCGGTCTCGGGGCTGAGCCTCGTGCCGCGCCCGACGATCTGGGCGTACAGGCTGCGGCTCTTCGTGGGCCTGAGGTTGACGATGCAGTCCACCGGCGGGCAGTCCCAGCCCTCGGTGAGCAGGAGCGAGTTGCAGAGCACGTCGTAGCGCCCGGCGGCGAAGTCGGCCAGCTTCTCGGCGCGGTCCTCGCTCTCGCCGTTGACCTCGGCGGCGCGGAACCCGCGCTCTCGGAGCAGCCGGCAGAACTTTCGGCTCGTGGCGATGAGGGGCAGGAACGCCACCGTGTGGGCGCCGTGGAGCCCCGCGCGCGACATCTCGTCGGCGATCTCCGGAAGGTAGGGGTCCAGCGCCGTGCCGAGCTCGTCGGCGGCGTAGTCGCCGGAGCGCACCGAGACGCCGGAGATGTCGACCCTGAGCGGCACCGTCTGGGCCTCGATCGGGCAGAGGTAGCCGTCCCGTATGGCCTGGGCCATCCCGTACTCGTAGGCCAGGGAGTCGAAGACCTCGCCGAGCGAGCGCCGGTCCCCGCGGTCCGCCGTGGCGGTCACGCCGAGCACGCGGGCGACGTCGAACCAGTCCAGCACCGCGCGGTACGAGTCGCTGACCGCGTGGTGGGCCTCGTCCACGAGGACGTGTGTGAAGCGGCCCCGCCCGAGCGCCCTGAGCCGGCTCTCGCGCATGAGGGTCTGGACGGAGCCGACCGTGACGCGCTCGAACGTCCCGAGGCTCGTCTCCCCGGCCTTCTCCACGGAGCAGCGCAGCCCCGTGGCGGCGCGGATCTTGTCGGCAGCCTGCTGCAGGAGCTCGCCGCGGTGGGCGAGCACGAGCACGCGCCCGCCCTCCGAGACGGCGTCCTCGGCGACCCTGGCCATGACGATGGTCTTACCGGTGCCGGTGGCCATGACAAGGAGGGTGGACCGGTCGCCGCCGGCCCACCTCCCCTCGATGGCCTCCACGGCCTCGGCCTGGTAGGGCCTCAGGTCCATCAGAACATCCCCGGCGTCGGGACCGACGGGGCCGCCTGCGCCGCGGGCGCGGCGGGCGCGGAGGGCTTGAGCCACTCCTTGACGTCGGTGTACTCGTTGCCGTTGTAGGTGCGCGTGCCGAGCTTCACGCGGCCGCGGCGGCCGACGGCGTGGGACCAGTCCATGCGGACCTTCTGCTCCTTGGGCGCGTCCGCCGGGTGCATGCCCAGGCACACGAAGAACTGCCTGATCTTCCACGAGACCTTGCTGTTGAGGTAGATGTCGCAGAAGAAGACGCGGCCGTCCTCGGCTCCGCCCACGATGCGGCAGCGCACCGCCGCGATCGGGCACGGGCCCATCTTGTCGCCGCCGTTGTACTGCTTGCGGCCGACCTCCTCGACCTCGAAGTCGTACGTCCCCGCGGGGATCGCCTCGAACTCGCTCTCGCCCGCCTCGATCTCGCCCTCGTAGTCGAGGGCCTCGCCCATGTCTGCCATTTCTCTGATCCTTTCTCTAGCGGTTCGCTACTTGAAGCCGTTGCGGATGAACTCGCGCATCTGGGGCCACACCGAGACGACCCAGTTGACCGTCTCCTCGGGGTACTTCGCGAGCTTCTGGTCCCTGGTCGCGTAGCCCTTGCGCCACACCGCCTCGCACACCTGGTCCTCGCTGATGCCGTCCTTGCCCATGAGCTGCATGAGCGGGAGCAGGTGGCCGACCCACCCGCCGCCCTCGGGCATGGCCGGGGCCTCCCCGACGGTCGCCGCGGCCGACATGGTCTGGGCGACGGCCGCCTCGGCCTCGCGCTCGGCCTCGGTCGGCCCCTCGCCGAACGGGACCTCGGGCTCGGCATCTCGCTCCTGCGGGGCGGGCGCCGCGAGCGACGGGACCGGGACGAAGGGGGCGATCTGCGCCCACTCCATCGGGACCTCGTCCGGCAGGCCCCAGCGGTTCTTGGCGTCCCACGACGCGTCGTGCGTGCAGTAGAGGACGCGGTTCTTGCCGCCCGTTGCGCGGACCTTCTTGTCGTTCTTGTCGTCGGCGATGAGGATCGTCTTGAAGTTGGCGAAGAGGACGGCGTCGGCCCACTCCTTCACCATCGCGGAGACGCTCGCCTTCTTGCCGTCGATGAGCTTAAGGCCCCACCGGTCGTACGCCCCGAGCGCGTTGGGCTGCTCGAACTTGGTGATGACGGCGTGGGCGGTGACGCAGACGTTGAGCCCGCGCTCGACCACCTCGGACAGGAGGTTGAGCAGCCGCCCGAACTCCTCCTTGACGTAGGTATAGCCGCGACCGTAGCCTGGGCTCTCGATGCTCTTCCAGTCGTTCTCGTCGCACACCTTGGCGACGCAGAGCTTCTCCGCCCAGTCGAGCGTGTCGACGACGAGCGTGCCGCCGCACTCCTCGGGGTAGTCGCGCACCCACGTCACCTCGTCGAGGAGCATCTGCCAGCTGTCTGGCCTCGGGAGTCGCCTCACCTCGGAGCCGAAGCTGCCTCCCTCCGTGTCGATGAACAGCGGGCTCGGGAACTGGGCCGCCAGCGTCGTCTTCCCGACGCCCTCGGGCCCGTAGATCAGCACGCGCTGCGGCTTCTGGACCTTTCCTGTCGTGATCCGGTAGGCCATCTAGAACACCCTCATCTGAGGCTTCTTCTCGTCGCTTTCCCGCCTCTGCGCGCCAGTCGCCTCGGCGACGGCCCTCCCGTCCTCGATGATCACCGAGCATGTCTCGTCGGTGGCCACGCGGGTGCCGATGACCTGCAGGCCCTGGGACTCCGCCCATGAGCCAAACTCGGCGAGCGTCTGCGGGTCCATCTGCTCCAGCTTGTCGACCAGGACGAAGCCGCACTCGGGCTTGACGCGGCGCACGATGGCGGTGGCCACGCGCAGCTGCTCGCTGCCGCTCATCTCGCCCCACGCGGCGCCGCCGTACATGAGCCTGCCGTCCTCCACCGAGAGGCCCGGGAGCGGCATGTCGGCGCCCTCGAGCAGCGACACGCGCTCGCGCTGCAGGGCCTCGCAGTCCTCGTTGAGCGCCTGGTACTCGGCCTCGGCGGCGTCGGCCTCGGCCTGCAGGCGCGCCCTCTCTCGGTTCGCGCGGACCATCTCGTTGACCCTGTCGACCTCGGAGATGCGCTCGTCCAGGTCGGCGGTGTCGGCGTCAACGCAGGCGTCGGCGATCTCGCGCGCGGCCCTCGCCGCCTCGGACGCCGCGGACGCGGCCCTTCTCGCGGCCTCCGCCCTCTCGGTCGCCTCCGCCAGCGCCCTCTCGGCCTCCGAGAGCGCTGAGACGGCCCTCCCGTGGTCGCGCTCGGCCCTCTCGGCGGCGGCGCGCAGGCGCTCGTTCTCCATGTTCGTCGCCTGCGCCGCCTGCTGCTCGGCGAGCAGGTCCGCGGCGCTCACGGGCTCGGAGGGCGCGTCCGGGTACCACACCGCCTCCTCGGCGACCTTTGCCTTGGCGCGCTTCTCCTGCCCCTTGGCCAGCCTCTCGGCCCTGGCGCGCTCGAGCTCGCGGTCCAGACGGTCGAGCTCCTCGCCGATCCCGACCACGCGGAGCAGTGCGTCGGCGCGCTCGCGGTCGCTCATGGCCAAGAAGCGCGGCAGGTCGATGGCGAGCTCCTCCACGAGGGAGTCGAGCAGCGCCTGGCCGGCCCTCCTGCCCTCGGGGTCGGTCACGGTGAGCGCCCCGTTCTTTCCCTTGCGCTCGACCACGATGCCGTTGGAGAGCGTGACGCGCAGCTGCGCCGGGGTGGCGCTGCCCTCGCGCGTCGGGCGGTCGGGCCTCTTGCGGTTGCCGCCGAGTGCCCAGGCGATCGCGTCCAGGACGCTCGTCTTGCCCTGGCCGTTGCGCCCGCCGATGA
>CAUGFC010000055.1 GCA_959598545.1 uncultured Olsenella sp. | reverse complement strand
CCCACCCCCCAGGGGGAGGGGAGCGACGTTATGGGCATCAGGATGCCGCCACTTCTCACGCTTGGTTCCTTTCTCGTCGTTCTTCTCGCCCGGCGCTAGAGCGCCCGGACGCTCTCTCGCTCCACCAGCTCGAAGGGGACCACCTCGTGCGCCGCGGGGGCGCCGTCGTGCAGGGAGGCCAGGAGGATCCGCACGCTCCGCTCGGCGAGAAGGGCGCTGTCCTGGCGGATCGTGGTGATGCGGGGGACGCAGAACTGCGAGAAGGAGATGTCGTCGAAGCCCACCAGGGAGAGGTCCTCGGGAACGGCGAGCCCCGCGTCGGCCGCGGCGCGGCGCGCCCCGAAGGCGATGGCGTCGCCGAGCGCGAAGACGGCGGTGAGGTCGTTCGCGCGGGCGAGCAGGCGCCGCGCGGCCTCGTAGCCGGCCGCCTCCGTGAAGGCGCAGGGCTCGTAGTCGCGCCCGTAGTCGAGGCGGGCGCCGCGCTCGGCGAGGGCGCGCTCCACGCCGCGAAGGCGCTGGGCGCTGACGCTGTTCTCGTCGCGGCTGCCGCCCAGGACGCCTATGCGACGGTGGCCGCGATCCCAGAGGTGGGCCACGGCGCGGGCGGCCGCCGCCTCGTTGTCTATGGTGACGCTGGAGAGGTTGGCGAAGCCGAGGTCTGCGGCCGAGTTGGTGACGAGCACGCTGGGGGCCTCGATCTCGTGGAACGCCTCGGCGAAGTAGCGCGGCTCCCCGCCGAGGAAGACCATCGCCTTGGGGTTGCGCGCGTGCTGGTAGTCGACGGCCGCACGGACCTCGCGGGCGTCGTCGTCGAGGTAGGTGACGGCGACCTCCTCCCCCTCGGCGGCGAGGCTCGCCTGGAGGGGCCCGAGGATGTCGTCGAACAGGCGGTTGCCCACGCCCATCACGAAGGCGGCGACCGGGGTCTGCTGCCGCATCTTGAGGTAGCGCGCGTTGGAGTTGGGTTCGTAGCCGCACTCGGCCATGACCGCGAGGATGCGCTTGCGCGCGCGGTCGCTGACGTTGGGCTGGTCGTTGATGACGCGGGAGACCGTTCCCACGCCGTATCCCGAGCGAGCGGCGATGTCTCGGATGTCCATGTCCGACCTCCTCGGTGGGGACTGGAAACGTTTCCAATTCGACACAGATATACCACGACGGGACGGGGATGGAGCCGAGATTCTTGATCTTACGCTGGCGGGCGGAATCATGCCGCTCACCGACGGCGGGGCGTTTCCCCGGGTCCGACTCCTGCCGTCCGCGCTCTCGTTTGGGCCGCAGCCGCTCGTCTCCCTCGCCGTCCCGTGCGTCATGCGTCAACCGAGCCGGCGTGCCGTTGGCCGTATGTCCCCTCCCTCGGCGGCGTCCGTGCGTTATCGTTTTCAGACGAGTGAGTAAATTCTGTTTCGGGCCCGGCCCGGGGAGGGAGCGCGCAATGACAGAGGATTGCTCCGGCGTCGTCGAGAGGGGGATCGCCGAGCTCGTGGCCTATGCCATGGACAGGGGCCTGATCGGCGAGGAGGACGTGACCTACGCCGCCAACCTCATGCTCGACGCGCTCTCCTACGAGCCCACGGGGGCCTTCGTCCCGCGCGAGGCGGTCGCCGCCGCCCGCGCCGCCGCCGAGCGCCCCGAGCTCGAGGAGATTCTCGCCGGCCTTCTGGACGACGCCGTCGAGCGCGGCGTGTGCGACTCCGGTATCGCGAGCCGCGACCTGCTGGACACCCGCCTCATGGGCTGCGTCACGCCGCGCCCGAGCGAGGTCGTCCGCACGTTCTGGGAGCGCTACGACGAGTCTCCCGAGGCGGCCACGGACTACTTCTACCACCTCGCGCTTGACTCCGACTACATCCGCACCTACCGCATCGCGCGCGACCGCAAGTGGGTCACCCCCACGCGCTACGGTGACCTTGACATCACGATCAACCTCTCCAAGCCCGAGAAGGACCCCAAGGCCATCGCCGCTGCCCTGGAGAAGCAGAAGTCCGGTGCCGCCGAGCCCTACCCGCGCTGCCAGCTCTGCCCCGAGAACCTGGGCTACGCCGGCCGCCTCGACCACCCCGCCCGCGAGACCATCCGCCTCATCCCCCTCACGCTGGCCGATGAGTCCTGGTACCTGCAGTACAGCCCCTACGTCTACTACAACGAGCACTGCATCGTGCTGTCCGAGAAGCACGTCCCCATGCAGATCAGCCGCAAGACGTTCCAGCGCCTGTTCGAGTTCGTGGGCAAGTTCCCGCACTACACGGTGGGCTCCAACGCCGACCTGCCGATCGTGGGCGGCTCAATCCTCACGCACGAGCACTACCAGGGCGGCCGCTACGAGTTCGCCATGGCCCGTGCCGCCGCGCGTGAGCAGATCTCCTTCGCCGGCTACGAGGACGTGAGCGCCCAGATCGTGGACTGGCCGATGTCGGTGATTCGCCTCGACGGCGCCGATCCCGCGCGCCTTGTGGAGCTCGCCGACAAGATTCTCTCCGCGTGGCGTGGTTACTCCGACGAGGCCGTGGGCGTGCTCGCCGAGACTGACGGCACCCCGCACAACACCATCACGCCGATCGCGCGGCGCCGCGGCGAGGACTTCGAGCTCGACCTCGTCCTGCGAAACAACCGCACCACGGACGAGTACCCGCTCGGCATCTTCCACCCGCACCAGGAGCTCCACCACATCAAGAAGGAGAACATCGGTCTCATCGAGGTCATGGGCCTCGCGGTGCTGCCGGCTCGCCTGCTCGGCGAGATGGACCGGCTCGAGCAGGTCATCCTCGCCGGCGAGGACCCGGCGTCGGTGCCCGAGCTCGAGGCGCACGCGCCGTGGGCGGCCGAGGTGCTGCGGCGCCACCCGGAGTTCGCGCCGGAGAACGTCGCCGGGGCGGACGCGGTGGCGCTCCACGCCGTTATCGAGGACGAGATCGGCCAGGTCTTCGCGCAGGTGCTCGAGCACTGCGCGGTCTTCGCCGACGACGATCAGGGCAGGGCGGCGTTCGCGCGCTTCGTTGCGAGCGTCAGCTAGGAGAGGAGATTTGATCCAAAAGGGGACAGACCCCTTTTGGATCACCAGAGAGGAGATCACCCATGGGCATTCCCAGCCAGGACGTTCTGAACAAGGTCTACGGCGAGGACGCCGAGCGCGCGCAGGCACGCCTCTCCGCGCTCGCCGCCCGCTACGACGAGGCCTTCGGCGCCGGCGACCCAGAGTACTTCACGGCCTCCGGCCGCACGGAGATCATCGGCAACCACACCGACCACAACGGCGGCAAGATTCTCTGCGCCTCCATCACCATGGACAGCATCGGCGCCGCCCAGAAGACCGACGACGGCATCGTCACCATCTGGAGCGAGGGCTATCCCGAGGCCATCGTCGTCGACACGGGCGCCATCGACCAGATCCCGCACGGCGGCGGCTCTACCACGCTCGTCGCCGGCATGCTCGAGGCCACGGTCAAGCGCGGCTTCAAGATCGGCGGCTTCAACGCCGTGTGCTCCTCCGAGGTCATCCCGTCCGCCGGCGTGAGCTCCTCGGCATCCTTCGAGATGCTCGTCTGCGAGATGATCAACCACCTCTACAACGACGACGCCATCGAGCGCGCCGACTACGCCCGCATCGGCCAGTACGCCGAGAACGTCTGGTGGGACAAGGCCTCCGGCCTCATGGACCAGATGGCGTGCGCCGTGGGTGGCACGATTCTTTTGGACTTCTCGGACGGTGTGAAGTACGAGAAGGTCGACTTCGGCTTCGACGAGCTCGACCACGACCTCGTGATCGTCAACACCGGCAAGGGCCACGCCGACCTCTCCGCCGAGTACTCCTCCGTCCCCAACGAGATGCACGACGTCGCTGCCGCCCTCGGCGTCAAGAACCTCTGCGACACGGGCGAGGACGCGGTTCTCGCCAACCTCGCCGAGCTGCGCGAGAAGTGCGGAGACCGCGCGGTTCTGCGCGCCCTGCACTACTTCGAGGAGGTCAAGCGTGTGGAGGCCGCCGAGGCCGCCATCAACGCCGGCGACAAGGCCAAGGTGCTCGACATCATCACCGCCTCCGGCCGCTCCTCCTGGGAGTGGCTGCAGAACGCCGTGGTCCCGGGCATGCCCGAGGAGGAGCCCATCCCGATGGCGCTCGCCCTCACCGAGCTCTACCTGCGCAAGATCGGTGCCGGCGCGTTCCGTCTGCACGGCGGCGGCTTCGCGGGCGTCATCATGTGCGTGATCCCCAAGGCCGAGACCGCGGGCTACGTCGACTACATGGCCGGCTACTTCGGGCGCGAGAACGTCTACCTCACCAACATCCGTCAGACAGGCGCCGCCTGCCTCGGCAAGGCGTAGGGCAGCACGTCCTTCTCGCCAGCGGGTCCCCTGTGGGCGGCGGCGTGGCCTCGGCTGCGTCGCCGCCTTTCGTGTGACACGCCCCGGACTTGCCCGGCCCCGCACACCGATTAACGGGCAGAATTCGATTAACTATCGTATATCCGCAGGAAACATTTTCGTGAAAGTCGAATTTTGTCCGTTAATCTTCGGCGAGACGGGACAGAGCGCCGCCAGGCGAGAAGGACGCGTGCCCTAGACGCTCTCGGGACGGAAGAGCCCGCGCCTCTCCTCGATCGTCTCGTCGGGGAGGTCCAGCACGTAGGAGCCGCAGACGTTGACGATCGTGGTGCCACAGGGGTGCTCGCGCACGCGCTCGATGCGGCCGTACTCCATGTGGACGTGGCCGTGCAGAAGGTAGCGCGGGCACGTGCGCTCGAGCAGGCGGCCCAGGGCATCGAAGCCGCGGTGCGGCAGGTCGTCGAGGTCGCCGTAGCCGCGCACCGGCGCATGGGTCAAGATCAGGTCCACCCCGCCCGAGGCCTGGGCGAGCAGCGCCATGCGCGCCGCCCTCCTCGCCATCTCCGCCTCGGTGAAGCCGTGGACCTGATCGTTGTAGCGGATGGAGCCGCCCAGGCCCATGATGCGCAGGCCGTTGAAGTCCCGTATGTGGCCGTCAATGTCAACGCAGCCCTCGGGTGCGTGGCGCTCGTAGGCGGTGTCGTGGTTGCCCCACACGTAGACGAGCGGCACGTTGGCGAGGGTGACGATATGCTCCAGGTAGCGCGCCGGAAGGTCTCCGCAGGAGACGATCAGGTCCACGTCGGCCATGCGCTCGCGGTCGTAGTGGTCGTAGAGCCACCCCTCCTCGGTGTCTGCTATCGCGAGAATTCTCACTCCGGCCCCTATCGACTCGTGTCCTTGAGCAGAACCGTGGCGGGGTCGACGGGAATCACACCGGCGACCTCCACCTCCACGAGGCCGTCGCGGTCGAGCTCGCGCTGCTCGGGGAGGCGGCCCACCACGTTCTCGTTGAGCCAGCGCATGCGCACGATCTGCTCGCTCGTGAGCCGGCCTGCCTCGGGCCCCTGGACCACGTCGCCGCCCTGTGCCACGAGCTTGCCCGTGAACGGGTGCACGCGCCCGGAGAGCACGGACTGGCGCAGCACGTCAACGAGCATGCGCTGGCCGCGCGGCAGGTCCTCCGAGAGCCGCACGTCCAGCACGCCGGCCGACATGCCCCACCAGTAGTTGAGCGACTGGCCCTGGATCTTCTCGCCCTCCTTCTTCCACGTGTCGTTGCGGATGGAGCGGACCAGCATCTCGTAGTAGCGACCCCACTTCCAGACGGGCTCGGCGAGGTGGGTCTCGGTGCCGTCGTCGTCCACGCGGTAGAGGCCCCAGGACTCCTTGGGGGCGAGCGGGTTGGCGTAGTCGCGCCCGGAGATGATGTGGACGCCCTCCTCGCGCAGCTCGCGGCGCCAGTCGTTGTCCTTGGTGGAGAACCACTTGAGGTAGACCGTCGCGTACGGGTCCACCATCTGCGCCCCGATCGCGAAGGCGTTGATCTCGGCCACGGTCGAGAAGACCGGCGACTCGGCGACATAGCCCACCTTGTGGTGGCCGGCAAGGCTCGCCGCAAGCGCGCCGAGCAGGAACTTCGCCTCGTACATGCGGCCGTAGAAGCCGCGCACGGCGCTGTGGGAGAGGCTCACGGAGCAGTTGAGGTAGGCCGGCCCCGGGTGCTCCGCCGCGGCGCGCGTGACCTGGCGCATCTGCGTGGGAGAGCAGGTGACCACGAGGTCGGCGCCATAGTCGGCCGCCTCGTCTATGGCCTGGTCGAAGGCCGCGTCGGAGCTGCGGTCGGTGAAGACGCGCGTGGAGACGGTGGCGCCGAGGCGCCCCTCCAGCTTCTGGCGGCCGCGGTCGTGCAGGGCGATCCAGCCGGAGGAGAGGGGGTTGCGATCGTAGACGAAGGCCACGCGGAAGGGCCGGGCGAGCACGGTGGTCTTGGCGAGGTTCTTGAGCTTGGGGAGCGGCGCGGTGTGGCCCTTCGCGGGGTCCTCGAGGTAGGCACGCGCCCCCTCGCCCTGCGTGACCACGAACTCGCCCCAGATCTTGCCGACCTCGGCGTCCACCTGCGAGGGCGTGAGCCGTCGCGCGTGCTCGAAACCGTAGATCGTGACATAGGTGGCAAGCGCGTTGCCTATCTGCAGGTCGAGTGTGTTGCCACCGCGGGCGCGCCACGAGAGCGAGAAGCTGTCGAAGAGCGAGCGGAGGTCACGGACCACGTCCTCGGGCCACGGCTCGTCCAGGTTCTGGCCCAGCAGCGCGGCGAGGCGCGTGTAGAAGCCCTCCTCGTCCGAGATGATGCCGTAGATGGGGCATACGCGGTAGAAGCGCGTGAACTCGTGGTAGAGGCGCAGGGCCTTCTCGTCCGAGGGCATGGGCGTCACGCGCGTTATGCTTGCCAGGATCGTGGGCATGCCCAGGTAGCGGGAGACGGAGACGCGCTTGTTGCCCTCCTGCACGTAGAAGCGCTGCAGGTACTCGTAGACGATGATCGGGTCGCGCAGGCCCTCGGCGCGCTGGGAGTCGATCAGGTCGCTCCACTTGGCGGCAAACTCCGAGGTGGGCTCGGCGATGGGCAGAAAGCCGCTGGAGAACATGTTCTGGCGCCCGCGGGTCTTGGTGCCGGCGATGAGGGAGAGGTCGACCTCGGCGAGGCCGACGGGCACCTCCCCCTGGTAGCCCTGGTTCTTGAGGATGTCGTCGAGCGCGGGGGGATAGGGGTAGCGTCCGGCTGCGACGTCGCGTTCCACCTGCTTGAGGCCGAGCTTGCGTGCCTTGGCATAGTCCTCGAGCATGGCGCTCCCTTCCTGGGCGGGACCGTTCCCATACATGGTAGCGAATCGAGCGTCGCCTCTCATGGGACGGACGCTTTCTGCGTGGTATGCGCATTTTCTCGTGGTATGCGCAACCTTGCGATCGCAGGTTCTTCTCGTCATGCGATCTAGCTGCTGATATAGAAGATGAGACGGTGTGCATACCTTGCGCAGTTGCGCATACCTTGCGGCGCGCGGGCCGGGTCGCGTGGCGAGAAGAACCTGTGGCCGCTCGGCGAGAAGGACCGCTCGGCGAGCGTGGCGAGAAGGGCGGCGCGCCCGCAACGGGTATCCTTGGGGCGGGAGGTCGACATGGCGCTGATCAAGAGGCACAGGCAGGGCTGGGCGTGCTGGCTCACGGCGGCGGGCTATCTGGCGCTGGCGTTCGTGCCCGGTTTCGCGTCGCTGCCCCTCCTGGCCGACCAGGCGCTTCAGCGGGTGCTGCTGTTCGCCCTGGTCGCGGGCATGATCGCCCTGCTCGGCGGCGTCCGGTCCCTGGCTCCCTCCGCCGTGGGGCTGCGACGCGCCCTGCGCGAGGGATGCCTCCCGGTGCTCCTCTCGCTCGGGCTCTGCGCGCTCGAGGTCACGGCGCTGCTGCAGGCCTCCGCCGCCGGCGAGGCGCTGAGCCTCTCGCCGACCTGGCTTCCCGACCTCGTGCTTCTCGCGCTCTTCTGCGCCTCCGTCGGCCTCTACGAGGAGGCGCTCTTCCGCGTGCTGCTGTTAGGCGGCATCCTGTCGCGCCACGGTTGCACGAGGAACGGGGTCGTGGGCGCGGTGCTCGTCTCGTCGGTGGTCTTCGGCGCGCTGCACGTGACAGCGACGCCCTCTATCGGCGTGCTCGAGCTCGTCCAGATGCTGCTCAAGACCGCGCAGACCGCCTGCGTCGGCCTGCTCTTCGCGGTCGTGTACGTGCGGACGCGCAGCTTTCTCGGCGTGGCGGCGCTCCACGGCCTCGCGGACTTCCTGCTCATGGCCCCGCTCACGCTGTTGGGGGAGCTCGAGGGGACGCTCGAGGGCTCCTACGTGAGCTCGGGGGCGGACATCGCCGCCGTGGCGCTGGCCTCGACGCTCATCGTGGTCTATGTGATTGCCGTCGCCGTCTACGCGCTGTGCGCCGTGCGCGCGTGGGGGCTGCTCGAGACGACGCCCGTCCCGCAGGCGGGTCCCTTCGAACCGGGATGGGCCCCGGTGGGGGAGGCGCCTGCGGCCGAGAAGGACGACGGCCTCCCGGTCCCGCCACCCGGCCTGTGAGCCCGCCCTCAGGGCGCCGCCCGAGCATCCCTCATGGTATGTACGCTGTTGCAATTTTGATGTATTTCTCGGAAAGCCGCCCACCTGCGGTTTTATCGTTACGACATGCTAAATCAAACCCGCAACAGTGTACACACCCTGAAGATTGACCGGAGGGCGTCCGCCGCCCGCCGCCGCGTCGCTAGTAGCCGCGGCTCATGCGCTTGCGGATGCCGAAGTACTCCATGACCAGCAGCGTGAGCAGGATTGCCATCGAGACGAGCGAGCCCACCACGGCGCCGGCCAGTCCCGCGAAGTTCACGAGCAGCATCGCCACGGGCACGGAGAACGCGAAGGCGATGAGGTAGAGCTTGGAGACGTCGCCCTGGGCGCGCAGCACCGTGACGATCTGGTAGAGGAAGTCGATGCACGCGCAGACGCCGCCCGTGGCGACCATCACCAGGCAGAGGCCGCGGAACCGCTCGAAGTCCAGGCCGTACATGAGGCTCATGAGCGGGATGCCCACGGTGCCCATGAAGAGCGCCATCGCGCCCGTGACCAGCGCGATTACGCCCACCATGGCAAGCACCAGCAGGTCGAAGCGGCGGTGCTTCTCGGGGTCGTCCCAGATGCGCGCCAGGCGCACGAGCTGTGGCTTGTAGATGAACCCGGCGACCATGAGGATCGAGTGCGCGGGGAAGTACATGGCGTTGTAGTAGAGCTGGTTGTCGTAGGAGAGGACGCCCTCCATCGCGAACTTGGGCACCGAGTCGATCAGGTTGTAGAGGAAGAGCGCCACGAAGAGCGGGAAGCACTCGACGAACAGCTCGCGGATGCCGCGTGCGGTTGCGGGCATGCTGCGCTCGGTCTCGAAGTAGGCGAGCGGCACGGTGAGCAGCACGAGCGAGGCCACGGCGCCCACGGCCATGGCGAAGCTCGCGACGGCGAGGTCGCGCGTGACGAGGAGCGCCAGCGAGAAGGCCACGAGCCCCAGCACGCAGCGCGCCGCCTGCGAGAGGCCGGCGAGGTAGAGCTTGTCCTTCTGCTGGAGGCGCCCCTCGTAGACGTCGGCCAGGCCGTCCACGGCGCGGAAGACCAGCACGCCCATGCAGATCGAGAACATCTGCGCGTCGTAGCCGCGGAACTGGCACCACATCCAGCCCACGAGCAGCATGGCCGCGCAGGTGACGAAGCGGTTGACCTGGTAGTCCAGGAAGGAGCGCATGTCGTCCAGGTCGGAGACCTGGTAGGTGCGCACGCCGTAGTTGGCCAGGAACAAAAGCAGCGTGCCCACGGTGAAGGCCATCGAGAACAGGCCCGCCTGCTCGGCGCCCACGAGCCATGTGGCGACCATCGTGAGCACCGGGAAGAGCATGCCCCACGCGGCCTGCCCGATCGTGTTGCAGACGTAGTCGCGCTTGGTCTGGTGGGCGAGGTACTGCTCGGTCTGCTCGGAGAACTTCCCGCCAAAGACAGCGGTGATGAGCCTGTTCCACCAGTCGTTGACCACGCGCGCGAGAAACGCCTCGTGCTCCCGCGGCCGCCTCTCACGACGCGGCTTGCGCGGCGACACCCCGTAGCGCGGTGTGTGCGGAGTCTGGGGTGCCGTGATGGTCGGCTTGGTCCTCTTTAACGGGTTCTGCATGCGCGGTCTCTCTGGTTAACGTTCTTCTCGGCTCCTGATTGTAGCGCCCGGGCGGCCCGTGCTGAGCTCGGACGTGAACATCGCGTTTCTCGCGTGGGTCTTTCTTGAGGGGACTTCTGCGCGAGCGCCCTCTCGGGGTATCGTGTAGCCGACCATACGTCCGTCAAAGGAGCAGCGTTGGCCGAGAAGAACGTGCAGGCGTCCGCCGCGAGCGATATCATGCCCGCCCTCAACGTCCCCGAGAGCATCGCCGAAAACATGGACCTCTTCCTGCGCCTGGTGCGCAAGGTGCTCGACGAGTTCGACCCCGGTCTCCTCGAGACCTTCGACGTGCTGCTCTCGGACGCCTTCCGCGCGAGCGCCGACGAGGCCGCCGACACGCCCGACGAGCGCGCCGCCTTCGCCGAGCTCGAGCGCACGATCGACGGGCTGGACGAGCGCAGCGCGACGCTGCTCATGCGCGCCTTCGTGGCGTACTTCCACCTGGCCAACATCTGCGAGGAGCACTACCGCGTGACCTCGCTGCGCGAGCGCGAGGCCGGCGTGGACCCCGCCGCGGACGCCGACCCGATCAACGACCTCACCGTGGCCTACCGCCGCCTCGTCGAGGAGTGCGGCCGCGGGCGGGCCGTCGCGCTGCTCCAGCGTCTGGAGTTCCGCCCCGTCTTCACCGCGCATCCCACCGAGGCGCGCCGCAAGGCAGTCGAGGGCAAGATCCGCCGCATCTCCGAGCTGCTCGAGGAGCGCGGCCGCCTCGCCGGGACTGCGCTCGCCGAGAACGAGCGGCGCCTGCTGCAGGAGATCGACGCGCTCCTGCGCACCTCGCCGATCGCGCACAAGAAGCCCACGCCCGTCGAGGAGGCCGACACCATCGTCGACATCTTCGACAACACCCTCTTCGACATGGTGCCGGACGTCTATCGCCGATTCGACGACTGGGAGCTCGGGGAGCGCGCCGGCACCGTGCCGCCCGTCTGCCCCGCGTTCTTCCACCCCGGCAGCTGGATCGGCTCGGACCGCGACGGCAACCCCAACGTCACCGCCCGCGTGAGCCGCGCCGTGGCCGAGAAGTTCCGCGTGCACGTGCTGGAGCGCCTGGCCGACGCCACGCAGGCGTGCGGGCGCAACCTCACGCTCGACGCCGTGTCCACGCCGCCGTCCGACGCGCTCGTGAACCTCTGGAGCCACCAGGTCGAGATGAGCGAGGAGCTCACGGCCCGCGCCCTGGGGATCTCGGCGAGCGAGCTGCACCGCGCCGCGATGCTCGTCATCGCCGAGCGCCTGCGCGCCACGGTGGCCCGCACCGCCGACGTCATGTACCGCCGTGCGGACGACTACATCGCCGACCTTCGCGTCGTCCAGGACTCGCTTGCCCGCGCCGGTGCGGTCCGCGCGGCGTACGGACCGCTGCAGCGCCTCGTCTGGCAGGCGCAGACCTTCGGCTTCCGCCTCGTGGAGATGGAGTTCCGCCAGCACTCGCTCGTGCACGCCCGCGCGCTCGAGGACATCCGCGAGCACGGCCGCTGGGGCGAGCGCGGCGAGCTCGCGCCCATGACGCGCGAGGTCCTGGACACCTTCCGCGCGAT
>CAUGFC010000054.1 GCA_959598545.1 uncultured Olsenella sp. | reverse complement strand
CTCATGGACCCGGCCGTGGTCTCCGACCCCAAGGAGTACGCGCGCCTGGCCAAGGAGCACGCCAGCCAGACCGAGCTCGTGACCCGCGCTCGCGAGTACCTGGCCGCCCTCGACGACATCGAGGCCGCCAAGGAGATGCTCCACGAGGCCGACGCCGACGAGAAGGCCATGCTCCAGGAGGACATCGCCGCCAACGAGGCCAAGCTCCCGGCCCTCGAGGAGGACATCAAGTACCTGCTCATCCCGGCCGACCCCAACGACGAGAAGGACACGATCGTGGAGATCCGCGCCGGCGTCGGCGGCGACGAGGCGGCCATCTTCGCGGGCGACCTGTTCAAGATGTACCAGCACTTCTGCGACAGCCGCGGCTGGAAGATCGAGGTCCTCTCGTCCAGCCCGTCGGAGGCCGGCGGCTTCAAGACCATCGAGTTCAAGGTCACGGGCGACAAGGTGTACTCCGTCATGAAGTACGAGAGCGGCGTCCACCGCGTCCAGCGCGTTCCCAAGACCGAGAGCCAGGGACGCATCCAGACCTCCACGGCCACCGTGGCGGTGCTGCCCGAGGCGGACGAGATCGACATCCAGATTGACCCCGGCGACCTGCGCATCGACACTTACTGCGCGTCCGGCCCCGGCGGCCAGTGCGTCAACACCACCTACTCGGCGGTGCGCATCACCCACCTGCCCACCAACACCGTGGTGCAGTCGCAGGACCAGCGCTCGCAGATCCAGAACCGCGAGGTCTGCATGCAGATGCTGCGCGCCCGCCTCTACGAGATGGAGCTCGAGAAGCAGCAGGCCGAGCAGGGCGCGGCGCGCCTCTCGCAGATCGGCCATGGCAACCGATCCGAGAAGATCCGCACCTACAACCAGCCGCAGGACCGCGTGACCGACCACCGCATCGGTTTCAACGGTACCTACAACGGCGTGCTGCTGGGCGACACGCTCCCCAGCGTCATCGAGGCGCTGGCCGCCGCCGAGCGCGCGGAGAAGCTCGCCCAGGCGGTGTAGGGCGTGCCCGCGACCGAGCCCTGGACCATAAAGCGCATACTCGACTGGACGAGCGGCTACCTCGAGCGCAAGGGTGACGAGCACCCGCGCCTCTCGGCGGAGTGGCTGCTCGCGGCCGTGACGGGCCTCTCCCGCGTCGGGCTCTACGTCAACTTCGACCGCCCGCTCGAGCCCGCCGAGCTCTCCGCCATGCACGAGGCGATCGAGCGCCGGGCGGCCGGCGAGCCCCTCCAGTACGTGACCGGCGAGATGCCCTTCCGCCACATCGTCCTGCGTTGCGAGCGGGGCGTGCTCATACCGCGCCCCGAGACGGAGATCCTGGTGGACGCCGCCCTCGAGGGCGTGGACGCCGCGGGCGAGAAGGACGGGGGCGCCGCGGCCCCCGTTCGCGTGCTCGAGGTCGGCACCGGCACCGGCTGCATAGCGCTCTCGGTGGCCTCGGAGCGACCGGGCACCCACGTCACGGCGACCGACCTCTCCCCGCGCGCCGTCGAGCTCGCGAGCCGCAACCGCGAGGCGCTCGGCCTCGAGGAGGCGGTCGACATCGTTGAGTGCGACCTCGCCTCGGGCGTCGACCCCGAGCTCATGGGCACGTTCTCGGTGCTCGTCTCCAACCCGCCCTACATCCCCACGCGCGTGCTCGCCGAGGAGGTGCCCGCCGAGGTCGCCGACTTCGAGCCGGGGCTCGCGCTCGACGGGGGAGAGGACGGCCTGGACATGTTCCGCCGCCTGCTCGACCTCGCCCCCGTCGCCCTGGCGCCGGGCGGCATGCTCGCCGTCGAGCTCTTCGAGGGGTCCCTGGAGGACGCCGCCGCGCTCGTGCGCGCCCGTGACGGCTGGGCGTCGGTCGAGGTGCGCGAGGACCTCACGCACCGCCCGCGCGTGCTCGTGGCCCTGAGGGAGGGGTAGCCGTGGGCGCCGTGCTTCTCGCCAGCCAGACCGACCCTAGTCCGGAGGTCGTGGGCCGCGCCGCCGCCGTCCTGCGCGCCGAGGGCGTCGCCGTGCTCCCCACGGACTCCGTCTACGGGATCTGCTGCGCCGCGCTGCCGGGCAACCCCGCGCACGCGCGCATCTTCGACATCAAGCGGCGCGACCGCGCGCAGACGCTGCCGTGGTTCGTCGCCGACCCTGCCGACCTGGCCCGCTACGGGCGGGACGTCCCTGCCTGGGCGCTGAGGCTCGCAGAGCGCCACTGGCCGGGCGCGCTCACGATCGTGGTGCGCGCCTCGGATGCCGTGCCCCCCGAGTACGCCCAGCCCGGCGAGGCCGGCGCGACGATCGCCCTGCGCGTCCCCGACTCCGAGCTGGACCGCGCCATCGTCCGCGCGCTCGGGTGCCCGCTCGCCCAGACGAGCGCCAACACGCACGGCGCCCCCGCCGCCACCTCGGGCGCGGGGCTCGAGCCTGCCATCGTCGCCGCTGCCGACCTCGTGCTCGACGCCGGGGCGGCGCCTGTGGGCGTGGCCTCCACCATCGTCGACACCACGGGGTCCGAGCCGCGCGTCCTGCGCGCCGGCGCCCTCACCGAGGCCGACGTCCTTCTCGCCGCGCGCTGCCCGACGGAGCCGTCTGCTTAAGGAATCGGGGTAGTTGCAGGCTCTCCGCGGCCGCTCGCCTAGAAGATCGGGGTAGTTGCAGGCGCTGACGACCTCATTTGTCGGCGAGAAGCACCTCTTGCCGACAAAACCCCTGTTGGCCGTGAGTCGCTCGTCCTTCTCGCCGCCGCACGGCACCCCCGAAGGTGCAACCACCCCGAAATCCTAAGCACAAAGCCGCGGCCAACCTGCAACTACTCTGTTTTTGTAAGCTTCCGGACACGCCGATGGCCCCGAGAGGCGCTTCACGCCCCGCTGTGCCGGGGGCGGTCCCGGGTCGGCAAGTGATACCCTAGGAAGAGCGCCGAGAGACCACGTCGGGGAGGAGACCCATGCGCATCGCCATCGCTTCCGACCATGCCGGCTTCGTCCAGAAGGACCCACTCGCGGAGTACCTGCGCGCCCAGGGCCACGAGGTCGTCGACTGCGGCCCCGACACCGACGAACGCTGCGACTACCCCGACTACGCGGACAAGGTCGCCCGCCGCGTCGCCCGCGGCGAGGTCGACCGCGGCGTGCTCATCTGTGGCACCGGCCTCGGCATTGCCATGACGGCGGACAAGGTCGCCGGAGTGCGCGCCACCCCCATCCAGACCGTCGAGTTCGCGCGCCTCGCCCGCGAGCACAACGACGCCAACGTCATCGGCCTCTCGGGCCGCTTCGTCTCGCTCGAGGACAACGAGAAGATCCTCGACGCGTTCCTCACCACCGAGTTCGGCGGCGGCCGTCACGCCGCGCGCGTCGAGAAGATGATGCGCGAGGACGACCCCGCCTTCCCCGGCGTCGAAGCCTAGGGGAGAGCCAACCGCCCGGCGCAACCGACCGTCGCCGCGCCATCGCAACAAGGAGGCCCCATGAACTACGAGCACCTGGTCGCGTCCGATCCCGAGGTCTTTGCCGCGGTCGACAACGAGCTGCGCCGCCAGCGCTCCTCGATCGAGCTCATCGCCTCGGAGAACTTCGTCTCGATGGCGGTGATGGAGGCGGTGGGCTCCCCGCTCACCAACAAGTACGCCGAGGGCCTGCCCGGCAAGCGCTACTACGGCGGCTGCTGGGCGGTCGACGTGGTGGAGGACCTCGCCCGCGAGCGCGCCAAGCGCCTCTTCGGCGCCGGCTTCGCCAACGTGCAGCCCCACTCCGGCGCCCAGGCCAACTACGCCGCGCTCGCCGCGCTCGCCCAGCCCGGCGACACGATCCTCGGCATGGCGCTGGACAACGGAGGCCACCTCACGCACGGCTCTCCCGCCAACTTCTCCGGCAAGCTCTACGACGTGGTCTCCTACGGCGTGGACGAGAAGACCGAGCTGATCGACATGGACGCCGTGGAGGCCCTGGCACGCGAGCACAGCCCCAAGGTGATCATCGCCGGCGCCTCTGCCTATCCCCGCATCATCGACTTCGCGCGCTTCGCCGAGATCGCGCATGCCGTCGGCGCCTACCTCATGGTGGACATGGCCCACATCGCCGGCCTTGTGGCCACCGGGCGCCACCCCAGCCCCGTGCCGCACGCCGACGTGGTGACCACCACCACGCACAAGACGCTGCGCGGCCCGCGCGGCGGCCTCATCCTCACGAACGACCCCGACCTCGCCAAGAAGGTCGACTCCGCCGTCTTCCCCGGCAGCCAGGGCGGCCCGCTCGAGCACGTGATCGCCGGCAAGGCCGTGGCCTTTGGCGAGGCGCTCGCGCCCGAGTTCGCCGCCTACACGGACGCAATCCTCGCCAACGCCCGCGCCCTCGGGCGCGGCATGGAGTCGCGCGGCCTGCGCCTGGTCTCCGGCGGCACGGACAACCACCTGCTGCTCGTCGACCTTACGGCTGCCGGCGACGTCACGGGAAAGGACGCCGAGCGTGCGCTCGACGAGGTTGGCATCACCGTCAACAAGAACACCATCCCCGGCGAGAAGCGCTCCCCGTTCGTCACGAGCGGCATCCGCGTGGGCTCGGCGGCCGCCACCACGCGCGGCTTCTCCGAGCGCGAGTGCGAGCGCATCGGCGAGCTCATCGGCGACGTGGTTGCCAACCTGGGCGACGAGGGCGTGACCGAGCGCGTCTCCTTCGAGGTGCGCGAGCTCCTCGACGCCCACCCGCTCTACCCCGAGCTGTAAATTGGGGACAGCCCCCGATTTACAGAGTGCGCAGATACAAGAGAGAAGGGACCCGCTATGGCAGAAGAGTTCGACCCCACGCGCTTCACGGTCATCGACCACCCGCTCGTCCAGCACAAGCTGCACATCCTGCGCGACAAGGACACGGGCACCAAGCAGTTCCGCGAGCTGGTGACCGAGCTCGCGATCTTCGAGGGCTACGAGGCCATGCGCGACTTCCCGCTCGAGGACGTCGAGGTCGAGACCCCGCTCGAGACCACCACCTGCAAGCGCGTCTCCGGCAAGAAGGTCGCCATCATCCCGATCCTGCGCGCCGGCCTCGGCATGGTCGACGGCATCCTCCAGCTCGTGCCGTCCGCCCGAGTCGGCCACGTCGGCATGTACCGCGACCCGGAGACCCACGAGCCGCACCAGTACTACTGCAAGTTCCCGGACGACATCGAGAACCGCACCTGCCTGGTCGTCGACCCGATGCTCGCCACGGGCGGCTCGCTCACCGCGGCGATCAAGTTCCTGCGCGACGCCGGCGTGCGCGACATCCGCTGCCTCACGCTCGTCTCGGCGCCCGAGGGCGTCCGCGCCACGCTGGACTTCGACCCGGACGTGCGCCTCTACACCTGCGCGCTCGACCGCTGCCTGAACGACCACGCCTACATCCTGCCCGGCCTCGGCGACGCCGGCGACCGCATCTACGGCACCAAGTAGGCGTCCGCGCGACGGTATGCGCAACTGGCGACGGTATGCGCAACGTTCAGATTCCTGAATCAACAGGTAGACGACCTGGCGAGAAGTCCGACCTCTCGCCAGGTTGCGCATACCTCAGCGCGTTGCGCATACCCCCCCCGCGCCCGCTCCCCTCATCGCCCGATTGTGGCAAAACGGGGGCGAACGGCGCCCTGCTTGACTATTTCCCCCGGCGCGCTAGAGTTCTCGTGTCCTTAATTCGCTCGGACGGGAGGCGATGCGACGTGGATCCTCAGGTCGCCATCGTCTCCGGCGCGCTCTTCGGACTGATGGGCTGCGTCGCACCTGCCGTGCTGTTCGAGCGGGCTCTGAGGGGAAACCGCGCGGTCTCGCTTGCCGCCGGTCTCGCGGCCATGGGCGTCACGTTCCTGACGCTCACCGTCGTCCTGCTCGTGGTGTACACTGCCACGAACACAGGCTTCTTGGAGTTCGGTTGTGCACTGGTCGCCGCGTTCCTGCTCTTCTGGGGCGTCGAGGCGATACGGGCCTGGAGGGCGGCCAACGGCCGCTCGCAGGTTTGAGGGGAGAGATGAGCGTGGGTAATCCTCTGGACAGCCTGGGCGCTGAGGTCAACGAGCTCGTGGCGAGCTTCACGTCGCAGCCAATCGTCGGCGACCTCAACACGGTGGGCATCACGCAGTACACGTTCTGGTTCGCGGTGGCGATCGCGCTCATGCTCGTCATCCTGTTCGTCTTCAAGAAGAAGCAGGCGGCGAGCCTCGTGCCCCAGGGCGCCTTCGTCAACGGCGTCGAGTACGTCGTCGAGTTCGTCCGCGACGACATGTGCAAGGGTCTGCTCGGCGAGTCCTGGAAGAAGCACTTCCCGTTCATCGCCACGATCTTCCTCGTGGTTCTCGCCAACAACATCGTGGGCATCATCCCGGGCTGCAAGCCGGGCACCGGCACCATATCCACCACCGCCGCGCTCGCGCTCTGCTCGTTCGTCTACTTCATCGTCTGCGGCATAAAGAAGAAGGGCACGCTCGGCTACGTCAAGAGCCTGGCACCGGCGGGCGTCATGTTCCCGCTCAACGCCCTCGTCTGGCTGATCGAGGTCTTCTCCACGATTCTGCGCCTCGTCACCCTCGCCGTCCGACTCTTCTGCAACCTCTTCGCCGGCCACGTGGTCATGGGCACCTTCGCCATACTGGCCTCGCTCTTCTTCGAGCCCATGGTCCAGGCCTTCTCGGCGGCCACCGCCGTGCAGGCGGGGGCGTCGGTGCTGTGGGTCGGCATTCTGCTCGTCATCTACGCGGTGGAGATCATGGTGGCCGCCATCCAGGCCTACGTCTTCGCGCTGCTCTCCGCCGTCTACGTGCAGATCGCGGAGTCCGACGAGGAATAGGGACAGGGCAACTCGCGCCCGCACGGGCGCTGAGATAGCAGTTGGTTCTAAGCGCGTCCCGCACTTATCGAGAAGAACGACAGGGGCGCACGTCAAAGGAGGAACAGTGGGAGCTCTCGGTGTCGTTGGTTATGGTCTCGGCGTTATCGGCGCGGGCATCGGCATTGGCCTGGCCGCCAGTGGCGTTGCGCAGGGCATGGCTCGTCAGCCCGAGGTTCAGGGCCGTCTGTTCACGGTCTTCATCCTGGGCTCGGCCTTCGTCGAGGCCCTCGCCCTCATCGGCTTCGTCGTCAGCCTCATCGTCAAGTAGCGCTGCCGTACGTTTCCGACTGGAGGCAAGTATGAAAAACACTGCCATGAGGCTGGTTGCGCGCGCGGGTGTCGCCGGTGGCGTCATCCTGGCGACGCCTGCCGTGGCGCTCGCCGAGGAGTCCGCGGTGGGCCCGGACATCCTGATCCCCAAGATGGCCGAGTTCATCCCCGCCCTCATCGCCTTCCTCATCATCCTGGTCGTTCTCCAGAAGCTCGTGTGGCCCTCGGTCCTCGAGATGATGGAGAAGCGCCAGGCCAAGATTCAGTCCGACCTCGAGGCTGCCGAGCGCTCCAAGCTCCAGGCGGCCGAGGAGGTCCGCTCCTACGAGGCCAAGATCCTCGACGCCCACCACGAGGCGGACGCCATCGTGGCCAAGGCCAAGAAGGAGGCCGAGGAGGTCCGCTCCGCGGTCCTCGCCAAGGCCCAGCGCGAGGCGGCGGACATCATCGCCAAGGCCCACGGCGCCGTGGACTCCGAGCGCCACAAGGCCATGATCGAGCTCTCCAGCTCCGTCGTGGACCTCTCCGTGGAGATCGCCAGCAAGATCATCGGCAACGACCTCTCGGAGGAGGAGCAGCGCAGGCTCGCCGAGAAGTATCTCGCGGAAGTGGGCAAGTCCGATGGGCGCTAAGCGGGCGGACGCCGAGAAGATCGAGGCGTACACGCGGGCGCTTCTCGAGGCGGCGCGCTCCGAGGGTCGCGCGAACGCGGACCTCGTGCAGTGGCAGCACGCGCAGAAGTTCACCCCCGAGGTGCTCGAGACCCTTGCCGCCATGCAGCGCGAGGACGATCTCGGCCTCGTCGAGCAGGTGGCCAAGCTCTACAAGGAGCTTCTGGACACGCAGGACACCACGGTTTCGGTGACCGTGACCACCGCCGTCCCGATGGACGACGACCTGCGCGCCAAGGTCCGCGCCAAGGCCGAGGCCGACCTCGAGGCCCCGGTCTATCTCGTCGAGCGCGTTGACCCGTCGATCATCGGCGGCATCATGCTCGAGGTGCGCGGCAAGCGCTACGACGCCTCTGTGCGCGCGCAGCTCGCCAACATCCGCAAGACGCTCTCGTCGACCTTCATCGAAGGCGAGGAACACTAATGGAAACCATCAGCTCCGAGAAGATCATGAGCACGCTGCGCGAGGAGCTCGCGCAGATCAGTGCCACGGTCGACCGTCAGGAGGCCTCGGTCGTCACCGAGGTCGCGGACGGCATCGCGCGCGTCTCGGGCCTCAAGACCGCCATGGCGGGCGAGCTGCTCAAGTTCACCAGCTCCTCCACCGGCCTCGACGTCTACGGCCTGGTCCAGAACCTCGACCAGGACGACGTGGGCGCCGTCCTGTTCGGTGACGCCGAGGAGATCAAGGAGGGCGACGAGTGCCGCACCACCGGCCGCGTCATGGACATCCCCGTGGGGCACGCCATGCTCGGTCGCGTGGTCAACCCGCTCGGCCAGCCGATCGACGGCCTCGGCCCCATCAACGCCACGCACCGCCGCCCCATCGAGTTCAAGGCTCCCGGCATCATGCAACGCCAGCCGGTGTGCGAGCCCGTGCAGACGGGCCTGCTCGCCATCGACGCGATGGTGCCCATCGGCCGCGGCCAGCGCGAGCTCATCATCGGCGACCGCAAGACGGGCAAGACGGCCATCGCCATTGATGCCATTGTCAACCAGCGCGAGACCGACATGATCTGCATCTACGTGGCCATCGGCCAGAAGGCCTCCACGGTGGCGGCAATCCGCGAGTCGCTCGCGCAGCACGGCGTGCTGGACAAGACGGTGATCGTCTCGGCAACCGCTGCCGAGTCCGCCCCGATGCAGTACATCGCCCCCATGGCCGGTGCCGCCATCGGCGAGTACTTCATGTACAACGACGTCCACGGCAACCCGGCCGATGCCGAGCACCCCGGCGGGCACGTGCTCGTGGTTTACGATGACCTCTCCAAGCAGGCTGTCGCCTACCGTCAGATGTCGCTCACGCTGCACCGTCCGCCCGGACGCGAGGCCTACCCCGGCGACATCTTCTACCTGCACAGCCGTTTGCTCGAGCGCGCCTGCAAGCTCTCCGACGAGCTGGGCGGCGGCTCGCTCACGGCCCTGCCGATCATCGAGACGCAGGAGGGCGACGTCTCCGCCTACATCCCCACGAACGTGATCTCCATCACCGACGGTCAGATCTACCTGCAGTCCAACCTGTTCTTCCAGGGCCAGCGCCCGGCTGTCGACGTGGGCATCTCGGTTTCCCGCGTGGGCGGTGACGCCCAGATCAAGGCCATGAAGCAGGTCGTGGGCACGCTGCGTCTCGACCTTGCCGCCTACCGCGAGAAGCAGGCCTTCTCGCAGTTCGGCTCCGACCTGGACGCTACCACGCAGTACCAGCTCAACCACGGCGCGCACGTCATGGAGATGCTCAAGCAGCAGCGCTTCTCGGCGCTTGACGTTCGCGACCAGGTCATTTCCATCTTTGCCGCCAAGGAGGACTTCCTCGACGACATCGACCTCGAGAACGTGACGCTGTTCCGTGACGAGCTCGCCAAGTACATGGTCGAGCACAGCCCCAAGCTGCGCAGCGCTGTCCTCAAGGGCAAGATCGACGACGCCACCGCGTCGCGCCTGCGCGCCCGCATCGGCCGCTTCAAGAAGCTCTTCCTCGCCGAGCACCCCAACCGGCGCCGCGCCGAGGACGTGGAGGAGGCCGCGGAGGACACCGTTGCCGCGCCGCCCGAGGGCGGTCACGAACCGCTGGACGGTCAGGGGCAGTAGGCCATGGCAAGCCTTCGCGAAATACAGCGACGCATGAGCTCGATCAAGAGCACCATGCAGATCACGCGCACGATGGAGATGATCTCCACGGCTCGGATTCACAAGGCGCTCGCGCGCGCCGAGGAGGCCGAGCCCTACAAGGACGCCATCACGCGCATGCTCGCCAACGTGGCAGAGGCCGGCTTCACCACCGAGCAGCCCCTTCTTGCCCAGCGCACGAGCGAGAAGCACGTGCTCTTCATCCTCGTGGCCTCCGACAAGGGCCTCGCGGGCGGCTTCAACATCGTGCAGCAGCGTGCGGTCGAGGCCGAGATGCGTCGCCTCAAGGCGCGCGGCGTGAAGTCGTCGCTCATCACCTGCGGGCGCAAGCCCACCGAGTACTTCACGTACCGCAAGATGGCGCCCGTGATGTCGTTCGTGGGCATCTCGTCCGAGCCCAACCAGGACCAGGCCGACCGCATCGCGTCCTACGTCATGCGCGGCTACGCCACCGGCGAGATCGACCGCGTCGTGATCTACTACTGGCACGCCAAGAACCGCGTCGAGCAGACCCAGGTCGTCGAACAGCTGCTGCCCATCTCCAAGGAGCAGCTCACGATGCCGAACAAGCCGCGCGAGCGCGAGGCGCTGACCACGGTGGAGAGCCACACCTACACCGACTTCGCCTTCGACCCCTCCGCCGAGGAGGTCCTGGGCAAGCTCATGCCCGCCTACTTCAGGACGGTCATCTTCCACGCGCTGCTCGACTCGGCGGCCGCGGAGCACGGGGCGCGCCGCCGCGCCATGCAGTCCGCGACCGACAACGCCCGCGAGGTGCTGGACACGCTCGAGCGCACGTACAACCGAGTCCGCCAGGGCTCCATCACCACCGAGCTCAACGAGATCATCGGCGGCGCTTCCGCATTGGAGGACAACTGATGGCAGAGAAGAACCAGGAGACGCGCACCGCCCTCGAGGAGGCCGCGTACAACAAGCTCAACCGCACCGTCGGCGTGGGCACGATCGTCCGCATCGTCGGACCGGTCGTGGACGTCAAGTTCGACGGTCAGGTGCCGGGGATCTACACCGCGCTCGAGGTCGAGGGCGACACGCCCGTCGGCCACGTGAGCACGGTGCTCGAGGTCGAGTCCCAGCTGCCCGGCGGCGTGGTCCGCACGGTGGCCATGTCCTCGACCGACGGCCTCACCCGCGGCCTCAAGGTGCGCGACACCGGCCACCCCATGATGATGCCGGTCGGCCCCTCCACGCTCGGCCGTGTCTGGAACGTCATGGGCAAGCCCGTGGACGGCGGCGAGGTCCCCGAGGACGTCCGCTACTACCCGATCCACCACCCCGCGCCGTCCTTCGACGAGCTCACCACCACCACGGAGATCTTCGAGACGGGCATCAAGGCCATCGACCTTCTCGAGCCCTACGTCCGCGGCGGCAAGACGGGCCTCTTCGGCGGCGCCGGCGTCGGCAAGACGGTGCTCATCCAGGAGCTGATCAACAACCTCGCGCAGCAGCACGGCGGCACCTCGGTCTTCACCGGCGTCGGCGAGCGCACCCGCGAGGGCACCGACCTCTACCTCGAGATGCGCGAGTCCGGCGTCATCGACAAGACCTGCCTGGTCTACGGCCAGATGAACGAGCCGCCCGGAGCCCGCATGCGCGTCGCGCTCGCCGGCCTCACCACCGCCGAGTTCTTCCGCGACCAGGGCCAGGACGTCCTGCTGTTCATCGACAACATCTTCCGCTTCTCCCAGGCGGGCTCCGAGGTCTCGGCCCTTCTTGGCCGCATGCCGTCCGCCGTCGGCTACCAGCCCACGCTGGCCACCGAGATGGGCGAGCTCCAGGAGCGCATCACCTCCACCAAGGAGGGCTCCATCACCTCGGTCCAGGCCGTCTACGTCCCTGCGGACGACCTCACCGACCCGGCCCCGGCGACCACGTTCACGCACCTTGACGCCACGACGGTCCTTTCTCGTGCAATCACGGACCTGGGCATCTACCCGGCCGTCGACCCGCTGGCGAGCTCGAGCTCCGCGCTCGACCCCTCGATCGTGGGCGACGAGCACTACCGCGTGGCCATCGCCGTCCAGGAGACGCTCCAGGAGTACACCGACCTCCAGGACATCATCGCCATCCTGGGCATGGACGAGCTCTCCGAGGAGCAGCAGCACGTCGTGGCCCGCGCCCGTAAGATCCAGCAGTTCCTCTCGCAGTCGTTCCACGTCGCCGAGAAGTTCACGGGCAACCCCGGCACCTACGTGAC
>CAUGFC010000053.1 GCA_959598545.1 uncultured Olsenella sp. | reverse complement strand
GCCTCGTCGACACCGCCTCCCACACCTCCGACTCCGGCTACCTGACCCGTCGTCTCGTCGACGTGGCCCAGGACGTCATCGTCCGCGAGGAGGACTGCGGCACCGACGAGGGCGTCACCTACCCGCTGATCAAGCCGGGCGCCACGAGCGTCGACACCGACCTCATCGGCCGCTGCGCCCTGAACGACATCTGCGACCCCGCCACCGGCGAGGTGCTCATCGCGCGTGACGGCTACATCACCTCCCGCGACGACCTGGAGATGCTGGTCGAGCACGGCCTCAAGAAGGTCGAGCTCCGCGCGCTGCTCACCTGCAAGTCCAAGTACGGCGTCTGCCAGAAGTGCTACGGCTGGGACCTCTCCACGCGTCGTCCGGTCAACATCGGCACCGCCGTCGGCGTCATCGCCGCCCAGTCCATCGGCGAGCCGGGCACCCAGCTCACGATGCGTACGATTCACTCCGGCGGCGTCGCGGGCGCTGACGACATCACGCAGGGCCTCCCCACGGTCGCCCGCATGTTCGACGTCGTCGGCAACGTCAACGAGAAGATCCTCGGCCGCGAGGCCGACCTTGCGCCGGTCTCCGGCACCCTGCGCATCACCCCCGAGCAGGCAGAGTACCTGCTGCGCATCGTGGACTCCGAGGACGCCACCCGCACCATCGAGGAGTGGCGCGTCCCCGCGTCCGTGCGCTTCATGCCGGGCGTCGAGGACGGCGTCGAGGTCCGCGCCGGCGACCAGATCACCCGCGGCTTCGTGAACTTCCGCAAGCTGCGCAAGCTCACCGACATCGAGTCCACGATGCACACCTTCGTGGAGTCCGTGAAGGACGTCTACACCTCCCAGGGCGTCGACCTCAACGACAAGCACATCGAGGTCATCGCGCGTCAGATGCTGCGTCGCGTCCAGGTCACCAACCCCGGCGACTCCCAGTACCTGCTGGGCCAGTACGTCGACCGCTACGTCTTCGCCGACACCGTGCGCAACGTCGCGCTCGCCGGCGGCACGCCGCCCGAGGCCGAGCCCGTGATCCTGGGCACCCTCAAGGTGGCCAGCTCCATCGACTCCTGGCTCTCCAGCGCGTCGTTCATCCGCACCGCCGGCGTCCTCACCGAGGCCGCCATCGAGGGCGATGTGGACCACCTGCTCGACCTCAAGTCCAACGTCATCGTCGGCAAGCAGATCCCGGCCGGCACGGGCCTCTCGGCGTACAACGACGTCGAGCTCACCTACCACGGCACGAAGATCGACGGCCCCACCTCGCCGCTCGCCAAGAGCCTGCCCGAGTGGGCGCCCGACGAGCTCAAGGGCATCGAGGAGAAGCTGCCCAAGCAGCTCGACTGGGTCGGCGACGACTTCGGCTTCGGCGGCGTGTACTCCAAGAACGGCCGCACGCTCTCCAGCGAGGACGCCAAGCTCTACCTCTTCGACGACCTCGGCGTGTCGCAGCGCTGGACCAACAAGTTCAGCGAGGTCGGCATCGAGACCGTCGGCGACCTCATCGGCAAGACCGAGGACGACCTCCTGCGCATCGACGGCATCGGTGCCAAGGCGATCGAGGAGCTCCGCGACGGCCTCGAGGCCCGCGGCCTGCTCTACATCCTCGAGCCTGACGAGGACGAGGCCGACAGCGAGGACCTGTCCCAGCTCCTGAACATGGTCTTCTCGCCCGACGCCGACGCCGACATCATGCTCGGCACGGCCGCCCCGGCCACGCACCACTTCGACGACGACGAGCTGATCGGCGGCTCCGACGCGTCGAGCGAGGGCTCGGACGTCATCAACGAGGACCTCGGCTCCCTCGACGACCTCCTCTCGCAGGTGGTCCGCCAGGAGAGCGAGGAGTAGGCGCTCGTCCCATACGCACCTGAGGGACCGCCCGTCCCTCTCACCGGCTCACTGAGCTTCGCTCAGAAATCGCCGGTCGAGAGGGGCGGGCGGTCCGTGCGTATGGGACGAAGGTCGCCGGCCTAGATCGTGCGTGAGTGACGGGATTTGCGGGCCGCGGGGGCTGCGGCGAGGACGCGAGGCGCAAGACCTGTCAGTCAGGCGAGGGGGCGCAGGGAGATCTGCTCGGCGGCGTAGGCGATGCCGTCGACGACGGCGCGGCCCCAGGGATCGACGGTCTCGAAGGTGCCGCGCGAGACCTCGGAGCCGTCCTCGGCGGCGAGCGCACGGACCTTCTCGCCCAGCCAGGCGAGGCGGGACAGGTAGTCGTCTCGAACGCCGTCGAGCGGTCGGTCGCCGCCCGCCGCCGTCCAGGCGTCGACCCGGCTGACGATCGCGTCGCGCAGGGACTCCGCCAGGGGCGAGAAGGACGGCGCCTCGCCCAGATCCGCGAGGGAGATCGCGCCCAGGTCGCGCGGCGCGCTCTCCACGTTCACGCCGATCCCGCAGACGGCGAACGTGTCTCCGGCGTCGTCGCGCGCCGCCTCCACGAGGACCCCGGCGAGCTTGCGCCCGCGGGCGAGAAGGTCGTTGGGCCACTTGAGCCGCGCATCCCGCAGCACGTCGGCCGCCCCGAGCCCGCAGACCGCCGCCAGGCCCGGGAGGCGCGCCGGCACAACGGCGGGACGCAGCACCACGGAGAGGTACAGGTTGCCGACGGGAGACTCCCACGCGTGGCCCCGACGCCCGCGCCCCGCCGTCTGGCGCCGTGCGGCCACGGCCGTGCCGTGCGGCGCCCCGGCGCGCCCGAGCCCGAGCGCGTCGTCGTTGGTGGAGCCAGTCTCCTCGAGTACTGTGAGCAGCAGCTTTGTCGTCATGCCGACCTGTTCGTCGGGGGTGGGTCCGTCACGGAGCATGTTAACGTTACCCATGTGTAGACCTCATGGCAAAATCGCCCAACCTGCATAAGACCGCGTTCAGCTTCGCGTCTTTTGCTAGCCTACCAAAGAGATGTTGACGCGTTAACAATTTGGCGCCAACCACGAACCAAGACGGGAGGCGACATGGGGTTCTGCGTACTGGGCACCGGCTCCGCCCTGCCCGAGCGTGCGGTCACCAACGACGAGCTCTCCGAGTTCCTCGACACCTCTGACGAGTGGATCTCCCAGCGCACCGGCATCTCGGAGCGCCGCCTGTGCACCACCGAGACCCTGGACGACCTTGCCGTCGCCGCCAGCCGCGCCGCCCTCGAGGCCGCCGGCGTGACGCCCGACCAGCTCGACCTCATCGTCTGCTCCACCACGAGCGGCGACCATCTCATGCCCGCCGAGGCCTGCGCCGTCGCCGAGCTTCTCGGCGCCTCCTGCCCCGCCTTCGACGTCTCCGCCGCGTGCGCGGGCTTCGTCTTCGCGATGGACGTGGCGGACGGCTACCTGTCCCGGGGCCGCGCGGAGCGCGTGCTCGTGGTCGCGGCCGAGAAGGTCAGCCGTCTCGTGGACTGGTCCGACCGCGCCACGTGCGTCCTCTTCGGCGACGGCGCCGCGGCCGCCGTGCTCGGCGCGGGCGGGGAGAACCCGCTCTCCGTCCGCCTCACCACCGACCCCACCGTCGAGGTGCTCCACGTCCCCGGAGTCCCCGGCACCTCCCCCTACGACAGGACCGACCGCCCCGAGCCGCATCTCGCGATGGAGGGCCGCCGCGTCTTCAAGTTCGGCGTGAACGCGATCGTGACCTCCGTCACCGAGCTCTGCGAGGAGGCCGGCGTCTCCGTCGACGACGTCGATCACTTTGTCTTCCACCAGGCCAACGAGCGCATCCTCTCGTCGGCCGTGAGCCGTCTGGGCATCGACGACGCCAAGGTGGCGCGCGCCCTCGCCGAGACCGGCAACATCTCGAGCGCCTGCATCCCGCTCGCGCTCGACCGCCTCGCCCGCTCGGGCTCCCTCGAGCGCGGCCAGCTCGTCGCCCTCGTCGGCTTCGGCGCGGGCCTCGACACGGGGGCGTGCCTGCTGCGCTGGTAGCGTGGCCCCGCCCCGACCGACCGTCCATTGGAGCGCCCGACGGGCGCATGGAGAAAAAGGAGTACCAACAATGGCAGACCAGACCACCTTCGACCGCGTGTGCGCCATCGTCCGCGAGCAGGCCGGCCTTGATGACGTCGAGCTGACCGCCGAGACCAAGCTCTCCGAGGTCGGTCTCGACAGCCTCGCCACCGTCGAGGCCGTCATGGCGTGCGAGGACGAGTTCGGCATCGAGATCGACGCCGAGTCCAACCCCGCCACCATCGGCGAGTTCGTCTCCATGGTCGAGTCCCTCCTGGAGAACTAGTCATGCTGCGCACCCCCATCTGTGACCTTCTCGGCATCGAGAAGCCCGTGTTCCAGGGCGGTATGGCCTGGATCGCCGACGCGAGCCTCGCCGCGGCGGTCTCCGAGGCCGGCGGCCTCGGCATCATCGCGGCCATGAACGCCAACGCCGACTGGCTGCGCGACCAGATCCACGAGCTCCGCGAGAGGACCGACAAGCCCTTCGGCGTGAACGTGATGCTCATGAGCCCGTTCGCGGACGAGGTGGCCCAGGTCGTCATCGACGAGCACGTCCCCGTGGTCGTGACCGGCGCCGGCAACCCCACCAAGTACATGAAGGCCTGGAACGCCGCGGGCATCAAGGTCATCCCCGTCGTCGCCTCCGTGGCCATGGCCAAGCTCGTCCAGCGAGCGGGCGCCGTGGCCGTCGTGGCCGAGGGCACCGAGTCCGGCGGGCACATCGGCGAGACCACGACCATGGCCCTCGTGCCGCAGGTCGTCGACGCCGTGAAGATTCCCGTCATCGCCGCCGGCGGCATCGCCGACGGGCGCGGGGTCGCCGCCGCCCTCATGCTCGGCGCCGTGGGGGTCCAGGTGGGGACGCGCTTCCTCGTGGCCGACGAGTGCACCGTCTCCGACAAGTACAAGGAGATGGTCCTCAAGGCCAACGACATCGCCACGCGCGCCACGGGCCGCTCGACCGGCCACCCGGTCCGCGCCCTCAAGAACCCGTTCTCCAACAAGTACGCCCAGATGGAGTCCTCGGGTGCGCCCGAGGAGGAGCTCAACGCCTTCGGCACCGGCGCCCTGCGCAAGGCCGCCAAGGAGGGCGACTACGAGAACGGCAGCTTCCTCTGCGGTCAGATCGCCGGCATGGTCCGCGAGCGCCAGAGCGCGCTCCAGATCGTCGACGACCTCGTGAACGGGGCCGAGAAGGTCCTGGCAGGAGCCACGCAATGGGTAAGGTAGCCTTCCTCTTCGCCGGCCAGGGCGCCCAGCACCCCGGCATGTGCGCCGACCTGATCGAGTCCGAGCCCGCGGCCAAGGCCGTCTTCGACGTCGCCGACGCCGTGCGCCCCGGCACCACCGAGCAGTGCCTCTCCGGCACCAAGGAGGAGCTGGCGCAGACCATCAACACGCAGCCCTGCGTCTTCGCCGCCGACCTCGCGTGCGCCCGCGCGCTCGCCGCGCACGGCGTGAAGCCGGACGTGGTGGCGGGCTTCTCGCTCGGCGAGGTCGCCGCGCTCACCTTCGCCGGCGCCTACACCGACGAGCAGGGCTTCGAGCTCGTGTGCCATCGTGCCGAGCTCATGGCCGACGCCGCCGAGAAGAACCCCGGCGCCATGCGCGCCGTCGTGAAGCTCGAAGCCGAGACCGTCGAGCGTCTCGCCGCCGAGGCGGGCGACGCCTGGCCCGTGAACTACAACAGCCCGCTCCAGACCGTCGTCGCCGGCACCGAGGAGGCCTGCGAGAAGCTCGACCTTCTCGTCAAGGAGGCCAAGGGCCGCGCGATGAAGGTCGCCGTCTCGGGCGCCTTCCACAGCCCGTTCATGGCCGAGGCCGAGCGTGGCCTCGCCGCCTACCTCGCCGACGGCAACGCCCCGGCGGAGCCGTCCGTCCCCGTGCTGGCCAACCGCACGGGAGAGGCCTACCCGGCCGACGAGACGGAGCGCGTGGCGCTGCTCTCCAGCCAGGTGGCCAACCCCGTCCAGTGGGTCCGCACCCTGCAGAACATGGCCGCCGACGGCGTCGACACCTTCGTCGAAGTTGGCCCCGGCAAGACCCTGACGGGCCTCGTCTCCCGCACGCTCGAGGGCGTCACGGCGCTGCCGTGCGAGACCGTCGAGCAGCTCGAGGCGGTCCTCGCCGCGCTTTCCGAGAAGGGGGAGTAGCCATGGCCGAGAAGAACGGTGCGCTCGAGCGCGACTCCGAGCGCCGCGTGGCCCTCGTGACCGGCGCCTCCCGCGGCATCGGCCGCGCCATCGCCGAGGGGCTCGCCGCGGACGGCTTTGACCTCGCGCTCGTCTACGCGGGCAACGAGGCCGCGGCCGCCGAGGCCGTGGCGGCCTGCGAGGCCACCGGCGCCACCGCGCGCGCCTATCGCTGCGACGTCTCCGACCCCGAGGCCGTCAAGGCCACCGTCGACGCGGTCCTCGCAGACTTCGGGAGCGTCTGGGCCCTCGTCAACAACGCGGGCGTCACCCGTGACGGCCTGCTCGTGCGCATGAGCGACGAGGACTTCTCCCGCGTGATCGACGTCAACCTCAAGGGCGCCTTCCACACCGCCCGCGCCCTCGCGCGCGCCTTCATGCGCCAGCGCGGCGGCCGCATCGTGAACATGGCCTCCGTCGTGGGCCTCATGGGCAACGCCGGCCAGGCCAACTACGCGGCCTCCAAGGCCGGCCTGATCGGCCTCACCAAGTCGCTGGCGCGCGAGCTCGCGCCGCGCGGCGTGACGGTGAACGCGATCGCCCCCGGCTTCGTGGAGACCGACATGACGGCCGTGCTCTCCGAGAGCGTGGTCGAGAGCTACGAGAAGCAGATCCCGCTCGGCCGCCTTGCCAGCGCGAACGAGATCGCGGCTGTCACCCGCTTCCTGGTGAGCGACGCCGCGTCCTACGTGACCGGAGAGGTCATCCGCGTCGACGGCGGCATGGCGATGTAAAGGTCAAAAGGGGACAGTCCCCTTTTGACCCATTTCTGACCTGTTGGGAGTTGAGATGGAACACAGGGTTGCAATCACCGGCATCGGCGCGGTCTCGCCGCTCGGCAACACCGCCAAGGAGACCTGGGAGGGAATGGTGGCCGGCTGCTGCGGCATCGGCCCCATCACCCACTTCGACACCGAGGCCTTCAAGGTCAAGGTGGCCGCCGAGGTGAAGGGCTTCGACGGCGCCGCGCTTCTCGGCAGGCAGGAGGCCGCGCACCTGGACCTCTTCGCGCAGTACGCGCTCGTCGCCTCCGACGAGGCGATGGCCGACGCCGGCCTCGACGCCGAGGGCGCGGTCGACCACGAGCGACTGGGCGTCTACGTCGGCTCCGGCGTGGGCGGCATCAACACGTTCGCGGACAACGTCCACACCATCTCGGACCGCGGCCCGCGTCGCGCCTCCCCGTTCATGATCGCCGCCATGATCCCCAACATGGCCGCCGGCAACATCGCCATCCGCCACAAGGCCTACGGCCCCACGCTGCCCGTCGTGACCGCATGCGCCACCTCCGCCCACGCCGTGGGCGAGGCCTTCCGTGCGGTCAAGCACGGCTACGCGGACGCCATCCTCGCCGGCGGCGCCGAGGCGGCCATCATGCCCGAGTCCATCGCCGGCTTCACGAGCTGCCGCGCCCTCACCACCAACCCCGACCCGGCCACCGCGTGCCGCCCGTTCGACGCCGACCGCGACGGCTTCGTCATGGGCGAGGGCGCCTGCGTGCTCGTCCTCGAGGAGTGGGAGCACGCCGTCGCGCGCGGCGCCCACATCTACGCCGAGGTCGTGGGCTACGGCAACACCGACGACGCCCACCACATCACCAGCCCCGACCCCGAGGCCGCCGGCATCACCCGCGCCATCCGCCAGGCCGTCGAGGAGGGCGGCGTGAAGCCCGAGGAGGGCCTCTACATCAACGCACACGGCACTTCCACCAAGCTCAACGACTCCTCGGAGACCAAGGGCTTCAAGCAGGCGCTGGGCGAGAAGAACGCGCACGCCGCGCACGTCTCGTCCACCAAGTCGATGACCGGTCACATGATCGGTGCCACGGGCGCCGTGGAGGTCATGGCCTGCGCGCTGGCGCTCGAGAACGGCGTGGTGCCGCCCACGATCAACTACCGCACCCCCGACCCGGAGTGCGACCTGGACTACACGCCCAACGAGGCCGTGAGCTGCGAGCTCACGTGGGCGCTCTCCACCAACCTCGGCTTCGGCGGCCACAACGCGGCCATCGCGCTGCGTGCGGCCGGAAGGGAGTAGACATGGACTCCGAGAAGATCGCCCAGATCGCGGACATCATGGAGAGCCGCGGTCTCACCCGCGTGCGCGTCGAGGAGGGTGACGGCTCCGCCGTCGAGCTCGAGCGTGGGTTCGCCGCGCCGGCGGTCCCGGCCCCCGTGCCGACGGCGCCCGTGGGCACCCCCGCGCCCGCGACGGTGCCGGCTCCCGCGCCCGCACCGGCCCCCGCCCCGGCGGAGCCCGGCGACGAGGCGCTCGACATGGCCCACACCACGGCCGTCCGCGCCCCCATGGTCGGTGTCTTCTATGCCGCCCCCGCCCCCGGCGCCGAGCCCTTCGTGCACGTGGGCTCCAAGGTCAAGAAGGGCGAGACCCTCTGCGTGATCGAGGCCATGAAGGTCATGAACGAGGTCACCGCCGAGGCCGACGGCGAGATCGTGGACATCTGCGTGAAGGACGGCGACCTCGTCGAGTACGACTGCTGTCTCATGAAGATCTACTAGGGGAGGGCGCCGCATGAACAAGGAGGAGCTCAAGGGTCTGCTGCCGCATCGCGAGCCGATGCTTCTGCTCGACGAGGCCGAGGTCGTGGACGGGGAGGCTCACGGGCGCGTCACCATCACCGGTGACGAGTTCTTCGTCCAGGGCCACTATCCCGGCAGCCCCATCGTCCCCGGCGTCATCCAGTGCGAGATGCTCGCCCAGAACTGCTGCGTGCTTCTCGCCGACGACCTCGCCGCCCAGGGTGCGACCCCGCTCTACACGGGCCTGGACAAGGTCCGCTTCAAGCGCCCGGTGCGCCCCGGCGACACCGTTGAGCTCACCTGCCGCATCACGCGCAGCCGCGGGCCCTTCCGCTTCGCCTCCGGCGAGGCGCGCGTGGACGGCGAGCTGTGCTGCAAGGCGGAGATGTCCTTCGCACTCAAGTAGCGTCGATGGGTCAAAAGGGGCCTGTCCCCAACTGACCCACGGGAGGCGACGATGTTCGACAAGATCCTCATCGCGAACCGCGGGGAGATCGCGGTCCGTGTGATTCGTGCCTGCAAGGAGATGGGCGTCAGGACCGTGGCGGTCTACTCCACGGCGGACGCCGAGGCCCTGCACGTGGCCCTCGCTGACGAGGCCTACTGCATCGGCGGCCCGCGTCCGGCGGACTCCTACCTCAACGAGGACGCCATCATCACGGTGGCGCTGCAGTCCGGCGCCAAGGCAATCCACCCGGGCTACGGGTTCTTCTCGGAGAACTCCCACTTCGCCCGCGAGTGCCAGGAGTGCGGCCTCGTCTTCATCGGCCCGGACCCGGACGTGATCGACCGCATGGGCGACAAGGACAACGCGCGCCGCACCGCCCGCGAGGCCAACGTGCCCATCGTCCCGGGCTGCGACCTGCTCGCGAGCGCCGAGGAGGCCGAGCGTGAGGCCGCCCGGATCGGCTGCCCCGTGCTCATCAAGGCCCGCTCGGGCGGCGGCGGGCGCGGCATCCGCAAGGTCGAGGACCCCGCCAGCGCCGGCAAGGCCTTCACCGAGGCCCACGCCGAGGCCGAGGCTGCCTTCGGTGACGGCGAGTGCTACATGGAGAAGTTCGTCTCGCCCGCGCACCACGTGGAGGTGCAGGTCCTGGCCGACGCCCACGGCAACGTGGTCTCCCTCGGCGAGCGCGAGTGCTCCGTCCAGCGCCGCAACCAGAAGCTGATCGAGGAGAGCCCGGCGCCGTGCCTGGACGCCCACCCCGGCGTCCGCGAGCGCATGCACAAGGCGGCCCGCGACCTCACGCGCGCCGTGGGCTACGTGGGCGTGGGCACGATCGAGTTCCTCTTCGCGGACGACGGCGCGTTCTACTTCATGGAGATGAACACGCGCCTGCAGGTCGAGCACCCGGTCACGGAGTTCGTGAGCGGCGTGGACCTCGTCAAGTGGCAGCTGCGCGTGGCGGCCGGCGCCGAGCTGCCCTTCTCGCAGGAGAACCTCGACGCGCACGGGCACGCCATCGAGTGCCGCATCAACGCCGAGACCCCTGAGTTCCTGCCGTCCTGCGGCGAGGTCACGATGCTGCACGTCCCCGGCGGCCCGCAGGTGCGCTTCGACTCCGCGCTCTACGTGGGCGCCGTGGTGCCGCCCTACTACGACTCCCTGCTCGGCAAGCTCATCGTCTGCTCTTCCACGCGCGAGGAGGCCATCCGCAAGATGCGCTCCGCCCTCGGCGAGCTGGTCATCGAGGGCGTTGCCGAGAACAGCGAGCTGCACCTGGACATCCTCGCCAACCCCGAGTTCGTGTCCGGCAACTACCACACCAACCTGATGGAGCACCTCTATGAGTAAGCGCGAGAAGAGCGTCAACGCCCTCGAGGGCCCGGTGACCGAGGTCGCCGCGGAGTTCCCCGAGCGCCACGTGCTGATCAAGTGCCCCGGCTGCCGTCGCGTGATCGACCAGGCCAAGCTGGCCGAGAACCTCGACGTGTGCCCGCGCTGCGGTCGCCACCTGCGCGTCTCCGGGCGCAAGCGCATGCGCATCACGGTCGACGCCGGGACCTTCGAGGAGTGGGACCGCGAGCTCGCCGCCACCGACTTCCTCGAGTTCCCCGGCTACGCCGAGAAGCTCGCTGATGCCCGCGAGAAGAGCCACGAGAACGACGCCGTGGTCTGCGGTCGCGGCAGGGTCGGCGGCCACGACTGCGCCCTGTTCTTCATGAGCGCCGACTTCATGATGGGCTCGATGGGCTCCGTGGTGGGCGAGAAGATCACGCGGACCTTCGAGCGCGCCACCGAGCTGGGCCTTCCGGTCGTGGGCTTCACGGTCTCCGGCGGCGCCCGCATGCAGGAGGGCACCACGTCGCTCATGCAGATGGCCAAGGTCTCCGCGGCGGTGCGCCGTCACGGCGAGGCCGGTCTGCCCTACCTGACCGTGCTCACCGACCCCACCACCGGCGGCGTCACCGCGAGCTTCGCCATGGAGGGCGACGTCATCCTCGCCGAGCCCGGGGCGCTCGTGGCCTTCGCGGGCCCGCGCGTGATCGAGCAGACCACGCACAAGCGCCTGCCGGCCGGCTTCCAGCGCTCCGAGTTCCTGCTCGAGCACGGCTTCTGCGACCTCATCGTCGAGCGCAAGGACATGGTCGCCACCATCGCCGAGCTTCTCGCCCTGCACGCGGGCAAGGTGCCGGGCCCGGGCGCGCCGCATGCGCTCGCCCACGAGGAGCCCCGCCGCGGCCGCGGTGCGCGCCCCAAGCGCACCCCCGCGCCCGAGAGCGCCTACGACATCGTCAAGCTCACCCGCTCCACGGAGCGCGCCACCGCCCTCGAGCTGATCGAGCGCGGGTGGGACGGCTTCGTCGAGCTCCACGGCGACCGCCTCTACGCCGACGACGCCGCCATCGTGGCCGGCATCGCCTGGAAGGGCGAGCGCGTCATGACCGTGATCGCCATCGAGCGCGGCAACTCTACCAAGGAGCGCGTGCGGCGCAACTTCGGCATGGCGCACCCCGAGGGCTACCGCAAGGCGCTGCGTCTCATGCGGCAGGCCGAGAAGTTCGGCCGGCCCGTGGTCTGCCTCGTGGACACCTCGGGCGCCTACTGCGGCATCGGCGCCGAGGAGCGCGGCCAGGGCGAGGCCATCGCCACCAACCTCGTGGCCATGAGCGGCCTCAGGACACCCGTCGTGAGCGTCGTGGTGGGCGAGGGCGGCTCGGGCGGCGCGCTGGCGCTCGCCGTGGCCGACCGCGTCTACATGCTCGGCAGCGCCGCATACTCCGTGGTGAGCCCCGAGGGCTGCGCCTCGATCCTCTGGAAGGACACCAAGCGCGCCGACGAGGCGGCCGCCGCCCTGCACGTCACGGCCGAGGACCTCGCGCGCCTGGGGCTGGTCGACGGCGTGGTGGCCGACCTCGGCCTCACGCACGCCGAGATCGCGCACGACCTCGTGCGCGAGGTCCAGCTCGCCCTCGACGAACTGGAGCCGCTCTCCGCCGACGAGCTCGTGGCGCGTCGCTACGACAAGTTCCGCGCGATGGGAGGCGACCGCACATGCTCGC
>CAUGFC010000052.1 GCA_959598545.1 uncultured Olsenella sp. | reverse complement strand
CGCCTCATGGAGCGCCAGCGCGTGAGCCGCATCATCTGCATGTTCGACGGCGACGCCGCCGGCCAGCGCGCCGCCGAGCGCGCGGTCCGCTACCTCGACAAGACGTCGGCGTCGCTCATGTGCGTGGTGCTCCCGGACGGCCAGGACCCCATGGAGTTCCTCGCGGCCCACGGCGCGGACGCCCTGCGCGAGCAGCTCGCCGGCGCGCGACCGCTCATGGACTTCGTCTTCGAGAAGCGCCTCGCCTCCTACGACCTCTCCGGCCCGGGCCGGCGCGTCCGCGCGCTCGAGGACATGGCGTCGGTCCTCGCGCCGCTCAAGCAGTCCGTCCTTCTCGACGAGTACGCCACGCGGCTCGCCGACGCCCTGGGCATGGACGTGGACGAGACCAAGCGCGCCATCCGCTCCGCGCCGGTGCGCGAGCTCGACGAGGAGCGCCCCGCGAGAAGGGCGGCCGCTCCGTCGCCCGCGCCGCCCGCCGCGGCGGAGGGCCCCTCCTACGAGGCGTACGACGAGGCCCCGGCCGACTACGTCCCGATCGACGCCCTCGAGGGGGGAGGGACGGCAGGGCCCGCGCCCGAGGTCGCGCCCGGGCCGCTCTCGGCCGACGAGCGCGTGCAGGTGGCCGCGGAGCGCGAGCTGCTCTGCGCCATCGCGCAGCGCCCGGACGCCCTGAGGGGCTACGGCGAGCGGATCGCGGGGCTCGTCTGGGCGGACGGGCGGCACGAGGCCATGGCCTGGGCCATGCTCTCGACGCCCGAGGGGAGCACGCCGGCGGAGGTGGTCGCCGCCGCCGCGGCGGTCGTCCCCGAGGCGCCCCGGATCCTCTCGGGAGGGCGCGTCATGGGCGACGACGAGCTCTCCGACGAGCGCAAGCTCGACTTCATCGTCGACAGCGCCGAGCTCTACTCGTGCCGCCGCCGCATACGGCAGATTCGCTCGCGCCTGCGCTCGGCCGCGCCCGACCCCGACTCGGACGCCCTCTTCGCCGAGGCGACGCAGCTTCAGCGTCGCGTCACCGAGCTCGCGGGGCGACTCTCTTCGGTGTTCGGCACGTAGCTTTTGGGTATAATCTCAAAGGTTTATACGTCGAAAGGACTTTTGTGGCTGCCAAGAAGACCAACGCGGACATCAAGCTCTCCGACGACCTGCTCAAGGCCGTCGACGGCCTCGTGGCAGGGGCCGGTTCCGGCGCGAGCGTGACCGAGGACGACATCCAGCTCGCGCTCAAGGACATCGACGTCGACTCCGACGAGCTCTCCGACGTCTACGACGCGCTGCGCTCGCGCGGCATGGAGGTCGTGGGCACCCCGGCCGAGGGCGCCGGCGAGGACTTCTCCTCCCACGAGGTCGCCGACGACGACTTCGAGGACGACGAGGACGTCGACTCCTACGTGGAGGACGACGAGGAGGACTCCGAGAGCGCCGCCGAGGCCAAGATCGTCAAGGAGGCGCTGCGCGCCGTCCCCAAGGCCAAGGTCGCCAAGCCCAAGCGCTCCTCGCGCGCCCGCGCCCGCCGCGCCGACACCTCCACCGCCATGCTCACCGGCGACCCGGTCCGCATGTACCTCAAGGAGATCGGCAAGGTGGACCTGCTCACGGCCTCCGAGGAGGTCAACCTCGCCATGAAGATCGAGGCCGGCACCGACGCCGCCGAGAAGCTCGAGGCCGCCGAGGCCGGCGAGCTTACGCTCACGCGCGCCGAGCAGCGCCGCCTCATGCGCATCGAGCAGGTTGGCCTCGACGCCAAGCAGCAGCTGATCAGCGCCAACCTGCGCCTCGTCGTCTCCATCGCCAAGCGCTACGTCGGCCGCGGCATGCTCTTCCTCGACCTCATCCAGGAGGGCAACCTCGGCCTCATCCGCGCGGTCGAGAAGTTCGACTACACCAAGGGCTTCAAGTTCTCCACCTACGCCACCTGGTGGATCCGCCAGGCGATCACCCGCGCCATCGCCGACCAGGCGCGCACCATCCGCATCCCGGTGCACATGGTCGAGACGATCAACAAGCTGATCCGCGTCCAGCGCCAGCTGCTCCAGGACCTCGGCCGCGACCCCACCCCCGAGGAGATCGCCGCCGAGATGGGCATGAGCCCGGACCGCGTGCGCGAGATCCAGAAGATCTCCCAGGAGCCCGTCTCCCTCGAGACGCCGATCGGCGAGGAGGAGGACTCCCAGCTCGGCGACTTCATCGAGGACTCGAGCGCCGTCGCGCCGCCCGAGGCTGCGTCCGACTCCATGCTGCGCGAGCAGCTCGACCAGGTCCTCGACGGCCTGGCCGACCGCGAGCGCAAGGTGATCAAGTTCCGCTTCGGCCTCGAGGACGGCCACCCGCGCACGCTCGAGGAGGTCGGCCGCGAGTTCGGCGTCACGCGCGAGCGCATCCGCCAGATCGAGTCCAAGACCCTGGCCAAGCTCCGTCACCCCAGCCGCTCCGGTCGCCTCAAGGACTACATGGAGGGCTAGGGGAGCGAACCTCCCGCCCTTCTTGGCATCTCATGCGGCCCCTGCCTCGGCGGGGCCGCTTTTCGTGGGCTTTGCTTAGGAATCCGGGGTTGCTGCAGGCTGCATGCGTCTGGATGCCTAGGATTTCGTGGTTGTTGTACCTTCACGAGTGTCATGTGGTGTCGAGAAGAACCTTCAGATTGTTGCCAACTGGGGCTTTGTCAGCGAGAGACACTTCTCGCCCTTCCGCGTTGCGTGCTCGGGGTACAACAACACCAGATTCTTAAGCACGGATTCACGTCCAACCTACAACAATCCCGGATTCTCGAGCCTTTCAGTCGTGGAGATGCCGCGCATTCGCAGGAACCTGAGCCACCTCCCTATAGTCGTCCAGCCACCTCTCAGCGAAGGCACTCGTCCGGTCAAATTGGACAATCAAAACAGAAAAGAGGCCGGAGAGTTATTCTCCGACCTCGAAAGCTCCTGGCTCCCCGGGTAGGATTCGAACCTACGACACGCTGATTAACAGTCAGCTGCGCTACCACTGCGCCACCGGGGAATCTGTGCGCAAGGAGAAAGTATACAGAGTCCCGAGAATCGCGCAAGTCAAAATACCGATTTTCTTTCTCGAACGGAACTCGCGATGAAATCCAGTCGAACTTGGCGAGAAATCGTTGTCTAGGACACCCATATGAACGCTAAATGGTATGATAAACAGTAGACCTATATAGAAAGGAAATGCAATGGGAAGAAGGGAAAGGCGGGACAAGGCTAGTCTGGAGCAAATGGGATTCAAGGTAACCAAGGTGCTGTTTTGTCCGCCCTCCTTTACGCCATTGCCGTCTGTCTACCTTGATGAATCGTCTGGTCGATGGGCCGTCAAGTATCCGCTTCAGCCAGCTCTAATTAATGAACTTTCGAAAGTCCGTGGCTGCTTCGTTTTGGAAGACGGCGGGTCGGGCGGCAATCGTTCCCTTTCTGGCCGCAATGCGCTTAGCGAGGCGCTGCTTCGCCCCTGGGAGTTATCAAAAAGAAATGCATTACGGCATGATATGGTATTGGGGATAGGTGTTGTGGTCTGTATGGACGACGGCACTCCCGAGGGGGATCTCGTCAGCATTCCTCTTTTTGTCAGGGAGTTGAGGCGTGCGTCCATCCTATATAGACGACTGATGAACGAGGCAGAGCGTCTAAAGAATGAACTCTTGGGCCTGTCTGAAAGGCAGGAGTGCCCATCTGGATAGGGAGGTGCCAGAGTCGTTGCCCGACGCAACCATACGAGAGGCCTCTCCTAAGACGCGTGCCATCGAAGGGATTCTCTGGTACATCAGAAGTCACTCGCTCTCGGGTGGGGACCGGCTTCCTTCCGAGCGTACGCTCAGCAGCGAGCTCGGCGTCTCACGTACTGCACTGCGGTCGGCAATCTCTCAGCTCGAGTCGAGCTTTGTCCTCGAAAGCCGTCAGGGATCAGGGACCTATGTATGTGCTCGCAAGCCGACCTTTGTGCTTGAGGAAACCTGCAGCTTCTCCGAGGCGGCATATAGGGCGGGGAGAAGGCCGTCGTCTCGCCTTGTCTCGTCCGACGTACGCGCCGCCGATGATCGGTGTGCGCGTAAGATGGGACAACGCGCGCCCAAGACGGTTCTCGAGCTCAGACGGGTGCGGCTTGTTGACGAGACGCCTGTCTCGATAGAAACGGCACTCGTCAACTGCGAGCTGTTTCCCGACCTGGTTTATGTCGACTTCGAGAGCGAGAGTCTCTATGCGTATCTGGCTCGGGTTCATGGCGTTTCGCTTGCGCACGGTTCGGACAGAATCTCGATAACGCGCGTGAGGGATGACGAGGCGTCGCTTCTTGGGGTCGAGACGGGTGCCGCGGCATTCTTCCAAGAAACCATCTCGTACGACGATGCCGGGGAACTCATAGAGTATTGCTCCTCTGTTGTGCTTCCGAGTCTCATATCTTTTGTGAGCAATGGCGGCTCGAACAACATGGAGGGAGAGGCGTCGAGGTGGATCGGACAATGAGCGCTCGGCCGGCGGCAGAAGAGAAGAGTTCGCGCGAGCCGCTATACCTTATGATTCGCCAGCATCTTTCCGATGCGATCGCTCGCGGCGAGTACGAGCCGGGAACGCTCCTTCCTTCCGAGAATGAGCTTGCGGAGCGATTCTCCACTACGCGCCTCACCGTTCGCAGCGCCATTGATGAGCTTGTCGATCGGGGGGTCGTACGCCGCATCCCCGGCAAGGGGATGCTCGTCTCGGTTCCGTGGCTCGACGGCGGTCCTTCGACCGACGGCTTCAGGAAGAGGTACGCCTCACAAGGAGAAACCGTCTCCGTGCGCGTGCTCTCTCAGGCGCCTCGCCTGGCGGGACCGTATTTCGCAAGTCTATTTGGAATAGGGGAAGAGGACCTGCTCTATACCGTTCGCCGGTTGAACATGCTGAACGGTCTCCCCGTCTCAGTGGAGATGGCGACGATGCCCTATGAGTCCCTATTGGGGATCGAGCGTATCGACCTTGAGGCATTTGGCCTTTACGAAGCCTACGAACTTCTCGGGCACAAGGTTACCCTTGTCCAGGAGAGGTTGAGTATAGAGAACCTGAGCGCCCGTGATGCCGGTCTGCTTGATACCGATGCGGGGGAATCCGCCCTTGTCATCGAGTGTCTGAGCTATGATGCGGATCGCAGTCTGATTGAGCATGCCAAACTCTACAGCCGTGGGGACCGCTCCTCTTACTCTTATTACTTCTAGATAGATATCGGAAAACTAATACCAGTTATCGAGAATTCGGTACCGCTTGCCCCCTGGCTTCGCCCGTCGAAGAAATTGGTTCTAAAAAACACTAATCTATATACAGAGGGACAGTCCGGAATGTCTCTCGTCCCTTTAGACCGCTAGCGATAGGAGAGAGATGAATCCGACCGAGACCGTCGAGATACTCCACTTTGATCAAGTGCGTTATCTCGAGGAGGCCGTGGGGCTCCGGGAGCGCGGCGAGGCAATGGCGCGCTTTGCCGACGAGGCCACTGACGAAGGGTACGACGCCGTGTTCCTGCTTGGCATGGGCGGCACTTGGGATGAGCTCATGCAGCTTGAGTACCTGATGAACCTTTATGCCGATAAGGACCTCGAGCTTCACCTCGTAAACGCAGCCGAGTGGAACGTGCTCGGAAACAGGCGTCTCACGGAACGCTCCATTGTCCTCACGTCCTCGGAGTCTGGCACCACCGTTGAGGTGCTCGAGGCGGTGAAGAGAATGCGGGAAATGGGCGTCAGGGTCTATGCGCTTACCAATCCCGACAGCCCCATCGGTCGAGCGGTTGGGGCGGACAAGTGCGTCCCCATGTCCCAGATGCATGGCACGGGCAGCTGCGAGATGAACTATTATCTCGCCGATTGCTTTGGTCTACGCCTTCTTAATCGGCGCGGTTGCTTCCCCGATTTCGATCGGTTCATGGAGCAGGCTGATGGTGTGTGGGAGGGGCTGGTTGACCTCCGGAAGGCCTTCGAACCTCGTGCTGAGGAACTTGCTCGCAAGTATGCTCCGGCTCCGTACACGATGTTTGTCGGATCGGGCGCACTTTGGGGCGAGACAATTCTGATTGCCATGTGCAACCTGGAAGAGTGCCAGTGGAAGCGGACCCGTTACGTGACGTCATCAGAGTTCTTTCATGGGACGCTTGAGCTTGTTGAACCGGGCGTGCCGGTTTTCCTCTTCAAGGGCGAGGATGCGAGCCGCAAGCTTGACGAGCGTGTGGAGCGCTTCCTCAAGTCCGGTGTCACGGGGGATGAGGACGTTGTGGTCGTGGACACGAAGGAGTTTGCCCTCCCCGGCGTAGACGAGGAATTCCGCGTCATCGTGTCCCCCTGGATTCTCACGGCACTAATTAGCGATCGCCTGATGTGCTACTACGAGATTGTGACGAAGCACAATCTCAACTATCGCAGGTACTATCACCAGTTCGACTACTAGTCGATCAAGTTGTCTCTTCACAGGGGGTTGGCGCCCATCTAGCTAGGAGGAAAGGACATGCGTCACTACGTCATCGCATCACACGCGCACCTTGCAGAGGGAATGAGGGAGAGCCTCTTCCTGCTCATGGGGGAGAGGGATGACGTCTCTGCGCTTTGTCTGTTTGTGGACGGCAACAACGACCCCGCCTCCTGCGTCGCAGCGATGATCAGCAAATTCCCAGAAGACGATGAGGTCGTGGTCTGCACGGACCTTCTCGGAGGCAGCGTGAACAACCAGTTCGTGCAGGTTGTCGAACGGAGGGCGCACACCTATCTCGTTACCAACGTGAATCTCGCGTTTCTTGTTGAACTGCTTGGCAGTGACGAGGGAGTTTCGCTGGATGAGGTTCTCCGGGCAATTGCCGCGAACAAGCGCGTGCAGGTGACATACGTGAACGAAGCCCTTGACTCCGTCGGTGATGACGAGGACTTCTAAAGCTTCGATTAAGGCGTCGCCGCCCGGCGCGTCGAAGGGAGGCATCGGATGATTTTGCTTACTCGAGTCGACTTCCGCCTTCTCCACGGACAGGTCGCGGCGTCCTGGGTTCAGGGCCTCGGGGCGGACTGCATTTTCTGCGTGGGTGATCACGTAGCCTCCGACCAGGTTCTGCGTACCGCGCTCAAGCTTGGGAAGCCTCCTCACGTGAAGCTGGTCATTAAGGATATGGCTCATGCCATAGAGGCCATCAACTCTGGCGTGACGGACAAGTATCGAATGATTATCTGTGTCGAGACGGTTGCTGACGCGAAGGCGCTCCTTGATGGGTGCCCTTCCATTACCTCTCTGAACCTTGGGAATACGCGTGAGAGTGCCACGACGAGGGCGATAACGCATCAGGTTTACCTGGAGCCGGAAGAGATCAGTGAGCTCCGATCTCTCGTTGCACGCGGAGTCAGCGTGGAGGCTCGTCCACTGTGCGCGGATATCCCAGTCGACGTTGCCCCTTTGCTCTAGCGGAGGTTGCGGGGAAATAAAAACAACAAGTAATCAGATTGGAGGATGCAATGTTACTCAATGCGTTTCTGGTGGGTCTTGTTGCCATGTTTGGCAAGATGGACAACCAGTTTGGAGAGTCGTTTTTTCAGCGACCCATTGTACTCTGCCCTTTGACGGGACTCGTTCTGGGAGACTTGGCAACGGGCCTTGCCGTCGGCGCAAGCCTCGAGCTCATGTTCCTCGGTTCGATTGGCTTTGGTGCCTATGTGCCTCCCGATGAAATTATTGGAGGCGTCCTTGCCTGCTCCTTCGCCATTGCGCTTGGCGAGGGCCCAGAGACGGCTATCGCGCTCGCTGTGCCCATCGCCTCGCTCTCGGTGAGTATCAAGAGCGGTTTCTACTCCATTATGTCCGTCTTCGCTCGTATTGCCGAGAGGTACGCAGATCGAGGGGATCTCAAGGGCGTTTACCTCATGCACTTTCTCATTGGCGGTATTCCTGCCGTGTGTTACGGCCTTATCTGCGGCTTTGCTTTCTACTTCGGTGCCGATGCGGTCAAGGCTCTCATCGAAGCCGTTCCTGACTTTGTCTTCAACGGTCTAACCGCCGCGGCAAATATCCTTCCTGCGCTGGGCCTTGCGATGCTCGGGCGTCTCGTACTCTCGAGGGAACTCGTGGTCTGGCTGTTTGCCGGATTCCTTCTCAGCTCTTATCTCGGTGTGCCCATTCTCGGAATCGCGCTGTTTGCAGTTGTGATCGGGGTTGTCCAGTCCGGAATTCTTGATGCAGGCAACGCTGCGCAGGCTGTAAGCATGGAAGGAGATGACGAAGATGACTTCTAGGCAAAGCTCCGCGACTGCGAACGAGGATCAGCGCCTGATAACAAAGTCTGATCTTGTAAAGACGTCGTTGAACGTGGGGGCGTTGGGACTCAGCTTTTCGTGGACGTACTACAAGCAAATGGGCATTGGCTTTGGTCTCATGATTTCCGGGCTGCTCAAGAAGATCTATCGTGACCGACCCGATGACTTTGCGGCTGCGCTTCGCCGTCACATCGCCTTCTTCAACATTACTATGCCCGTTGGTCCCTTTGTTGGCGGTATTGCGGTGGCGATGGAAGAGCAGATCGCCCGTGGAGAGCTTGAGCCGCAGGCGGTTCAGGATGTGAAGACCGCGCTGATGGGACCGCTGTCGGGAATTGGCGATTCCATCTTCCTCTCCACAATTCGTGTTATCGCTGCCGGCATCGGAATCTCGCTGTGCCAGCAGGGGAACTGGTTTGGCCCACTCGCGTTTCTCCTGATCTACAACATTCCCGCGTGGGCTCTGCGTGTCTGGGGAATGCAGAAGGGCTACGAGCTTGGCGTCGGCTTCCTTGAGCAGGCGCAGAAGAGCGGAGTGATGACCAAGGTTATTGGTGCACTTGGCATTGTTGGCGTGATGGTTTTGGGTGCCATGTGTGACAGCACGGTCGCGGTGAACATCCCCATTGCGATTGGTGTCGGAGAGGAGACGTCAACCTTCCAACAGATTCTTGATGGCATCATGCCCGGCGCTCTTGGGATGCTGGCCTTCTGGATTTACTATAAGGCGCTCGATAAGAAAGCCAGCCCTATGCTCCTGATCATAATCACCATGGTGATTGGCGTCGTCGGCGTATACTTTGGCGTCCTGTCATAAGACTCTGCGTGTCCCCACCCAAGTGCGTCCCCCGTGTTGGTCGGGAGGCGGACGCACTTCTAGCCATAGCTGCATCTTTTGCCGTGTTCGGCTGTTTGCTGTCATACGCCCGAGACCGTCGACGTCGCAGACCTGCACGTTCTCATGAACGCGCTCACAAGAATCGTCCCGCGGCGACTGATGTGTTTAAGAACTCGGGGTTGTTGTAGGTTCCGTTTGAAACTCTGCTTAGGAAATTGGGATGGCTGTAGGTCAATGTGCGCACAGAAGCGCCTCGACGCACATTTCTTCGTGTGCCAACTGGACATTCTAGGCGCGCCCGAGATCGGTGCGAAGTGTCAATGCACAACAACTCCGGATTCTTAAGCGCAACGCCGTCCGCAACCTACAACAACCTCAAAATCCTAAGCGCGATCGATGGGCGCCCGCGCCTCCCGCGCCCTCCCGCGATGGTGTACACTGGCAGGGAATCTTTAAGCCGGTGCGAGACGCCAGCAAGGTCAGGCCCAGGGGGCGCTTCCGTAACACCCTTCCCGACGCTCGCGCCGCAACGGCAGGGCGTCTTTTTCGTAGAAGGGAGACCCATGGAACAGCCCCGGCTCAAGGCCCAGATCATGGACGAGCAGGCCATGGCCCGCGCGCTCACGCGCATCGCCCACGAGATCATCGAGAGGAACGAGGGCGCGTCCAACCTCGCGCTCGTCGGCATCGTGCGCCGCGGCGCCGCGCTCGCCCCGCTGCTCGCCGACGAGATCGCCAAGATCGAGGGCACCCGCCCGCCCGTGGGCACGCTCGACGTCAGCTTCTACCGCGACGACGTGCGTCGCAAGATCGCCCCGGTCGAGTTCGCCACCGACATCCCCTTCGACGTGGACGCGCGCGACATCGTCCTGGTGGACGACGTGCTCTACACCGGCCGCACGATCCGCGCCGCGCTCGACGCCCTGATCGACCTCGGTCGCCCCAGGACCGTCCAGCTCGCCGTCATGGTGGACCGCGGCCACCGCGAGCTGCCCATCCGCGCCGACTACGTCGGCAAGAACGTCCCCTCCTCGCGCGAGGAGGACGTCCGCGTCTCCATTGCCCCGTATGACAGCACGACCTCGGTGGAGATCTGGGACACCGTGGCCGAGAAGAACCAGGGAGGTGCCAACTGATGCTCTCCGTCAAGCATCTGATCGACACGACGAGCCTCACGGCCGACGACATCACGCAGATCCTCGACACGGCCCGTTCGTTCTCCGAGGTCAACAAGCGCGCGATCAAGAAGGTGCCGGCGCTGCGCGGCCGCACGATCGTCAACCTCTTCCTCGAGCCGTCCACCCGCACCAAGAGCTCCTTCGAGCTCGCTGAGAAGCGCCTCTCCGCGGACAGCCTCTCCATGGGCGGCGCCACGAGCTCCGTCGTCAAGGGCGAGAGCCTCGCGGACACGATCGAGACCATCGACGCCATGAACGTCGACATGTTCATCTGCCGCGCCAAGCTCGCCGGCACGCCGCAGAAGATCACCGAGCACACCGACGCCATCGTCATCAACGCCGGCGACGGCAAGCACCAGCACCCCACCCAGGCCATGCTCGACCTCTACACGATCCGCGAGAACTTCGGCCACCTCGACGGCCTCAAGGTCGCGATCGTCGGCGACCTCAGCCACAGCCGCGTCTGCGGCAGTCTCGTGCCCGCGCTCAGGACCATGGGCGCCGACGTCACGCTCGTCGGACCCCCGACCTTCCAGGTCGACGACCCCGACTACTACGGCGTCCCGCAGACCGCCGACCTCGACGCGGTCATCCCCGAGATGGACGTCGTCTACATGCTGCGCGTCCAGCTTGAGCGCATGGAGGGCGCTGCCATCCCGTCCCGCCGCGAGTACAACCGCCTCTGGGGCCTGGACATGGCCCGCGTGAACAAGATGAAGCCCGAGGCCATCATCTGCCACCCCGGTCCCATGAACCGCGGCATGGAGATCAACGCCGACGTCGCCGACTGCGCGCGCTCGCGCATCCTCGACCAGGTGAACGCGGGCGTACTCACGCGCATGGCCGAGATGTACCTGCTTCTGGGAGGAGAGAGCAATGGCGTATCTGCTTAAGTCTGCCCACGTCGTCGACCCCCAGGTGGGCCTCGACGACGTCCGTGACGTGCTCATCGACGGCGACAAGATCGCCGCGGTGGGGGAGGGGCTCGAGGCCCCCGAGGGCGCCGAGGTAATCGACGCCGCCGGCAAGTACCTCGTGCCCGGCCTCGTCGACATGCACGTGCACTTCCGCGACCCCGGCTTCGAGTACAAGGAGACCATCGAGACGGGCGCCCGCGCGGCGACCCACGGCGGCTTCACCGACGTGGCCACGATGCCCAACACCGACCCGGTGACCGACACCGGCGCCGAGGTCCGCTACCAGATCGACCGCTCCCGTCACGCCGGCCTCTGCCACATCCGCCCGATCGGCGCCCTCACGGTCGGCGAGAAGGGCGAGACGCTCGCGGAGATCGGCGACATGGTCATGGAGGGCGCGGTCGCCTTCTCCGACGACGGCCACGGCGTCCAGAGCGCCGGCATGATGCGCACCTGCATGGAGTACGTGAGCCAGTTCGACAAGGTCGTCTCGGCGCACTGCGAGGTCGAGTCGCTCACCACGCACGGCGTCATCAACGAGGGTCGCGCCTCCACGCGCCTCGGCATGTTCGGCTGGCCGGCGCTGGGCGAGGAGCTCGAGATCTACCGCGACATCGAGCTCTGCCGCATGACGGGCTGCGCCCTGCACATCGCCCACATCTCCACCGAGAAGGGCCTTGAGCTCGTGCGCGCCGCCAAGGCCGAGGGCCTGCCGGTCACCTGCGAGGTCACCCCGCACCACCTGTTCCTCTGCGAGGACGACATCACCGACGCCTACGACACCAACCTCAAGATGAACCCGCCGCTGCGCCGCGCCTCCGACGCCGAGGCGCTCCGCGAGGGCATCCTCGACGGCACGATCGACTGCGTCGTCACCGACCACGCCCCGCACGCTCCGCACGAGAAGGACTGCGAGTGGGAGATCGCCTTCTTCGGCATCGTGGGCCTCGAGACGTCGCTGCCGCTCATGCTCACCAACCTCGTGCT
>CAUGFC010000051.1 GCA_959598545.1 uncultured Olsenella sp. | reverse complement strand
CCAACACCGAGATCAGCAAGATCTTCGTGTAGCCCGCGCGACGAGAGGCACGACCGAGGGGCGTCGGCTGCGGCCGGCGCCCCTTTTCTATGCGAGCACCTCGCCGGCGATGCGCACGGTCTCCATCGCGTCGCGCGCGTAGAAGTCGGCGCCCACCATCTGCGCGTACTCGGGCGTGAGCACGGCCCCGCCCACGACCACCTTGCACCAGGGGGCGCGCTCGCGCAGGAGCTCGATCGTCTCGCCCATGGCCGGGACCGTCGACGTCATGAGCGCGGAGAGCCCCGCGAGCGGCGCGCGGCGCGCCACCACGGCGTCCGCCACGGCCTCCGGCGCCACGTCGCGGCCGAGGTCGACCACCTCGTAGCCGTAGTTCTCGAGCAGCATCCGCACGATGTTCTTTCCGATGTCGTGAATGTCTCCGCGCACGGTGCAGACCACCACGGGGCCCTTCTCGGCCGCGGGGGTGCCCGAGGCCGACGCGGCCTCGCGGAGCACCTCGAAGCCGGCCTTGGCCGCCTCGGCGGAGGCCATGAGCTGGGGCAGGAAGAAGCGCCCGTCCTCAAAGCGCCGGCCGACCTCGTCCAGCGCCGGCACGAGGACCTCGTTGACGGCGTACAGCGCGTCGTGGTCGAGAAGGACCTCGCGCACGGCGTCCGCCATGGGTCCGCTGCGACCGTCGAGCACCAGCGCGCGGGCGCGCTCGACCGGGTCGGCGGGGGCCGCGGCGGGCCCGTCCTTCTCGGCACGGCCGCCCTGGTCGCCCGGGGCGGGAGCGGAGGCCGCGTCGCTGCGGTCCGCGTAGTGCTCCACGTAGAAGCGGGCGCTCTCGTCCTCGCTGGAAAGGACGCGCCAGGAGTCCACGACGTCCATCATGCGACGTGCGCCAGGGTTGACGATCGCGAGGTCGAGACCGGCGCCGAAGGCCGCCGCGAGGAACGTGGCGTTGACGAGCGGGCGGAAGGGCAGGCCGAAGCTGATGTTGGAGACACCGAGCACCGTGCGGACGCCCGGGAGCTCGGCCTTCACGAGACGGATGGCCTCGAGGATGGCATGCGGGGCGGTCTGGTCTGTGGAGGCCGCCATGGCGAGACAGTCGATCGCCACGTCACGGCGCGGGATGCCGGCGGCGTCCGTGGCAGCCACGATCTTGCGCGCCACGGCGAGGCGCCCCTCGGCGGTGGCGGGGATGCCGCCCTCGTCGAGCGTGAGGCCCACGAGTGCGCAGCCGTAGCGCGCTGCGAGCGGGACCACGGCGGCGAGCGACTCGGCCTTGCCGTTCACGGAGTTGACGAGCGCCTTGCCGGGGTAGCGACGGACCGCCGCCTCGATGACCGCAGGGTCTGAGGCGTCGATCTGCAGCGGCAGCGTGGTCACGGCCAGGAGCTCGTCGACGAGGCGGCACATGACGGCGCGCTCGTCGATCTCCGGCAGGCCGGCGTTGACGTCAAGAATCTGGGCGCCGGCGCGCTCCTGCGCGATGGCCTCGGCGACCACGTGGTCGTGGTTGCCGCTGCGCAGCGCCTCTTTCATCTTGCGCTTGCCCGTGGGGTTGATGCGCTCGCCGATGACGCCCACCTCGCCCGGCGCGAGCGACACCAGCCGCTGGGGGCCGCACACGGCGAATCGGTCGAGGGGCTCGCGGCACACGGGGACGCGCCCGACGAGAAGCGCCCGCTCGGCGGCGACGTGCGCCGGCGTGGTCCCGCAGCAGCCGCCCAGGACGGTGACGCCCGACTCGAGCATGGGCTCCACGGCGGCGGCGAACTCCTCGGGGCCGATGTCGTAGACCGTGACGCCGTCCTCCACGCGCGGAAGGCCCGCGTTGGGCTGCACCATGAGCGGGCAGCGGGCCCAGGGGGCCATGCGCGCCACGAGCGGCGCGACCTCGGAGGGCCCAAGAGAGCAGTTGATGCCAACCGCCGCAGCGCCGAGCGAGGAGAGCGTGAGGGCGGCGACCTCGGGGGTGGTGCCCAGGAAGGTGCGCCCGTCCTCCTCGAAGGTCATGGTGACGAGGGCGGGCAGGCTCGAGTTCTCGCGCACGGCGAGCAGCGCGGCTTTGGCCTCGGCGAGGTCGGACATGGTCTCTATGACGAAGAGGTCGGCGCCCGCCGTCGCGGCGGCGCATACCTGGCGCGCAAAGAGCTCGTAGGCGTCGTCGAAGGCGAGCGGCCCCATGGGTGCGAGCAGCTGGCCCGTCGGGCCTAGGTCGGCCGCGACGTAGCGGGGCCGCGCCGCGCGAGCGCAGGCGACGGCAGCCGAGAAGACTTCCTCCACCGTGGCGGCGTCGCCGAGCTTGGCCGCGTTGGCCCCAAAGGTATTGGTGGTCACCACGTCGGCGCCCGCCGCGACGTAGGCGGCGTGCACCTCGGTCACGACCTCAGGGTGCGTGAGGCACAGAAGCTCCGGCATCTCCCCGGCGGCGAGGCCGCGCTCCTGGAGCTGCGTGCCCATGGCCCCGTCGAGCAGCAGGAACGCCTCCCCCGCCAGGGCGGAGGCGAGAAGGTCGTTGTTCGCGTTGTCAAGCATGGCGCTCCCGTCGTCGTTCCCCTCGCCCATCCTAGCAAGGCGTGGTTTCCGTCATGTCACGGGGCACGGGTCTGCAAAAACTTCGCTTGTGATAAAAAATCGGCTTCCGAATGCAAAACGCTCGCTCGTGATGAGTGTATTGGTGCCCCGAGGAGAAAGTAATTAATTCGATTATATTCTTACCTGCGCAAACGCAAACGCATCTTCCACACGCATTCCGTTTTGCTCGAAATCGTTCATCACGAACCGAGGTTTTGCAGCGCGCCTTCCCGTTTTTCATCACGAAGAACGGTTTTGCAGGTTCGTCACCGCCCGCAGGCTCGGCCGGAGCGACGCAGCACGCAGAATTCGGCGCACGGGCAGGCCGCGCAGCTCGGGCGCTCCGCCGCGCGCGGCTCCTCGAAGAGGCCGACCACGGCCGTCACGCTCTTGGTGGGCGACATGAGCAGCTCCGCGGAGAGCGTCATCCCCAGCGCGCGCTGCGCGTCGAGGGCGGCGAGGAGCACCGGCTGCGTGGCAAGTGGCAGGTCACCGTAGCCGGGCGAGAAGCGCGAGCCGCAGAAGAGCCCCCGGTCCGCGGCGGCCGTCACGACGCCCGCCTCGGCGGCGTCCGCCGCGCGCTCGACGAGCGCGGAGCCCGCCGCGTCGAACACGACCTGCGCGATGCGGTCGGTGAACGAGAGGCGACGCAGCTCCGCGTCGACCCCCGCCCCCGCCGTCACCGCGAGCACGCCCACGGCCACGGCGCCGTCGAGGTGCTCCGAGATGGACCTCCCCCGCAGCTCGAGGGCCGTCCCCTCGAGACGGACCACGGGGGCGCCGTCCTTCTCGCCCCGCCCCGCGACCTCGAAGACCCGCACGGTGCCGCGCGGCCGCGCCACGTCCAGGCAGTGGGTGACCACGTCGTCAACCCGCGCGTCAAGCTCCGGCGAGAGCTCCTGCCCCGCATACCCCAAGTAGCGCAGGACCTCGGCGCGGTCCACCGAGCGAATGTCGTAGGACTGGACGACGTCCACGCGCTAGGCCCCCAGATACCCGCAGGCGAGAAGCGCCTCGTGGGCAGCATGCGCCACGGCGGGCTTGTTCATGCTGTAGACGTGCAGGCCGTCCACGCCGTTGGCCGCGAGGTCGACGAGCTGCTCGCACGCGTACTCCACGCCGGCACGCGCCTGGTCGGCGGGGTCGTCGCCGGCCAGAACGAGACGCTTCACGACCTTCGCCGGAATGGACGCACCGCAGGTAAACGCCATGCGCTGAATCTGCTTGACGCTCGTGAACGGCATGATGCCCGCAACGATGGGCAGGCGCACGCGATGGCGCAGGCACTTCTCGCGGAAGCGGTAGAAGTCCTCGTTGTCGAAGAAGAGCTGGGAGACCAGGTAGTCGGCACCCGCCTCCTGCTTCTTGTACAGGCTCTCGAAGCTCTCCTCCTCGGTGGGGGACTCGACGTGACCCTCGGGATAGCAGGCGGCGCCGACGCAGAGGTCGGCGCCCGAGGCGCGCAGGTGCTCGATGAGGTCGGAGGCGTGCTCGAAGTCGATCGCCTCGCGCCCCGGGGCGCGGTCCCCGCGCAGGGCGAGCACGTTCTCGATGCCGGCATCCACGAGGCCGGACACGTAGGCGTCGACGTCGGAGCGGGTGGAGCCGAGGCAGGTGAGGTGCGCGAGCGCGGTGACGCCGAGCTCGTGCTCGATCGAGGACGCGATGGGAACGGTGTTGGCCGAGTTGCCCGACCCGCCCGCCGAGTACGTGACCGAGATCCAGTCGGGCCGGTCGGCCGCCAGCTCGGTCGCGACGGCGCGCGCCTCCTCGAGGGGGAGCTCCCCCTTCGGCGGGAAGATCTCGAAGGAGAACGTCTGGCGAGCAGCGATCTTGTCGGCAATCCTCATGGTGTCACCCAGCCCCGTGACGGCGAACGTGTCGGACCAATTGTCACACAAACGAATCGGGCACGACGGTCGGGGGCCGTCGCGCCCGGAATGCGCCGCACGTCACCGCGCCATGGCGGGAACCCGCGACCCCCTAGATATAACCCTGCGCATCGTACGCAAATCGTAAAATGTCGCAGACGGTAGCGGCTGAACGTCAGAGGGTCGTCTCGCGCGAGCGCCGGGCGGGACCCTCACAACACCCCCACAAGCACGACAAACAGGGAGACGACGGCGATCGACGGGGCGAGCGGGATGCCCGGGCGCACGGGGCGGTCGGCGTCGCACAGGGCGACGGCCACCCGGTACGCGAACCACCCGGCAACACCCACGAGACACGACAGCCCCACCGTCGCGAGCCCCAGGACCGGTCCCGTCCAGGCGCCGACAGCCGCGAGGAGCTTGATGTCCCCGCCGCCCACGCCCCTGCCCCGTCCCCCGCGGGACGAGAAGAGTGCCGCGCAGAGCATGACGGCAAACACGACGGCCACGCCGAGAAGCGCGGAGACGAGCGCACCCGCACCGGCTCCGCCAGCCGTCGCGCGCACGAGCGCACGCAGGACGCCGGCGACGGCGATGGCCGCGGCACAGCCGTTGGGCACGATGCGGGTCCGCAGGTCAGAGGCAGCGGCAACCACCAGGGCGGCGACGAGCGCCGCCAGGCAGACGAAGTCGGTCGTCGCGACGAACCGGTCCACGGAGCCCCCTTCCGCTGCGTCCAAAGGCGTGCGGCGATTGTATACTCTTTGACTGCCCGAAAGAGAGAGGACGCGGCATGACTGGCTGGCTCGTAAGGACCTTCGTACCGGACGCGGACAACACGTCCGACGCCGCGGTGCGCACGCGCTACGGGCTTCTCGCCAGCGTCACCTGCATCGTCTGCAACGTCGCGCTCTGCCTGGGAAAGGGCGTCGTGGGCCTGCTCGCCGGCTCGGTCTCCATCGTCGCCGACGCCGTCAACAACCTCTCCGACGCCTCGAGCAACGTGGTGAGCCTGCTGGGCTTCAAGCTCGCGAGCCGCCCCGCCGACGAGGAGCACCCCTACGGCCACGGTCGCTACGAGTACCTGGCCGGCCTCGTCGTCGCGGTGCTCGTGTGCGCGATCGGCATCAACCTGCTGGGCTCCTCCGTCGAGAAGATCCTCCACCCCGAGCCCACCGAGTTCGGCCCGGCAGTCGTCGTCGTGCTTGTGGCGTCGATGCTGGTGAAGCTGTGGATGGCGTCGTTCAACCGCCGGCTCGGCCGTGCGATCTCCTCAGACACCCTCGAGGCCACCGCCGTGGACTCGAGAAACGACGTGATCTCCACGGCGGCGGTCCTGGCCTCGGCGGTGATCTCGCAGGTGAGCGGCTTTGACCTCGACGGTTGGGCGGGCCTCGCCGTGGGGGCCTTCATCTGCTGGAGCGGCGTCGAGCTCGTGCGCGAGGCGGTGAGCCCGCTGCTGGGCCGCGTGCCCGACCCCGCCTACGTGGAGCACATCCGGGACAAGATCATGGGCTACCCGGGCGTCCTGGGCACGCACGACCTCATGGTCCACGACTACGGCCCGGGACGGCAGTTCGCGAGCGCCCACGTGGAGATGGCAGCCGAGGGCGACCCCTTGGAGCAGCACGACCTTCTCGACAACATCGAGCAGGACTTCAAGGTGGACGAGGGCCTGGTCATGACGCTGCACTACGACCCCATCGTCACCGACGACCCCCAGGTCCGCGACATGCGCCACTGGATCGACCTGACCGTGAAGGGCATCGACGAGCGCCTCTCGATCCACGACCTGCGCTGCGTCCCCGGCCCCACGCACACCAACGTGATCTTCGACTGCGTGCGTCCCGCGGGCTTCTCGCTCTCCGCCGCCGAGCTGCGCGAGCGCATCTCCGGGCTCGTCCGCGAGCGCTACCCGCGCGCCGTCTGCAAGATAACGATCGACGACTCCTACATCTCGTCCCGCCAGTGATCGGAGCCCCCATGCCCTCAAGCAGCTACCGCGCCAAGCAGATGATCGTCATGCGCCGCGACCTCAAGATGCGCAAGGGCAAGATCGCCGCCCAGGCGGGCCACGCGTGCGTGGAGGCGGTCCTCATGGCGCTCGTGCGCGAGGGGCGCGGGGCGGACCTGCGCGCCACGGACGGCTGGGCGTGGGTCGAACACGCAGAGGACGACGTCACGCCACTCACTGACTGGTTCGACGCCGGCGTCGCCAAGGTCTGCGTCTACGTGGACTCCGAGGAGGAGCTGCTCGATCTCGCCGAACGCGGGCGCGAACAGGGCTTTGCCGTCGCCCTGGTCCGCGACGCAGGGCATACCGAGTTCCATGGCGAGCCCACCTACACCTGCCTCGCCTTCGAGCCCCTCCCCGCCGAGAAGATCGACCCGCTGACGGGCGAGCTCCCGCTGTACTAGGCTCCGCCATTCCCCACTCTCTTAGGGTGTGTACAAAGTTTCTAAGTTGATGTTCTTCTCGTCAACTTGTCTGCCAGCGGTTTTATGATTGCTAGGTACCATATTAGTTTTGAAACAGTGTACATACCCGAAATGAGGGGAGGGGCGGAAGGGCGGTTTGTTTCCGCTCCGTAATTCCTACTTGAGAGGTGGGTTTATCGGTGGCACGCTTGAGGCCCGGAGAAGGAGGAGCCATGCACGTCGCACGCACCGTCGAGGACCTCATCGGGTCAACACCGCTCGTCGATCTCTCGTCGCTCGCCGGGGGCGCGGCCCGCGTTCTCGGCAAGCTCGAGGCCGCAAACCCCGGCGGCTCGGCAAAGGACCGCGTGGCCCGCGCGATGGTGGACGACGCCGAGCGCACCGGCCGCCTCTCCCCCGGCGGCACCATCATCGAGCCCACGAGCGGCAACACCGGCGTCGGCCTCGCCATGGTCGCCGCCGCACGCGGCTACCGGCTCGTCCTCACGATGCCCGACACCATGAGCGTGGAGCGCCGCGCGCTTGCCGCCGCCTACGGCGCCCAGATCGAGCTCACGCCCGGTGCCGAGGGCATGGCGGGCGCCGTCGCGCGGGCCGAGGAGCTTGCCGCCGCGACACCCAACTCCATCATCGCCGGGCAGTTCGACAACCCCGCCAACCCGCAGGCGCACTACGAGACCACCGGCCCGGAGATCTGGACCGACACCGACGGCACCGTGGACGTGCTCGTGGCCGGCGTGGGTACGGGCGGCACGCTCTGCGGCTCGGCGCGCTACCTCAAGGAGAAGAACCCGACGGTGCGCGCTGTCGCCGTGGAGCCCGCCGAGTCGCAGGTGCTCGCCGGCGGAGCCGCCGGCCCCCACGCGATCCAGGGCATCGGGGCCAACTTCGTACCCGGAAACTTTGACCGCTCCCTCGTGGACGAGATCGTCCCCGTGAGCTCTGCCGATGCGCTCGCCACCTGGCGCCGCCTCGAGCGCGAGCTGGGCCTCCTCGTGGGCATCTCCTCGGGCGCCGCCGTCGCCGCGGCGCTGCGCCTCGCCACGCGCCCGGAGTGCTCCGGACAGACCATCGTCGTCATGCTCCCGGACACCGGCGAGCGCTACCTCTCCGTGGAGGCGTGATGGCTGGCGAGAAGAACACCTGGTCGGAGCTGCGCAGGCTCATCCGGGAGGACGCCGAGGCCGCCTTCGCCCGCGACCCCTCCGCCGGCTCCGTCGCCGACGTCACGCGCTTCTCGGTGGGCTTTCGCATCGTGCGGGCCTACCGACACCAGCACTGGCTCTACGAGCGCGGGCATCGAACGCTCGCCCTGTGGCTCGCCAAGCGCTCTCGCATCCGCTACGGCGCGGACATCCACCCCGCCGCGCGGATCGGCCGCCGCTTCACCGTCGACCACGGGATTGGCGTGGTCATCGGCGGGACCGCGGTCATCGGCGACGACTGCCTCATGTACCAGAACGCCACCCTCGGCATGACCGGGAAGCACGGCGGCAAGCGCCACCCGACGGTGGGCGACGGCGTCCTCATCGGCGCCGGGTCCATCCTGCTCGGTGCCATCACCGTGGGCGACGGGGCCTACGTCGGGGCGGGCTCGGTCGTGGTGGACAACGTGCCCGCCAACACCACAGTCGTGGGCAACCCGGCGCGCGTCGTGCGCACGCACGTGTGCCCGCTCGTCAGCGACATGGTCCGCGTCACCGACGACTTCGGCAAGAGCTGGGTCATGGAGGCGTGAGCGCCGCCCAGGACCTCCCCTGCTTAAGATTATGGGGTGGTTGTAGTGCACGACAGGTCCGCCGCTTAGACTTTTGGGGTTGTTGCGCCTTGCGCGGCGCTCTGCGGCATCACGCCCTTCTCGCCACCTGCGGTTTTTGCTCGTACGGCGAGAAGGACACACCCCTGAGGTCCCGCAGACCTACAACAACCCTAGATTCTTAAGCGCAGAGACCGCTGCGCCCTGCAACCACCCCGAAATCCTAAGCAATCCGCCCAGACGCGCGTTACAGCACCTGCTCCAGGCAGGTCTTGAGCGGGGTCATGCCCATCGCGTCGTAGAACGCGCGGGCGCCGGGGTTGCACTCCCAGACGTTGAGCGTCACGTTGTGGCACCCCAGCTCGCGCGCGAAGGCAATGACGTGCCGGTAGAGTGCAGTGGCAACGTGGCGACCGCGATGGGCCTCGTCCACGCAGATATCGTCGATGTAGAGACTGACGATCGGCTGCCAGCTGTTCGACTCCCGGTAGTCCTGGACCTCGCAGAAGGCGTGCCCGAGCACGGATCCGTCATCACCCACGGCCACGAACACGGGATGGGCGTCGTCCTCGAACAGGGCGAGAAGCTCCTCGTCGGTGTACTTGCGCGTGCCGGAGCGGAAGATGTCCGGTCTGCCTGTCGCATGCACCTCGAGCACCTGGCTCAGCAGGCTGTGCACGCCCGCCAGGTCCCTACTCGTCGCTCGTCTGATCTCCATGACCGAAGCGCCTCCTCGCCTGAACGTAGGCCACGAACTCGTCGGCCTCATCCGAGGTCGCGAAACGCGCCGTGTACTGCTGGTTGCCCAGATCGTCCGAGAGCGCGTCCGCCACGCGGCCGCACGAGACGATCGCGTCGCCCCAGCGCGCCAGGACGTCCTCGTGCGCGTGGACGTAGCGATGGGCGTCGCGGCGCGCGGCGTAGACGCACACGGAAGGCTCTCCGGACGGCTCGCACCGCAGCTCATCGTAGCAGACCATGTCCGCCCAGGCCTGAAAGACGTCCAGGCCGTGGGCCCAGCCGAGCATCTCGGGTGTGGAGCCGCCGGGCGGGCGGACGTTGACCTCGAGGCCGACGTAGTCGCCCGCGGACCCCAGGCCCGGCCAGTCCTGGGAGAGGCGGAAGAACTCGAGGTGGACAAAGCGGCTGGCAAGGCCGAAGGCGCGCACCACCGCGCGGCCCGCCCGCGCGAGCGCAGGGTCGACCTCAAGCAGCGATCGATAGGTCAGGTCGAGCTGCCTCTGGGCGACGTCGGCCATCGAGGGCGGGAACTCCTCCTGGTTCTCAAAGAGCGGCTCGCCGCGGCTGTCCAGGATGGCGTCCCAGGAGCAGATGTCACCCTCGACGTACTGCTCGACCACGTACGGGACGTCGCCGTGGTCGGCGAGAAGGGCGCGCAGGTCGTCGTCGCTCGTGAGCAGGCGGGTCCCGCCGGACCCCACGCCCACCTCGGGCTTGGCGAACACCGGGAAGTGGCCCATCTCCCCGATGAACCAGCGCGTCTCGTCAAAGGTGGTGAGGCTGGTCTGACGGGCGGTCGGAACGCCGGCCGCGGCATAGAGCGGCTTCTGGGCAGCCTTGCTCTGCCAGACGGCGAGCTGCTCGGGACGCGGTCCGTTGGCGACGTTGAAGTCCTCGCGAAGCCGCGCGTCCTGGGCGAGCCAGAACTCGTTGTTCGACTCGATCCAGTCCACCTTGCCGTACTTGAACGAGAAGAACGCGACGGCCCGGTAGACCTGGTCGTAGTCCTCCAGGCTGGAGACCCAGTAGTACTCGTCGAGCGACGAGCGGACCTCCGGGGAGAGAAGGTCGTAGGGGGTGTCGCCGATGCCGAGGACTCGCGCCCCGTCTCGCCGCAGCGCGGCGCAGAACCGCCAGTAGACCTCGGGGAACTGCGGCGAGACGAAGACGAAGTTCATTTACTTGGTGGCCTTGCCCTTGGCGGCGGGCTTGGTCGCCTTGGCCGGGATCGCGGCCTTGGTCGCCTTGGCCGGAGCGGCAGCCTTGGTGGCCTTGGCCGGGACGGCGGCCTTCACGGCCTTGGCGGGCGTGGCCGCCTTGGTGGCCTTCGCCGGGGTCGCGGCCTTGACCGCCTTGGCGGGCGCTGCGGGCTTCTCGGCCTTGGCGGGAGCCGCGACCTTCGCGGTCTTCTCGGCAGCCGGCTTGGCGGCGGCCTTCTTCGGGGCGGCGGCGGCCTTGGCCGTCGTGGCGGTCTTCTTGGCAGCGGCGGCAGCCTTGGTCGTCGTGGCTGCCTTCTTCGGGGCGGCGGCCTTGGTCGTCGTCTTCGTAGCCGCGGCGGCCTTGGCGGCAGCCGGCTTCTTCTCGGCCGCGGCAGCCTTCGGGGCGGCGGCCTTCTTGGCAGTGGCAGCCTTGGTCTCAGCGGCCTTCTTCGCCGCGGGCTTCTCGGCGACGGCCTCCTTCTTTGCAGCAGCCTTGGGCGCGGCGGCCTTCTTGCGCGTGGTGGCGCGCTTCTTCGCGGGCTTCTCGGCGGCCGTGGTCTTCTCGACGTCGGCGAGCACGATGGGCAGGAAGTAGCGCAGCTGCTTCTTCCACCAGAACCAGGTGTGGGCCACGTCGGCGCCCCAGTAGTCGCACCAGGCCTCGACACCCAGGCGCGCGAGCTGCTCGTCCATCACGCGCGTGGAGCGCAGCGAGTCGGCCTCGGAGGCCTCCTGGCCGGTGCAGAACAGCAGCTGGCGCTGGTTGTACACCGCAACGTAGGGGTGCTCGGGCGTCATGTTGGGCAGGAACGCGCAGGGCGTGTTCTCGTAGAGCGTGGCGTCCATCCAGTCGCCGAAGTAGCGACGGGCGTCATAGCAGCCGGAGAGGCAGACGCAGCCCTGGAACAGGTCAGGGCGACGCAGCGCGACGATGGAGGCCTGGGTGGCGCCGGCGTCGAAGCCGAGCGCGAGCGGGCGGGCACCGGACTTGCTGACCTTGTTGACCAGCGGCACCAGCTCGTCGACAACGTAGTGGTAGTAGCTCTCCTGGCGCGCGGCGCGCTCGGCGGGGTCGCCCTGGCCGCCCCAGGACTCGTCGTCGACGGTCTCGGCGCAGAAGAGCTGGATGACGCCGGAGTCGATGTAGTCGGCAAGCTCGTCGACGACGCCGACCTCCTCGAGGCTCTCCGGCTCCTGACCCTGCGTCGGGAAGACGACGACCGGCAGACCCTTCTTGCCATAGGTGATGACGTGCATGTCAGCCCCCAGAATGGAGCTCGTGCACACGATGTTCTTCTTGTCCATAACTTCCCCCAAAATGTTCTCGCACCCTTATGTGCATCAGTCATGATACCGCTTGACGCTCTGAAGCGTGTTTTCCCCGCGTAAGCGTGACACAATTCGGAAATCTCCCCGGTTAGCGCCTCAATTGTTGCTGGAAGCGGGCGGTCCTCGTGCTACCCTTTCCTATCGTTGATACTGACGAGAGGAGCCCCATGCGCATCGGCTTTGACAACGACAAGTACATCTCCCTCCAGGCGGAGAAGATCCGTGAGCGCATCGGGCAGTTCGGCGGCAAGCTCTACCTCGAGTTCGGCGGCAAGCTCTTCGACGACTAC
>CAUGFC010000050.1 GCA_959598545.1 uncultured Olsenella sp. | reverse complement strand
TGCGGGGTGGAGCAGTCTGGTAGCTCGTCGGGCTCATAACCCGAAGGTCGTAGGTTCAAATCCTGCCCCCGCGACCATGAATTTGCCCTCCTAGCTGGGAAATCAGCTAGGAGGTTTTCTTTTATCAAGCGCTCGAAACAGCCAGGGTAATAGGTATGGTAATGAGTATCGTTTGAGGACGTAGCCTATCCCCTGCGCTTGGCAAGCGAATCCCTCAGCGCTCGGAGCACCTCAATCGCCACGGGCAGCTCATCCACCTCGAACGAGACTAGAATCTCTTGCACCTCCGCCGAGAGCGCGGCCTTGTCGGGTTTCGGCCCATCGGTCAGGAGCGCATCCGTTCCCACCGAGAGTTCTTCGGCAATCCTCGCGAGCACGGGCAGGCTCAGCTTGGTGTTTCCGGTTTCGATGTGGCTCATGTGCGTGACGGAGATGCCGACCCTTCCCGCCAGCGCCTCCTGCGACAACCCGCACGCTTTGCGGTACCGCCTGATACGTTGGCCTATCTCGAAGTACTTCATGCAATCACCGCCCATCGGAATCAAGTCACCTTGAATCCTATGAGCGTTTTTTCTTGTCTACAATAGCTTTGATAGGCTGTTTTATGCCTATATAGTTAAAGTTCGGCGCATGCGCATCGAGGATGCGCCGGGTGGCCGCCGGGCAGGGCCGTATATGAGAAGAAAGGTTAGACGAATGAACGAGCAGACAGCCGACTTGCTGCCACGCGTCGCAACTGCGCACGAGTTGATGCACCGCGTGGTCGACCTCCAGAACCGCATCAACCAGCTCACCACGCAGTTCGCTGCCAAGACGGAGAAGAAGTCGAAGCGCCACCCCGTGCTCTACGCAATCGCGGGCTTCCTCATCGCGTTCGCGCTCATCACGAGCACCCCGCTGAAGGCGGTCACCTACCCGTTCACCATTCCATTCTTCACGACGGGCGGCATGGAGCTTCAGGTGACCGTGTGGAACGTCATCAACCTTGCCGTCTCCGCCGTCATCGGCGCGGTCCTCTACAAGGTCATCGCGAAGTCCGCCGACAAGAGCCGCGCCCAGAAGAACGCCGCCATCGACCGAAACAACGCCCAGGTCGAGGCGAACAACCAAGCCCTCGCGCAAAGCATCGAGCAGACGAAGCGGGAAATCTTCACCACACAGCAGCGCTGGGCCGCGGAGGTCGCGCCATGGTACCCGATGGACTACGACAGCATCGACGCCGTGGACTTCTTCCTTACGGCCGTACGCAACCACCGCGCGAGCACCGTGCAGGAGATGGTCAATCTCTACGAGACCGAGCGTCACCAGCGGCGCATGGAACAGGGTCAGCAGCAGATTCTCCAGCAGCAGCGCATAGGCAACATGCTCCAGCTCGGCAACCTCTTCATGCAGGGTCAAATTCTCAATCAGGCGCAGCAGATTAACGCTAACACCGCCAGCGCGAGCAGCAGTCTCGACTGGATAAGCAACGCCATGGGAAGGCGATAAGAGACGTACACAGAGGGGCCGTTTCAGATCCGTGGCGAAACCGCCACGGACTCAGCGGCCACCCGAACGGGCGTGGAGACGCCTCCACGATCGTTCGACAAGCATGCGCAGGCGCATTCCGTCGGAAAAGGGAAGCGGAGTCGATATATAGAGAGGAACGAGTCATGAAACAATACACGAGGAGAGGCGTTCTGAAGCTGTTCGGCATCGGGGCGGTTGCTGTGGCGGGCCTCGGGCTTGCGGGATGCAACGGCGCAGAGGGCGGCGCGGGAGCCTCCGAGGCCCCAAGCGAGTCCATGGGAGCATCGCAGGCGTTTGCTCAGCAAGGCGTCTGGATGCAGTGCCGCTCGGATGACTTCCCACAGAAGGACACGACCGTCTCGGCCGTCCTCGTCTTCGACGGAAGCGGCAACGTGACCCGCTACGAAACGGACAGCATAGCGATGAACGGGGGCACGTCCTACGAGGCGCTTACGTTCGGCGACCTCGACGGGCTCTCGAACGATGAGATTGCGGAACTCGCCGCCCAGAAGAACCGCGAACGGTTCGACGCGACGAAGCAGTCCGCCATCGACGAAACGGCCGAATCCCTTGAGTACTACGAGCAGGATGCCGGGTTCTATCAGGATTCCATCGCCAATGCGACCGAAGGGCAGAAGATTAACGAGGCGGCCGAATACGAGGAGCCGGAGGCCGTCCCCTACTCGCTCGCCATCGAGACGGACGGAACCGGGAACAACACGCAGTCCGAGACGCTCAGCTTCGACTCGAGGACTCTGAACGGCGGGTATTTCTATTCCGGGTCGGCCATAGGAAGCGCCCCCGATTCGGTTCTGGACGGCTCGCTCTACGAAGAGAAGGAGGTGTCCATCGAGCTCAAGGTCACGGGCACCCAGACCGTCTACGACACGCTCTTCGGCGGCTACACGGGCCTGTACACCGTCGTTGACGGATGGGACTCAATCTACGAGCTGGACACACCTGATACCGAGGGCATCGAGGTGGACTAGGTGGTCCGAGTTAGCGATTGGGTCAAGACCCACAAGCGGCATGCCGCCGCGCTGGTCGCGGCGTTGCTCGCCGCGATCTGTCTTGCGGTCGCGGGTATGTCGTGCTCGACCACGGCGCTGACTCCGCAGCCCGCGCAGGAGGCGGAGGGAGGCTCGAGCGAACCCGGCAAGACGGAAAGCCCGGAGCCCGACGAGGAACCTGAGGCGGGAGATGTCGAAGCCGAGACCGAGGGCGGGAACCAGGGCGAGGGCACTGCCCCGTCGACCGAGCCCAGCGATTCCGCAGCCGAACCCCCGGCAACGAGCAAGTCGGAAAGCCCCGCAGAGAGCGGCGGGGGCACAAGCGGCGGTCAAGCATCCGCCCACACGCACACATGGAAGGACCACACCGCCACGCGGCAGGTGTGGGTATCCAACATGGTGACGGTGCCCGACTTCGAGACGCGAACCGTATACGGAGCGCAGCTCTACACGCAGCACTCGGACGGTCAGTGGTACAGCGATGGTGCCGTCTACTGGTTCGAGAACGGTTTCACGAGCAGCGACCTCGCGGCAATCATCAAGGAGAAGATGAAGACCGAGGGCTATATAGGAAACTACGTGAACCGGACCAAAACGGAGCAGGTGCAGGTCGGTTCGCATCAGGAGGACCAAGGCTGGTACGAGACGGAATCCTACGTCGATTACCAGTACTGCGACTGCGGTGCTCGGAAATAGCCGAGCGGACATGCCCCCACTCGAGGCCGCGCCCGATTACGGGTGCGGCCTTTTCTTTTCGAGCCTCATCCCGTCGCGCCTGACCCCGATTTCGCAGCGGATCACGTCTCGCGCCGTGAGTATGCCTGCGGCATCGGGGAGGTCACGCGAAGGGAGGTGCTGAGCATGAAAGACGAGGACAAGAGGAAATTCAGCATCGAGGAAGAGGCGGAGTGGCGCATACAGGTTCTCAAGCGCACGGCGCGCATCAGCGCGGCGAAGGCCAAGCAGCTCGAGCGCGAGAGGAACGCGATGCGCAGGAAGGAGCCCCTCGAGGACAGGGAGGGGCTCGAGGGCACCCTGAGGTGCATCGACAGCGTGATGGAGTGGCGCTTCGTGGACGAGTTCGGGCGCGTGGAGCTCGACGCGGACATGCTCTCCATGCACATCACGGTCAGGGAGCTGCGGTTCATCCGCGCCTGCGTCGTGCGGGCAATCGAGGAGCTGGAGGGAGGCGCACGGTGAGCGACTACGGGATAAAGACGTACGCCGACCTCGCGGAGACCTGCGGCGGCATGGTGCTCGCCAACGAGATGGCCTATCGCCCGATGGAGTTGATGAGCGGAAACTGGGCGCCTTGGGAGGAAATCTTCCAGTGGTACATCGTGCAGGACCCGAGCTTCCTCATGAAACACACCGACGAGCCGGTGTTCTACGACGGCGAGCTCTGCTTGTACGTGTGGGGATTGAAAACCTTCGGCACGAGCTGGTCCGTCCTGCCCGCCCCCGAGATTCACTAGCCATTCGTGCCCCATGGGTGCGGCGAGAAATCGCCGCACCCTATTTTTTTTCACTCAGCTGCTCGCTAAAGGGGCCATGCGAAACGTCGTCACCGCAGGGCATTTGCCAGCGAAAAACAGCGCTGACCCTCGGCTCGTAAACGAGGGGATTCGGATGCGCTTTCGCAAGTTGCGCGAACGGCGAAAACCAAACACGGGATTCCCGCTTCTTTTTTCGCAGCCGCTTCGCGGCATTTATCAGGCGAAACTGCCTTAGCCTCCTCCGCTGTACGCTTCGGGGCAAAAAAGGCAAAAGGGCATAAGGGGGACTGACGCAGCTTGCGCTGCGGTCGGCATAGCCGACAGTCCCCGGTTGCGGCGCGCACGCCGCAATCCTGCCGAGCGCCGTACGCTCGGCAGAGGCCCCGGCGGGGCGGCTCGCCGCCCCGCCACAGAGAGAGGCCGTACACGAAAAGAGCGGGCACCCAGAGGCAGCCCGCCCTTTCGGCGCAACGTCCCCGCGCAGATCGCAAAGACCTGTCGCGCATAGCGCGGCCGATCTTTGCGACCTCGCGGCGTGGTGCAAGCCTCCAGCAGAGGTCCTGATGCTCGCAGCTAAGAAAAGCGAGCTACCGGATTGATACAATATGTGAAGCCAACAACAGGGAGGGCATGATGGGTCTGCTTGGAGCCTTATTTGGAGGCGGGAAGAAAAAGAAGCCAACCATCCGCACAAAAGTCGAAATAATTGAGCATCAGCATGTTGCTCCGGACGAGCCCGAGCCGGTAGAAAAGCGGATAAAGTCTCTCAACCCCGGCCCGTCTGGACTTTACCCGCACGAGATTTTGATGCTCCACTATGCACAAGGCTACAAAACCAGCATTCAGGAGTTTCAGGGGTTCTGGAGATACAAATACGGCGTAAGAGACCCCAAGGGCGTATTAACCTCGCTGATGCAGAGGGGCTATCTAAAAACCGGCGGCGCCCCAGAGGCGATGCGGAATGCGAAAATGGACGCTTTGAGGGATTGCTGCCGACAAGCAGGCCTCTCTCCCTCCGGAAAGAAGGACACCTTGATTGAACGGCTAGTAGAATCTGCCGATGCGTCCCTGCTCGAAGCAACGTTTTCTGACAAGTACTTTGCGCTTACGGAGCTCGGAGGGAAAGCTCTCGACGCCGAGGGATACATCCCGTATATCCATCTCAAGCCTATTGACGGCCTCGATATCTGGAATGTCGGCGGAATTGTAAATGCCGGACAAAGCCCCTTCTGGAGAGATGCGATGTGGGGCTATATGAACAAGGAGAGCATCGGATTTGCCTCGGCTGGAAACTACGGCCTTTATGCAAATATGCGGCTGCGGATGAGCGAGTTCGTAGAAGACGAGGGCAGAATCAAGGACGCTCTCAGGCTCGCCGTCGAGGTCGAGTGCATCGACCTAAACGGTGCAGTTAATGGCGGCGCGTGGGCCTATGTGGCGGACAAGATAGCCCCATACAAAGACTCTCTTGTTAAATCAGCACCCGGCATCATCAAACGAATTTTCAAGCTCGCAAAACAGGCCGACTACAACGATGAGCGACTGGATGCGCTGATTCTGGAAATAGCTTCAAGACGGTCAACCCCGGTGCAAGTCTTTACGCCAGAAGAGTGCGTACGGATAGTGCATGCAGAAAAGGAAGGGAACACCGTCTTACTCGGAAGACTTTATTCGAAGGCCCAGAAACGGCTAAAGGGTGAAGCCTAGGCCGCGCAGATCGCAAAGACCTGTCGCGCATAGCGCGGCCGATCTTTGCGACCTCGCGGCACAATCCTAATCGTTCGCGCCCGCAGCGCCACTCGCTGGATGATTCGGAGCACCGTGGGGAGGGTTGCGGAGAAGCCCGAGATAACGCTCTTTGAGGTCGGGCATGGCGATGCGCCCGGGGTCGGAGCCGCGATACGCCATGTTCATCCACTCGCGCACGTTGTACTCGAGGATGAGGGGCTCGGGCCAGTCCATCTTGTTCGCGCTGCGCACGGTGTTGGGCGTGACCTCCCATTCGCCCAGCTCCGCCTCGAGCAGTTTCACGTCCTTGACGAAGGCGTTCTTGGACTCCGGCCTACCGGAAGGGTTGAACCTCTCCATCCAGCGCCGGTACAGGTCGTACAGGAACTGCCACGGCAGCAGGTCCCACGATGCCTCAGGCAACACGTCCTCGAGGAACTGACGGACGGCATCGTTGTACCCCTTGAAGTCGGCGAGAAGCTCGCGACATGCCTTCGGCTCGTCCAGTTCGTAGTAGTCCGTCTCCGCGAGAACGTGGTACAGCACGTATTCGAGCACATCCCGCCTGTTGAGGTAATCGCTCTTGATGTACTTGCGCTCGCGCCCCTCGAACGACTTGTTCATGGGAACGACCAGCAGGCGCCGGTACATGGAATCGGTCTTATCGCGGAGCTTGGGAAGCTCGTTGATGCACTGAATCATGAACCCGTTGAACTTGAGCGACACCGCATCCTTGAACTTCCGGTCGACGAGAAACGGGTCGCCCGTGATGATTGACTTCAGGGCGGCGGCATCGTCGAGGTAGGTGCCCGTGTCGTTCTCGTCGGTGATGATAGCGGAGACGCGGGTCAGCGGCTCGAGCATGAAGTTGTGCCCGAAGTCCTTGAGCTTGATGGAGGCGCACGCCTCCGGCCCGCAAAGGTTGCGGGCGAGCGTGCAGAACGTGCCCTTGCCGTTGTTCCCCCTCGTGGAGTACAGCCAGGCACTCTTGTTCCAGCGGACATTCGGACGGATGACCGCCCCGAGCAGCTGCCAGAGGAGGCGAACCGTCTCGGGGTCATCCGAGAGGGAGTCCATCCAAGACGCCACGTCCCAATCGGTCCCGTCCTCGTCGTTGTGGATAACGGGGTTGCGCGCCCCGTCCACGTAGTCGACGTCTATCTTCGTGGTGAAAACGAAATCCGGGTCGAAGCCCAACAGTAACTTGCTCCCATAGTCGTACACGCCGTTCTTCACGGGGACGAGGTCCGCATCCTGACAGCGCATCACCCTCGGGCACTCCGTCCGCAAGATCGTGACGACCTCATCGATGCCCCGTTTTGTGATCGTCACGTTATAGCGGCGGATGAGGGCCCGGAGGTTGTCGCGCCTTATGTCGTAGCACCCGGCGAGCCGCCCCTCGGTCTGGTACACGCCAATCTCGTAGTTGCCATCCTCCTCCCTGTCCGAGAGACAGATGAGCTTGGCGTGGTGGACGTACTTGATGGCGAGCGCGACCTGAAGCGGTAGCAGCGTCTTGAGCTTGGAGAGGCGCTCGCTCGGCGGCTTCTGCTCGGGATAGGCCTCCTTCTGCGGCGCTCCCACCGGGGCGCTCGGGTCGCGCGGGCCGAGGTTCCATTCCTCGATTGCGTTGTTCGTCGCCGCGAGCAGCTCTCGCTCGACGGTGAAGAACGGCGGCGGACAGTCCGCGTCGAGCCCGGAGAGGTAGTCCTCGCTCACGGTGTGGTACAGCTCGTTCGGGGTTAGTTCCATTCTTGCCTCCTTGAATCGAATTGGATTACGGGATTTGTACCGCCCGAAAACAGGTGCGTAAAGGGGTGAATTTGCGCAAAACAGCAGGTCAGGGCCATATCTGTTCATATATGAACAGATATGGCCCTATGTGTTTTCCGTGACGCTCGGGGCCCGAGAGGCCGGGAGGGGCTTTGCCACCCCGCTATCCTTCCGTCTCTTGCCCTCCAAATCGGCCGTACAGGCAGGGCGAGAGACAGACGGTAGGGTCGGTAGGCCTCTTTCCAGATAAGACGAGAGCACAGGAGCTAGGCAATCCCACCGTGTACTTCATCTGTAATGCCTTGGCGGGAAGGGCTACCGAGGCTACCGGGACAGCCCTGAGCCCCAAGTCTCAGGCGAAAAGGGTGCCGCCCGTTCTGTGGGCATGGCGGCAAGCGAGCAGCCACGGCGGCAACCAGACCCCGGCCGGGCCCTCTCGTCATAGAATCCGGGGCGTCATGTAGCTTCCGTGTACTTTTTTGCCCCAAAAGCAGGCTCGGAGAGGGCGGGGTGCCCGGCCTCGCCCTGCCCGTCGGTCTCCCCGGCAAACGCCGATCAATCTTTGCGGATTGAGCGCCGTTTGACCGTCGCCGCCCGTCGGGATACGTTCGTATTAGCCGTTTATGGCCGCGTGCAATGACGCCTCGATGCGTTATCACGGGATGCATGTGAGGCCGCCCATGGCCTCTTAAGAGATTGCCCGGGGAAGAGAGCCGCCCCACGCCGCGTCCGGCGCACCAAACCCGCGCGGGCCACGCAGGGCCATTTGACCGCCACAGGTTGGCTCGCGGAGCCACGAGCTCCGCACGCTGAGGAGCGCGGGCGCGCGTATCGTGCCCGATGGGCGCGCCTCCCAGCTCGGCCGCACGCCGCAATCGTCGGCGTGCCTGACGCTGGGAGGCGTTTTCATGACAAGGGTTGTGTACGTTCAGAATCACGACAAGGGAATCCTTCCCGAGAAGCAAATCGCGGTCACCAACGGAGCGGCCGCACGGATGCTCGGCATCAGCCCCCGCACGCTCTCCAATTGGCGCGTGCAGGGTCGCGGGCCCAAGTACATAAAGGTCGGCTCCCACCGCTCTCCGGTGCTGTACCGCGTATGCGATATCGAGGCTTGGCTCGACTCCCATCTGGTTGAGGGCGACGGCAAGACGAGCGCAGGCGCTCGTCGGTAGGCAACGCGCAGCCAAAGAGAAAGGAGACCCCATGCCGCGCGTTGCACTCGAACCGGGCCAGAACAGCATCGAGCGCGCCGCCATCGTCAAGACCGACGACGGCGGCTACCGGATGCAGTGGAGCGTACGCCTTATGAACGGGCGCATTCTAAACAGGACCACCAAAGGGAAGTGTTCGAAAGGCGAGCTTCGCAGGCGCGCGCACGCCAAGGCCCAAGAGCTCATCGCCACGTCTGGAGGGAGCGTCTCCGCTTGGAGGGGCTCCTCCTCCATGAGCGACTTTATCCGTCAGGAAGTCTTACCGAGCATCGCCGCGACCGACGATTCGGTTCTGCGCCCCCGGACGAAAAGCAGCTACAAGCGTGTCCTCGAGCTTTCCGCAGAAGCGCTCAAGGGATTCCGAATCGCGGATGCCGTGCGCCCGCGTAACCTCGAGGAAGCACTTGCTGGCATTGCGAGCCGGAACGGGACCGCAACCGCGCGCCAGTGCTCCAAGACGATGAGCAAATACGTCTTGGAGCCGCTCGTGCGCGACGAAGTGATTGCGTACAACCCGCTCAAGAGCTTCAAGCCGCGACTGCCGGAACACCGTGCCACAAACAAGGCCCCGGGCGGTCAGGCGCTCAGCCCCAGCGAGCGCGAGCGGGTCATTGTCTACCTGCTCTCCATCGACCCCACCGACGTTGCCCCACCTAAGAGGGGCCGCTATTCCGCCGAGGATAGGAGCAACCTGCGCCGCGCTGTTACGGAGATCACGTTGCTTCAGGCAGCAACTGGTCTCCGCATCAACGAGGCGAGGACGCTCGCACGGGGGAACGTGGGCGAGAAGGACGGCCTGCTCACCATCACCGTCACCGAAGAGACCTCGAAGACGCACAAGGGGCGCACAATCCCCGTGCTGGACGAGCGCGTTGCCGAGCGCGTACGGAAACGTCTCGAGGAGGCTGGGAAGGCACCAGATGCGCTCTTGTTCCCCGCTCCCGCCGCTCCCGGTAAAGAGTGGGACTTGAACAACGCCGAGCACGCCATCAAGAAGCTGTACCACGAGCTTGCCGATGCTTTGGACATTCCCCTCTTGAACGAAGTGTCCACTCACGTGTGGCGAGCCACGCTCAATACCGAGTGGCTGAACAAGGGAGTTCCGGAAATCCAGCGCGCGGCGTACTTCGGCCACAGCCCGGAGGTCAACAGGAGCTACTATACCGACCTCACCGACATCTCGCCTCTGGTGGAGATGCTTCGGCGTCCTGAAGGCGCAAAGTAATGAGTATGGTAATGAGTATCAGCGTGATTTACGGTGATTTATATGACCACAGAGCGTATCCGAATACCGCAAAATACGCATCATGAGCTGGGAGGATATAAAGGTTGACCTCGTGATACGAGAAGCGTCCCTCGCTTGCCCGGAGGTCGTAGGTTCAAATCCTGCCCCCGCGACCATACAAAGTCAGCCCGGAGGTCATGTGGCCTCCGGGCTTTTTCTTTGCAGCGCGAGCGCGCCCCTAGACCGAGACCTCCGTCGCCACCCAGTCCCAGGTCCGGCGGCGTCGGTCCCAGCGCAGGCGCGCCCGCACCGTGAGCTCTTGGTCGGCGCGCAGGCCCAGTTCGTCGACCATGCGCACGGGCACGAGCACGTTCCCCACGAAGGCCGCGCCGCCGCGGGAGACCCGCAGCGCGCCGCTCACACGCTTCTCCACGTCGGCGGGATGCGGCGGGACCACGCGCTCGACGCTGTCCGCGACGAAGCTCCAGCTGCCCTCGTCGTCCTTCTCGCCCTCGCGGAAGCTCGCCGCGGCGACGCCGCTCACCACCGAGAGGTCCTCGATCCCATATCTCGTCACCATGCGCTCCGGAACCAGGATGTCGTTCGCGGCGGACGTGCCGCCCGGCAGGCGCACGAAGCCGTAGCCGCCCACGCGCTCGAGGCGCCCCTCGAAGCGGCGGACGAACACCGCGCGCACGGCGGAGTCGGCGCACGGCACGGGCTCGCCCAGCACGGAGCGCCCGTCCGGCGAGAGCACCGCGTCGTACACCTCATGGGTCCTGAGCCCCCCCGCCAGCCGTGCGTCGCGTACCACGCTGCGCTCGATGCTCACGGACGGGCCGCCGTACTCGCGCGCGGCGCTGCGACGGTAGGCCGTGATGCCCACGGCGCCGCGACGGGGGCTCGCCCACTCCACGTAAATCGGCGTGCGCGGGAGTCCCGCGAGGGCGTCTGCGGGCGCGTCGTCCTTCTCGCCCGGCGTCTCCCAGCTACCGTGGCGCAGGTCCTCCGCCAGGACGAACGGCTCCGGGCCACACCACGCCACCAGCGCGTCCAGGTCCTCCGACGAGCCGCCGAAGGCCGAGAGGAACGGTCGCAGCAGCGGCTCCGCCTCCGACGTGGAGAGCACGAGGCACCCGTCGACCGACCGCGGGGAGCCGGCGGAGAGCCACTCCGCGTCCGGCTCCAGGCGCACGGCCTCGCGCAGCACGCCGAGAAGGGCGCGCAGGCCACCCTCGCCATGCGCGCGGCGCAGGTCCCAGGCGGCATCGGTCAGGCGACGCAGGAGGTTCTTGTAGAGGACCTCGTTGCCCTTCTCGGGAAGGGCAAGGCCCGCGAGCTCGCGCAGGGCGGCGGCAAGGGCGGCGGGGTCTCCCCCGTCACGACGCACGAGGTCGCAGAGCACCCAGGAGAGGGCGCGCGCCAGGCGCTCGTCGTCCGGGTGCCGCTCGCGCGCGCGGCGGGCGCGGGCGAGCGCCTCGTCAAGACGCCCTCCCTTGCGCAGGGAGGATATGATCCCGCTCGCGCGGGCGACCTCGTCCGCCATCCGACCCCCTTCGGCTCGTCCCCCCTACCATGATGGCGCAACCGCCGGCGAGAGAAGCGGTCCCATGTACCGGTTTCGGCCGCAGGCGGGCATCAGAACCGGTACACGACCCGGGATTTCACAGCAGAACCGGTACACGGGCCGCGTTTTCTCGGCGCCGGGGCGACCGCGTCGCTACAGCGTCTCCAGCAGCTCGCGCAGCGTGGCCTGGACGGCGTGCTCGGCGTTGGAGCCGATCACGTGCTGGGCAACCTGCTTCACGGCATAGCGGGCGTTGGCCATGACATAGGGATGTCCCACGAACCGCAGCATCGCGTAGTCGTTCATGGAGTCGCCGAAGGCCATGACCTCGTCGCGCTCGATGCCCCAGTAGCGCATGACCTGCGCGAGGCCCGTCGCCTTGCTCACGTGGCGCGGCGTGACGTCGATCCAGCGCGAGCCGCTCGGCAGGAACGTGAACCACTCGGAGAGCTCGCGCTCGAGCACGTAGGCCATGTCCATGATCTGCTCGGGGCGGTCGCAGCAGATGGCGGCCTTGATGATGCTCACGTCGGGCGAGGGCGGGTCGAAGACGCAGATCGCGTCCGGGAGGTCCTTGTCCAGCTCGCGGAGGTAGCGGCTCTGGTCGTTGAGCAGGTAGGCGTGACCGGCGTCGTAGAGCGCGAGGTGCAGGCAGTCGAACATCTGGCACGTCTCGAAGAGGCGCATCACGGAGAGCGTCGAGAAGACCTCGCGGTCCAGCAGGCGCCCGTCCGCGTAGACCTGCGTGCCGAGCGAGGCGACGTAGTCCATCTCGTC
>CAUGFC010000049.1 GCA_959598545.1 uncultured Olsenella sp. | reverse complement strand
CTGGTCGGGTGGACTGGATTCGAACCAGCGACCCCTTGACCCCCAGTCAAGTGCGCTACCAAACTGCGCCACCACCCGTCGTGCGAGGAAGAACTATAGCATCCCGTCGCACATGACGCAAGCGAGACCGACAAGTATGCGAAACCCGTGTATCGCGAGCGTTTCAGGTGCGCATCTTACGGGCGTCTCGTGCCTATGATGGTTCCACGGCAAGGCCAACCCAAGGAGGAACGATCATGGCACGCGTGTACAACTTCTCCGCAGGCCCCGCCGTGCTGCCCGAGGGCGTCCTCAAGCAGTGCGCGGACGAGATGCTCGACTACGCCGGCTGCGGCATGAGCGTCATGGAGATGAGCCACCGATCTTCCGTCTTCAAGGGGATCATCGAGGCTGCCGAGGCGCGCCTGCGCTCCCTCATGGGAATCCCCGACAACTACAAGGTGATCTTCACGCAGGGCGGCGACTCTCTGCTCTTCTCGACCGTCTTCATGAACCTCGCCGTGAACGGCAAGGCCGACTACGTGATCACCGGCAACTGGGCCAAGAAGGCCTTCCAGGAGGCGCAGATCCTCGGCGACGCCGTGGCTGTTGCCTCCTCGGCGGACAGGAACTTCTCCTACATCCCCGACTGCTCCGACCTGCCCATCCGCGAGGACGCGAGCTACCTCTACATCTGCGAGAACAACACGATCTACGGCACCAAGTTCGGCGAGCTGCCCAACGCCAAGGGCCACGTGCTCGTCGCCGACCAGAGCTCGATGTTCCTCTCCGAGCCCGTCGACGTCACCCGCTACGGCCTCATCCACGCGGGCGTCCAGAAGAACGTCGGCCCCGCGGGCGTCCAGATCGTCATCGTGCGCGAGGACCTCATCCCCGAGGACCTGCCCGGCGTGCCCACCATGCTGCGCCTCAGGACGCAGGCGGACGCCGGCTCGCTCTACAACACGCCCAACTGCTGGGGCATCTACGTCTGCGGCCTCGTCTTCGAGTGGATCGAGAAGAGCGGCGGCCTTGCGGCGATGGGGGAGCGCAACGCCGATAAGGCCAAGGTTCTCTACGACTACCTCGACGAGTCCTCGCTCTTCTCGTCCACGGTGGACCCGTCCTGCCGCTCACTCATGAACGTGCCCTTCGTCACGGGCGACAAGGACCTCGACGCCGCCTTCGTCAAGGAGGCGGCCGAGCACGGGCTCGTCAACCTCAAGGGCCACCGCTCCGTGGGCGGCATGCGCGCGTCGATCTACAACGCCATGCCGCACGAGGGCGTCGAGGCGCTCGTGAGCTTCATGAAGGACTTCGAGACGCGCAACGCGCGCTAGGGGAGGGGACATGTACGCCGTCCACTGCATGAACAACATCTCGACCGTGGGCACCGAGGCCCTCGAGCGGGCCGGCTACGAGTTCGTCGACGACCCCGACAGGGCCGACGCCTGGCTGGTGCGCAGCGCCAACCTGCACGAGATCGAGGCGCCGGCCGGGCTCCTCGCCATCGCGCGCGCGGGCGCGGGCGTGAACAACATCCCCGTCGAGCGCTGCGCCCAGCGCGGCATCGTCGTCTTCAACACCCCGGGCGCCAACGCCAACGCCGTCAAGGAGCTCGTCATCTGCGGCATGCTCCTCGCGTGCCGTGACGTCATCGGCGGCGTGGAGTGGGTCCACGAGGCGAGCGACGACCCGCAGATCGCAAAGCGTGCCGAGAAGGCCAAGAAGCGCTTCGCCGGCTGCGAGCTCGCCGGCAAGCGCGTGGGCGTCATCGGCCTCGGCGCGATCGGCGCGCAGGTGGCCGACGTCCTCATCGCCCTCGGGGCGGAGGTCATGGGATACGACCCGTACCTCTCGATCAACGCCGCCTGGGGCCTCGACCGCCGCATCGAGCACGCGACCGAGCTCTCCGACCTCCTCGCCGCCTGCGACTTCGTGACGCTGCACGTGCCCGCGACCGACGAGACGCGCGGGATGATCTCGGCCGAGGCCATCGCCCACATGAAGCGCGGCGCGGTGCTGCTCAACTTCGCCCGCGACGCCCTCGTCGACGAGCAGGCGCTCGCCGAGGCGCTCGACGACGGGCACCTCGCGCGCTACGTGACGGACTTCGCCAACCCCGCCTCCGCCAACATGAAGAACGCCATCGTCCTGCCGCACCTCGGCGCCTCCACCGGGGAGGCCGAGGACAACTGCGCCGTCATGGCCGCGCGACAGCTCCGGGACTACCTCGAGAACGGCAACATCGCGAACTCGGTCAACTACGGCCGTGTTGACCTCGGGCCGCTCGGAGAGGGCTCGCGCGTCGCGCTCTTCCACGACAACGCCCAGGGTGTCATCGGCCAGCTCACGCAGGTCCTCGCCAACAGCGGCCTCAACATCGAGAACATGAGCAACGTGAGCCGCGGCGCGTACGCGTACACGCTCGTGGAGGTGAGCGGCGCGGTGTCTCCCGAGACCGACGCCGAGCTCTCCGCCCTCGACCACGTGACGCGCGTCCGCGTCATCGCCCGCGAGGCCTAGCGGGGAGCCCGAGTGAGCGGCCTTCCCGAGAATGACCCCTGTGCCCACTTCACGCACGAGGACGACTATCCGGGGCTCGACCTCGAGGGCGCCACGCGGCGCCTCGGTGCCGCGCTCGCGCTGCGCACCGTCTACGACACCCCTCAGACCACCGACTTCGCCCCCTTCGACGCGCTCTATGACCTCATTCGCACCTCCTACCCGTTGATCTCCCGCTATGGGAAAACGGAGCGGGTGGGTCACTCCATCCTGATCACCGTGGGCGGCACCGATCAGGAGTTGCCCGCAGCGCTGCTCCTCGCGCATCAGGACGTCGTTGACGTCGTCCCCGGGACGGAGGGGCTCTGGGAGCACGACCCCTTCGGCGGACACGTCGACGCGGAATGGGTCTGGGGCCGAGGCGCCCTCGACATCAAGGAGATGCTCATGGGCGAGCTCGAGGCGCTCGAGCACCTCCTCTCGCTCCGCGGACGGCCGAGAAGGACCGTCATCCTCGCGTTCGGCGAGGACGAGGAGGTGGCCAGCCTCGGTGCTACCGCCCTGGCGGCCGAGCTCGAGAGCCGGGGCGTCTATGCGGCGTTCTCGCTCGACGAGGGTGTGAGCACGTTCGCCGACGCCGCGCCCTACGGGGCGCCCGGCACGGTGGTCTCGGAGGTCTGCCTCTCCCAGAAGGGCTATCTCGACCTGCGCCTTACCGTGCGCGGCGAGGGGGGCCACTCCTCCAACCCGTTCGGCGGAACCTCGCTCGAGCGACTCTGCGTGGCTATCGCCCGCCTTGCGGAGCACCCGCTCCCTCCAAGGCTCGTCAGCCCGGTCGCGAGCACCTTCGAGGCCCTGGCTCCGCTGGTCTCGACCGAGCCCGTCCGATCGCTCGTCGCAGACGTCGAGGGCAACGCGGGGGAGCTCGCCCGTTACGCCGCCTCGGTGCGAGAGCTCCACCCGCTCGTGTGCACGACCATGGCCGTCGACCAGATGGACGGAAGTTCGCCCGCCCCCAACGTCATGCCGGCTGACGTGACCGCCACGCTGAACTTCCGCCTCCTGCCGGGCACCACCGCCGAGGACGTGCTCGCCTGGGCGAGGGGCCTCGTTGGACCGGAGGTTGAGGTTGAGGTGCTGCACGCCACGCCCGCGGGCCGCGTCGACGAGTCGGGCGGGCTGGGCTATGACGAGCTCGTCGAGGTGATGGGTCGCTACCATCCCGGGACCCTCGTCGTCCCGTCGATCGTGTGCGGAGGCACCGACTCCGTCCGCTACGAGCGCGTCTGCGGCAGGCTCCTGCGCATGACGCCGTTCCGCCCCGCGCCCGCCGAGCTCGCGCGCGGTCTTCACGGCGTGAACGAGCGGATAGCGCGGCGGGTGTACGCCCAGGGCATCCGCGTCCTTCTCGCCCTGCTCGAGCGCACCGTGCTCTAGGCGGCTGACGATGCGCTGACGCGCGGAGGCCTCGGGGGCGTATCGATTTGCGCTAACATGGGTAGCCTGTGAATGGCTTCAGACAACTTCGAGCTGAGAGGGCGCCCGTGTCAGAGAGAGTAGACCGCACGAAGGATCTCCTCAAGAACATCGCCGACGCCGACGCGGCCGAGCGCCAGGCAAACGGTCGCGCCGACGCCTTGGTGGGCACCTCCGAGAACCCCTCGACGCAGGTCTTCACCGTCGCCAACGTCATCACGTTCTGCCGTCTCGGGCTCACGATCGCGTTCCTCCTGCTCTTTGCCGCCGGCCACGAGCGCACCATCGCGCTCGTCTGCTACGTCGTGGCGGCGACCACGGACTTCCTGGACGGCCAGGTCGCGCGTCGAACGCAGACCGTGAGCTGGCTCGGGAAGATCATGGACCCCATCATGGACCGCATCCTGCTGTTCACCGGCGTGCTGGGGCTGCTCATCGTCGGCGAGCTCCCGCTCTGGGTGCCCGTCTTCGTCATCGGCCGCGACGTCTATCTCGCCGTCGGGAGCCTGGTCCTGCAGCACTACCGTCGTCGCCCCGTCGACGTCGCCTACGTCGGCAAGGCAGCGACGGCCCTGCTCATGTTCGGCTTCTGTGACCTCCTGCTCGGGCTCCCCGTGGTCGACGGCCTCGGTCTCGTGGACGTCGCGTGGCTGCCCGGCCTCAACGACCTGAGCGCCGCGGTCGGCATCTTCTTCGTCTACGCGGGGGTCGTCTGCTCCTCCGTCACGGCGATCGTCTACACCGTCGAGGGCGTCAGGATCGTCCGCGGCAGCAGGGCGCTGCGATGAGCGAAGCGCGCACCGGCGTCCTGCACGAGGAGCACGCGCTCCTCGGCGCCTCCTTCGAGCCCTCCGAGACGACCGGCCTGCTGGTCGTGCGCTCATACGCACGCGAGGCCGTCGGTGCGCCCGCGGCGGGGGAGGCGAGAATCACCGACCTCACCGGCGCAACCTACCTTCTCGTGAGCGGCTCGGACGCGGAATCCCTCGCGTTCGCCGCCTTCGCCGGTACCCCGCTGTCGGTGGGCGAGTGCGCGTTCTCGGCGGCGCTCTCTGGTGACGGATCGCTGCTCTCCACGCCGCTGGTCGCCCGCTGCGGCGACACCGAGTTCGTCGTCATCGACCCGTCGTCGCGCGGGGAGGCGCTCTCGGCCTGGACGGGGCTTCTCGCGCGAGCCGAGTCTGACGGCGTCCGGGCCTTCCCGCTCGTCTCGACCTGCGACGCGAGCGAGATGCTCGTCCCGCTCGCGCTCTGCGGTCCGGCTGCCGAGTTCGTGCTCGCCGACTATCTCCACGACGCCTCGTTCCCGGCGCCGGGACAGGTTCGCCAGCTGCGGCTCGACGCCATCGACGTCGTCGTCGTGCGACCGGGCGCGCCGCTCGCCCAGGACGTCGTCATCCTGCTCGTCCCGCCTGCGCGCGCTCGCGTACTATGGAGGAGCCTGCTCTCCTTCACCGAGGTCTCTCCCGTTGGCGTGCCCGCGCTCGCGGGCCTTCTCGCGGACGCCCTGCCCTGGGGGAGGCTGCTCGCCGGGACCGGCCCCGAGCGCGTGGGCCGCGACCTGCTCGCCCGCTGGGGCCTCGTGAGGGATGGGAGCGACTTCGTGGGCGGCCGCGTGCTGGCGTAGCCGTCCTCACGTCGAGAGAGGGGGACGCGATGAAGTACTCGATCAACGCCAGAAAGGCGCCGGAGGCATTCGGGCCCTACTCGCAGGGGACCACGGCCGGACGGCTCGTCTTCGCCTCCGGACAGCTGCCGATATCACGCGAGGACAACCAGCGCCTCGTCGACGGTGGCATCCGCGAGCAGACCGAGCGCGTCATCGACATCATCGAGGACATCCTTTCCGAGGTCGACTGCACGCTCTCCGACGTCGCCCAGACCACCGTCTACCTCGCGAGCCTCGACGACATGGCCGCCATGAACGAGGTGTACGCGCGCCGCTTCTCGACCCCGGCGCCAGCACGGGCCGTCGTCGGTGTGAACGAGCTGCCGCTCGGCGCACTCATCGAGATGGACTGCGTCGCCTGCCGCTGAACCGCGCTATTATTGAGTGAGCTAACCCAACGAGGGGAGAGACATGCCCACAGCCAACCCTGACGCGACCGAGATCTTCCGAATGTCGCCCGCCGACGCCACGGTCCCCGACCTCATGGGCGCCCATCGTCCGGCTCACCCCACGCTCACCATCGTGAAGGGCCCCCAGATCGGCGAGGTGTTCGAGCTCGACTCGCCGCAGATCACGCTCGGGCGCGACCCGCACAACAGCGTGTTCCTGAACGACATGACCGTGTCGCGTCGCCACGCCCGCATGGAGCTCGGCCCCGCAGGCTCCGGCCAGGCTACGATCGAGGACCTCGGTTCGCTCAATGGCACCTGGGTCGACGGCGCCATCACCACGCGCGCGGCGCTCAAGGACGGCTCCACGATCCAGATCGGGACCTTCCGCATGGTCTTCCACACCAACGCCCGCCCCCGTCGGATCGACACAGAGGCGTAAGCCGTCATGCCCGACGCCGGCTACCTGACAATCGGTAAGGTCGTCAAGAAGCTGCAGCAGCAGTATCCCGACCTCTCGATCTCCAAGGTGCGCTACCTCCAGGACGAGGGGCTGCTCAACCCGTCTCGCACGCCGAGCGGCTACCGTCTCTACTCGCAGCGCGACGTACGCCGCCTCGAGACGATCCTCTACCTGCAGAAAAACCGGTTCCTGCCGCTCTCCGTCATCAAGGAGGAGCTCGAGCGCTCCGACGCCGGACAGCCGAGCGCCGCCTCAGAGGCCGGACCGGACCGACTCGCGGACACCATCACGCTCCCCGTAGACGACGAGGAGACCATCGGCAAGCTCCACCCTCTCGACCGCGTACCCGAGCTCACCGGCGTCTCCGCCACCTTCGTGCGACAGCTCTCCGAAGCGGGGGTCATCAGGCTCACGCGCTCGCCGCACGGGCGCGACCTCGTCGACGGGCACGACCTCGCCCTCATCCGGATCTGCGACGAGCTCAGGCACTTCGGGATCGGGCCCAAGAACCTCAGGCAGTACGTGATCGCCGCCAACCGCGAGTCCTCGATGTTCGAGCAGGCGCTCGTCGTCTACGCCGCCAAGGCGGGCGGGGTGGAGATCGGGGACACCGAGGTCGCTCGCACCAGGTACGAGCAGGCGTTCTCACGCATGCTCGGCCTCACCAACGCAGTCCGCGACGAGCTCATCGCCCGTCGCGTCGCCAAACCGTTCCAGAGCATGGGGCCCGAGAAGAGCGACGGGGCCCGATAGGGGAGGACCATGAACACCTTCGACTTCGAGAGCCGCATCATCGACATCCCGGACTACCCGGAGCCCGACGTCGTCTTCAAGGACATCACCCCGCTCTTCGACGACGCGGAGGCCCTGCGCGCGGTCATCGACGCGATCTGCGAGCACTTCGATGGGGTCGGCATCACGAAGGTCGTCGGCGCTGAGGCGCGCGGCTTCATGGTCGGCGCCCCCGTCGCCTACCGTCTCGGTTGCGGCTTCGTTCCCGCCCGCAAGCCCGGCAAGCTCCCCCGCGAGGTCTACTCGGAGTCCTACTCACTCGAGTACGGAACCGACGAGCTGCAGATCCACAGGGACGCCCTCACTCCGGACGACCGCGTCCTGCTCGTTGACGACCTCGTCGCCACGGGAGGGACGGCCGTCGCCACGGCCCGTCTCGTCGAGCAGTCCGGCGCCAGCGTCGCCGGCTTCGCCTTCATCCTGGAGCTGAGCTTCCTCAACCCGCGCGAGGTCATCGCACGTGACTACGCGCAAGACGTGTTCACGCTGGTCAAGGTCTCCTGATCGGTTCTCCCAAACGCACCGCATGGTTGTCTCTGGCCTTGTGCCCATCGTATGGTGCTTGCGTACCTGCGGTGGGTTGCTCCTATAATGGGGCTCGTACGCCGACGAAGGGATGAGATGAACCTCTCGAGAAGAGCCGTCCTCTCCGGACTGATCACGCTGCCCGCCGTGGCGGCTTCCATACTCTGCGCCAACGACATCGCCCGTGCCGACACTGCCGACGAGCTCGCCGCCGCCCAGGCGCGGCTCGAGGCCCTCGGCGCCGAGCTCTCGAGCATGCAGTCGCAGCTTGCCTCGGCCACCACCAAGCTCGAGGAGACCGACTACGCCATCGGCGAGAAGAGCGCGCAGATCGACGAGCAGCGCATCATTCTCTCCGACAAGCAGGCGCGCCTCGGTGAGCTCATGAAGGCCTCGTACAAGACCGGCGGGACCTCCATGCTCGACTTCGTCCTCAGCGCCGCGAGCTTCGAGGAGCTCGTCACACGTGTCTACTATCTCGACAGCATCTCAGAGAGCGAGTCCGCCGCCATCGACGAGGTGAGGACCCTCGCCGCCAAGCTCGAGCAGGACATGGCCGACCTCGAGGAGCAGAAGGCCGACCAGCAGGACCAGGTCGATGACCTCAACTCCCAGGTCAGCGACTACCAGTCCCGCGTCGCCGAGGCGCGCGAGGTGTACAACTCCCTCGATGCGCAGCTCCAGGCGGAGCTCGAGGCGCAGCGAAACGCCGAGATTCAGGCCGCGCTCGAGGCTGCCGAGCGCGAGGAGCAGCAGAGCGGCGGCGGGAACACCGACGGCGGCGACAACGACTCCGATCGCGAGCCGACACATGACGACGATGACGATGACAACACCGGTGGTGGCGGCGGCGGGAACACCGGCGGCAGCGGCGGTCATGCGCCCTCCGGTGGCGGTGTGGCCACTGCGCTCGCAATGATCGGCAAGCCCTACGAGTGGGGTGCGACGGGTCCGAACGCCTTCGACTGCTCGGGCCTCGTCTGCTACTGCTTCGGCTACGCCCGTGGCCGTACCACCTACAATATGATCGAGAGCCTCAAGAAGACGGGCGACTGGAAGACTAAGCTCTCCCAGCTCAACTACGGTGACCTCATCTTCCCGCACAGCGGGCATGTGGGCATCTACCTTGGCGGGGGCGAGATGGTTCACGCCTCTGACTACGGCGTCGGCGTCATCCAGAGCAACGTCAACAGCTTCTACGGTGGCTCTATCCTCGGCGGTGGCCCCTACTAGCGAGGGTCCCATGGGTGAGAGGGCGTCTGCAAACGAACCCGTCAGGCGGCGGCTCTCCCGTCGCTTCCAGGTGACCCTTGTCTGGGAGGGCGCGCTGGTCGGGCTCGTCGGCGGGGGAGTGGTGACGCTCTACCGGCTGGCCCTCTCGCTCGCCGAGCGTACGCTTCGCGCGGCCACGGGAGCCGCGGCGGGCCACGTTCTTCCCATGCTCGGGTGGGCGGTTCTCCTCGCTGTCGCGTTCCTCGCGGTCAGGCGCCTCGTTCTCTGGGAACCGGCAACGTCCGGATCAGGCATCCCGCAGATCGACGCCGAGGTCATCGGCCGTTACGACGCGCCCTGGGCGCGCGTGATACCCGCAAAGTTCCTCGAGGGGACGCTGCTTGCGCTCTCCGGTCTCTCGCTCGGTCGCGAGGGCCCCTCGGTCCAGCTCGGCGGCATGTCGGGCAAGGCCGTCTCGCGGGCGCTCGGCCGCAGGAGGGGAGAGGAGCGTTTGCTCGTCACCTGCGGCGCGGCTGCGGGCATGTCCGCGGCCTTCCATGCGCCGCTCACGGGGGTGCTCTTCGCGCTCGAGGAGATTCACAAGGAGTTCACCGCACCGCTCATCATCTCGGTCATGTGCTCGGCCGTGGTCTCGGACTTCCTCGTCTCGCAGGTCGTCGGCATCTCGCCGGTTGTGAGCCTCTCATTCGTGACGAACCTGCCGCATGTCGACTATCTCTTCGTCGTGGCGCTCGGGCTGGTCTGCGGGCTTCTCGGTGCCCTTCACAACCGGGGGATGTTCGCCGCCCAGGCGCTCTACGCGCGGATACCCGAGCGACTCGCCGGCATCCGCCTTGCGATTCCGTTTGTGGCGGCAGGCGTGGTCGCGTTCACGTGGCCCGAGCTCATGTGCGGCGGAGACGCCATCGTGGAGCTGCTCCGGAGCTCGGCGATCCCCTCGCTCGCGGCCCTGCTGGCGCTTCTCGTCGCAAAGTACGCCTACACGGCGCTCTGCTTCGGCTCGGGGGCGCCGGGAGGGACCCTCTTCCCGCTCGTCGTGCTCGGCGGCCTCGTGGGCGCCGCCTTCGCGGTTCTAGCGATGGGGCTCGGCCTGCCGGCGATGTTCAGCCCCAACTTCATAGCGCTGGGCGTCGCCGGGCTCTTTGCGGGCGTCGTGCGGGCGCCGGTGACCGCCGTCGTGCTCGTCTTCGAGCTGACGGGCTCGCTGGACGCCCTGCTCTCGGTATCGATCGTCTCGGTCCTCGCATACGTCGTCTCCAGCCTCACGAGGGTTGACGCCTTCTACGAGCACCTGCTCGCAGGTCTGCTTGGCTCTCGGGCAGAAGAGCGGATCACGGACGTCAATCGTGCCGAGAAGGACCTCGCGACGGTTCGCGTGGGGTCGGGGAGCCGCCTCGAGGGGATGCTCGTGCGAGAGGTGCCCTGGCCTGACGGCGTGCGCGTCCTCATGATCGAGCGTGCCGGGGAGCATGTCATCCCAACGGGCGACACGAGGCTCTGCGCTACAGACGAGCTTCTGTTCGTATCGAGGTCCGGCTCGCTGGACGACGCGCGCCTCAAGCTCTCTCTCATGTGCGAGCAACGCGTAAGACCCTCATAGGGGAGCGTGAAGGCGCGTATCGCCTTGTAGCGGCACTTTTCGGTCGAAATTCCCTAGTTTACATAAGATATATTATCGCGGCTGTATTTCAGGGCCAATTTATCTAAATGGCAGTTGTAGAGAATCGTTATCCGAACCTCATCCTGCTTATGAGAAAATTATCTTATGGCCGAAGTTCGGAGGTTCCAATGTTCTCACAACTCTACGAACTCTCTTTGATTAGCACTGTATTCCTCCTTGTTGTTATAGGAGCTTGTCTACTCAACCTTTACTTCCGATTCGCCCACTCCCAGTATGGCCGCCAAAGCGATACGAGTTTTCTAACTGCCTATCTCAATGACGGCGCACGCGGCGAATTTGATACCGGCCATCTTGTTGAACGTGCTCTTCCTGGCGCCCGCCTATTCTTTAACGCTTACTTACCTTTGAACGACGGTTACACTGAACTCGATGTGGTTGCTGTTCATACTAGCGGGTGCTACGTTTTTGAAAGCAAAAACTATTCCGGATGGATATTCGGCAACTCATCAGACATTAAGTGGACTCAATCGCTCAACCGTCATACTAAGTGCCGTTTCTACAACCCCATCCGTCAAAACTCTACGCATGTAAAAGTTCTTGCTAAGGAATCTGGTGTAGAAATCTCAAAGATCATCCCTGTCGTTGTGTTCTCTGAGCGTTGCGAGCTGAAAAAGCTCACTCTAAATTTCAATGACATAGTTCTAAAGCGTTCTGACCTTTCCCGCTGGCTCTCCAACCGCTCGTCGCTCTCGATTCTCGATGACGAGGACGTCTCAAGACTCTGTAAGATTCTTGAAACCAGTGTCGGACGATCTAACGAATTCAAACTGCTACACGCTAACAAGGTCGCCGAGAAGAACGCTCATTGATTCCTGCCAGCAAAATTGAGAGCATTTCAGCCCTCGACAGGCAGGCCGAGAAACGCCGCCGCGCTCGTTGCGGCCACGGCGCCGTCCGAGGCCGCCGTCACGATCTGCCTGAGCGGCTTGCGTCGCGCGTCGCCGGCCACGAAGAGCCCTGGAGTCTCGGTGGCCATGGTCTCGTCCGTTATGACGTATCCGCTCTCGTCGAGCCTCACAAGGCCTCTCAGAGCCTCGGTCTCAGGCACACGACCCACGAGCACGAAGACGCCGCGCGAGCCCTCCTCGAAGCTCTCCACATACTCTCGTCCCGTCGCGTTGTCACGAAGCGTCATGCGGCTCAGCAGTGCGTCACCGGAGACGGACACGACGCTCGTCAGATACCTCAGCTCGACCTTCTCGTTTCGCTCGAGCTCCTCGACGAGCGCGCGCTGCGCACGCATGTGGTCCTTTCTCACGACCAACGTGACCTTGGACGCGATCCTGGCCAGAAAGAGCGCCTCTTCGGCGGCAGAGTTGCCGCCGCCAATGACGAAGACGTCCTTGTTCCGATAGAACATGCCGTCGCAGGTGGCGCAATATGATACTCCCCTGCCTACATATTCTGATTCGCCCTCGAAGCCGGCCGGTCGCGGCCGTGCCCCCGATGCGACTATGACGGCACGCGAGACGTAGGTGGCCTCGAGGCCCCTGACCCTGAAGAGGCCTGACCCGTCGCGCTCGATCGAAGCTACGGGGTCCATGACGATATGAGCCCCGAGCTCCTCTGCCTGGACGCGCATCGCGTCGACCAGCGAGAAGCCGTCGACATGGGGCATGCCTGGGTAGTTGTCGACCTCGCTCGTGAGGATGACCTGGCCGCCGAGCGCCTCTCGCTCGAGCGTCACGGCGTCGAGCAGAGAGCGGCTCGCGTAGATGGCGGCGGAGAGCCCGGCAGGGCCGCCGCCGACGATGACGAGGTCATGGACGTGTTCGCTCATGGCTCTCCCCTCTCGGTGCGTTGCCTACTGAATACCCAGTCTCAGCCATTCTAGTCTAAAGGAGGGGCGGCGGCTCACCTTTGAGCC
>CAUGFC010000048.1 GCA_959598545.1 uncultured Olsenella sp. | reverse complement strand
GGGCGGCGCCGGTGAGGCCGGCGATGAGCGCGTGGCTCTCGGAGGTGGGGATGCCGAATGCCCAGGCGCCGAGGCCCCAGGCCACGATGCCCACCGTGGCCGCGGCCAGCGCGATGAGCGCGGCATGCGAGTCGCCGCCGAAGTCCACCATGCCGGAGATCGTGTCGGCGACGGCGGTGGAGATGAACGACATGGCGACGAGGCCCACGAAGTTGCAGATGACGCTCATGAAGATCGCCGAGTCGACGTCGATGGAGCGGGTTCCGACGGGCTCGGCGATGGCGTTGGCCGCGTCGGTGGCGCCGTTCACGAAGATTGTGCCCATGACGAGGACCATAACGATGATCAGGAAGGGGTTGCTCGACAACACGCCGAGGAACTGCTCAAAGCTAATCAAGGGCGCACTCGCTTCCTCTATGCCGCGCGGGGGCGGGCAATTGTCACAGCTTTGTAAACGCCCGATAAGGATAGCGTAAACGCGCATGTTGCAAGGGCGAGAAGGACGGCGGGGGCCCTCGCTCGCCCGGGGCTTACAAAGCCCTTACATTGGGAAGGCGGCCGCCAGGGCGACGCGGCCACGGGGCGCGGCCACGAGCACGTGCTCGAGCGCGCCGCAGCCATGGAGCGGGGCGCCGCAGGTCACGACCTCGCGGGCGAGCGCGGCGTCGGCGACCACGCTGCCGGCGACGAGGTCCGCGCCCACGTTGAGGACCTGAGCGCAGATCGTGGCCGACGGCCCGACCACGGTCGCGAGCGCATCGCGCGCGAGCTCAAGCAGGCGCGGCATGGTCTTGTTTGCGAGCGTCATGCCCGTCATGACGGCGAGGTCGCAGCCCGGGAGCAGGTACTCGCAGGCGGTGTCCGGCAGATCTGCGTCCGTGCGGGCGGCGCGCTCGAGCACGGCGACGTCCGCCTGCTCCGCAAGGGCCGCGAGGTGCGGGAAGTGGCCGACCACCACCGCGCGGGGCAGCGAGCCGTCGTTCTTCTCGGCCGCCATGCGGGCGGCCACCACGGGCAGGAAGTCGAAGGGGTCGGTGCTCGGCGCGTCCTCGACCAGGCCGAGCGCGCCCAGGCGCCCGGGCTGGTTGTGCCAGGCGTTGAGGGCGGCCACGCCCGCCGACGCGACCTCGAAGCCCCAGGACTTGGCGCAGGTCGCGAGCTCGCGCAGGGGGCAGCCCGCCCAGCCGCGCTCCATGCGCAGGCGCGCGCCGCCGCGATGGAGCGCGGCCACGCCCGTCCCGCACTCGGCCTCGACGAGGCAGTGGTGCGCGCCCATGACCACGTGCCGCACGAGGACGTCCTCGGGAATCTGGGCGATCATCCGGTCGTAGAGCGACCACGCGTCTGTCATCATTTCCTCCAGGTTGGGTTGTCGGGAGGCTGCATGCTGTTCATTCTCACCGGGGACGTCCGGACGGGCAAGACCACGTGGCTCGAGACGCGCGTGCGCAAGCTCGAGGCGGCGGGCGTTCCCGTGCGCGGCGTGCTCGCGCCCGGCGTGTGGCGCGACGGCGAGAAGGTCGGGATCGAGAACGTGCTCCTGCCCTCGCGCGAGCGCGTCCTTCTCGCCACGCCTGTTAATGGTGGACAGTCCCCAATTTACAGATGTGCGGACGGCCTGGGCTGGGACTTCGACACAGCGGCGCTCGACCGCGTGAACGCGCACCTCGCCGGGCTCGCGGCGGAGGCCACGGGCGACGGGCGGCCCGGCCTTCTCGTCATCGACGAGGTCGGCCCGCTCGAGCTGCATCGCGGCGGCGGGCTCACCGCGGCGCTCGCCCTACTGGACGGCGAGCCCAAGCCTGCCTGGCCGAACGCCCTCGTGGTCGTGCGCTCGTCGCTCGCCGGGGAGGCTGCCGCGCGCTTTGCTCGAAGCTGGCAATCCGTCGAGCCCCTCTCCCCCGACGAGCCGGGCGCCCGCCGGCTGCGCGAGGCCCTTCTCGTCCCAGGCGGCACGTCGCCAGCGCCGAGTCTGTAGTTTTCTGGCGCAACCTCAAGTACAGACTCGATTTCAGAGTAGAGAGCCGCAGGTAGACGCTTTGCTCATCGAGTCTGTACTTTGCCCGGTCGTAAAAAACTACAGACTCGGCGAACCTACTCCCGCACGGCGCCGCGCATCAGCGCGTCGTACTCCTCGTCCGCGAGGTCGTGGCCGTAGAAGAGCTGGTAGTACTCCCCCACCACGTCGCGCAGGTCGTCGTCGAAGCGCTCCGGGTAGCACAGGCGCGCGTACCACTGCAGACCGATGATCTGGTTGACCGAGGCCGGCATGGAGATCCAGTTGTAGGGCTCGCTCGGCGCGCGGAAGTAGTTGCCGGACTTGATGGCGCTGAGCTCGGCCCACGCCGGCTCGTCTCCAACCGTGTCGTAGATCGAGTCGCCCACGAAGACGATGAGCTCGGGGTCCCAGACCGCGATCTGCTCGAGGCCGATCTCGTTGCCCTTGCCGCTGGACGACGGGTCGTCCACCACGACGACGTTCTCGGAGCACAGGTCGATGATGCCGGACTGGAAGCCGCCGCGCGCCATCGCGTTGGTGCCGGTATCGCCGAGCAGGTACGCCGCACGCGGGCGCTCATCTTGCGGGACCGCCGCGACGACGTCCTCGACCTCGGCCACCGCGTCACGGCAGTAGTCCGCGAGCTCGGCGGCCTTCTCGGAGTCCAGGATGTTCGCGAGCTGGTCGTAGAGGTCGGCGTAGCTGTGGAGGTCGGTCGAGTCGATGTGCACGCACGGGATGCCGATCTGCTCCTGCAGCGTGTCCAGCTCCTCGGCGAGCGAGTCCTTGGCCTCGCCGATGTCAATGATCAGCTGCGGGTCCGCCGCGGCGACGGCCTCCTTGTTGAAGTCGCCCTTGCCGCCGTAGATCTGGCCAAAAACGGGCAGGTCGGCGAGGTCCTCGCCGAGATAGGCAAGCTGCTCGTCCGCGAGCTCGCCGGAGAGGCCGACCATCTTCTCGGGAGCCACCGTGAGCAGCACCTGCTGGGCCACCGGACCGGACGCCGCGATGCGCTCGACCTCGGCCGGGATCTCCACCTCACGTCCGAGCGAGTCCGTGACCACACGCGTTGCGGCGGGCTCAGCCGCGGGCTGCTGGCCGTCGGGCTGCGCGGCAGATGTACCCCCGCACGCCCCGAGAGACGCAGCCACCGCAAGCGCCGCAACTGCCGAAAAAAACGTCCTTCTCCTCATCTCTTCTCCCTTCCGATGGGTCAAAGGAGACAGCCCCCTTTGACCTACTTCGTCATGTCCAGTGGCACGCAGGCGCGCGCCTTGTCGTTGTGAAGCGAGCTGACCTCCACGGGCAGGCCGTAGAGCTCGCTCAGGAGCGGCCCGGTGATGACGTCGGCCGGCGAGCCGCACGCGCGGACGCGTCCGCCGTCGAGCGCGAGCACCGTGTCCGCGTAGAGGTAGGCCAGGTCGGGCGCGTGCGTGGACGCAATGACCGAGAGCCCCTCGCTCGCAAGCCGCCGCACGACCGCCATCACGCGCGCCGTGTTGCCAAAGTCGAGCGCGCTCGTGGGCTCGTCCATCACGATCGAGCGCGCGTCCTGCGCGATGGCACGGGCGATAAGGACGAGCTGCCGCTCCCCTCCCGAGACCTGCATGAAGCTCCGGTGCGCGAGGTGCGCAACGCCCACGCGCTCGAGCGCCTCCTCAGCGCGGGCGCGGTCGGCGGCCGCAGGAGCACGCAGCGGCCCCAGGCGCGACGCCGCGCTCATGAGCACGACGTCGAGCACCTCGTAGTCAAAGACCTGCGCGTGGCTCTGTGGGACAAAGGCCATCTCGCGTGCGCGCTCTGCAACAGAGAGCTCCTCGAGCGGCCGTCCGTTCACGAGGATGGTCCCCGCGCGCGGGCGCTCGAGGCCCAGGATGCAGCGGAAGAGCGTGGTCTTGCCCACGCCGTTGGGTCCGAGCACGCACGCGAGCTCGCCGTCCGCGACGGAGAGGTCCACGCCCTCGAGCACCGCGTGGTCGCCGTAGGAGAAGCCGAGGCCGGAGATCTGGAAACTCATGTCAGCCACGCCCCCTCTTCACGATGAGCCACAGGAAGAACGGCGCGCCCACCACGGACGTGAGGATGCCAATGGGAATCTCCGCCGTGAGCGCAAGCCGCGCGATGTCTTCGCTCGTCGTAATCGTCCGCGCCAGATTGTCGACCACCATCAGAAACGTTGCCCCCGCGAGCATGCTGGCCGGCAGGAGATGCCGGTAGTCGCTGCCCACCAGTCCGCGCGTGAGGTGCGGCACCACGAGCCCCACCCAGCCGATGAGCCCAGAGACCGCCACGCTCGCCGCGGTCACGAGAGCCGAGAAGAGCACGGCCACGGCGCGCACCCGCGGGGCGTTCACACCCATGGATAGCGCCTCGTCGTCGGACATCGTGAGGACGTTGAGGCGCCAGCGCATGGCCATGAGGCCAACGAGCCCAATGACGATAGGGCCCGCCGCCAGCACAAGGTCGGCAACCTTGGCGCCGTTGAACGAGCCAAGCAGCCAAAAGGTGATGGCCTGCAGCTGGTTGGACGGGTCGGCCACGAGCTTGGTGTAGGAGACGCCGGCCTCGAAGAGCGACTTCACCATGATGCCGGCGAGCACGGTCACGAGGATCCGGTTGCCGCGCGCCCGGCCGCTCACCAAAAGCACGATTCCCACCGCGGCGAGCGATACGGCAAAGGCCGAGCCGGAGATCACAAGCGAGCCAGCCCCCGCAAGTATTGCCCAGCACGCTCCAAAGGCCGCGCCCTGTGACGCACCGAGGAAGTCCGGCGAGACGAGCGGGTTCTGGAAGATGCCCTGAAAGGCGGCACCGGCGGCCGAGAGGCTCGCACCCACGAGGATCACGAGCAGGATGCGCGGCAGGCGCACGTTGAAGAAGAGCGTCTCCTGCTGCGCGGAGAAGTCGCCGAGGCCGGGAGTCACGCGGGAGAGCAGCAGCCCGAGCGCGTCGACCGGGCCGATGGGGTAACGGCCAAGCGCCAGCGACACGAGAACTGTGACCACGAGCAGCACGCCGAGAAGGGCGATGATGCGGCCAGGGTGTTTGCGGGCGAGGGCCGTCATGCGCGCTCGCCCTTCCCCGGCCCCTCGCCGCGACGCTCGGCGCGACGACGGACGAGCTGCGCCACGATGGCGAGGGCGATCTCGGCGGGCGTGACGGCACCGATAGCGAGGCCTATCGGCATGGCCACGGCGTCGATGCACTCCCGTGGCACGCCGGCGGCAGCGAGGTGCTCGCGTGCGAGGGCGGCCTTGCGGGCGCTGCCAATGCAGCCAACGTAGGCCGGCTGGACGTCACGAGCCAGCACGGCGAGAAGGACCGTCTCGTCGAAGGCGTGTCCGTGCGTGAGCACGACGACGGAGTCGCGCGGGCCGATGGCGGCGTCGGCAGCAAGCTTGTCAAACGAGCCGCAGGTCACGGTTGCTGCCTGCGGCAGTCGCTCGGAGGTGGCGAGCTCCGGGCGGTCGTCGTAGACGTGGACCTCAAAGCCGGCCACCGCGGCCAGGCCCACGAGCGCGGCGCCCACGTGCCCGGCGCCAAAGACGTGCAGCCGACTCGGCGCGGCGACGGGCTCGCGGTAGATAGCGTGGGCATCGTCCCAGGACGGGGAGCTCAGGCGCGCGGCAGGGCCAACCTCGATTGTCGGCGCGGTGACATCCGCCCAGCACTCCGTCACGCAGACGGGCTCGTCACGCAGGAGCGCGTCACGAATGGCGAGAAGAACAGGCAGGTCGTCGGTCGTGAGCGCGCGCACAGCGAGCAGCGCGTCACCGCCGCAGGCCATGGCGTCGCCCGTGTGGTACCACTCCAGACTCGGCTCGCCGCCCGCCTGCGCCACGCGGGTACGCTCGATGGCAAGCTGCTCAATCGCGCCACCACCGATAGTTCCGACCAGCGCTCCGTTTTCAAGAATTGCCAGGCGCGCACCCTCGTGGCGTGGCATCGAGCCGCTCGTGGCGAGCAGGCTCGCCAGCCCCACGCGCCGCCCTGCCTCGAGCTCCGCCACGAGCGCGGAGACGAAGCCCTCGTCGGAGAGCGAGCCGTTGACGGGACGCACGTCCTTCTCGGCCTGCGCGCTCTTCTCGTCCAAGGTGCCCGAGAGCGCGAGAATCGCCTCGAGCACGCCGCCGCCCACGGCCAGTGCCTTGTCGGAGGCGCTCTCTATGTACTCCGGGTGGCAGCGCGGGTCCACGTCGCCGCACTTCATGCCCTCGTGAACGGGCACGCCCGCCTGGAGGAGCCCTCGCACCACGCCCGCGATCGTGGCGCGCATGGGCTCGCCGGCCACCGTGGCGCAGACGTCCCCGGCGCGCACCTCGGCGCCGATCTCCACACAGGGCTCGAAGACCCCGCCCGCCGGCGCGCGCATCACGCGCTCCCCCGCATAGCCGCCGATGAGCCCGGGCACCGCCGTGTTGGGGATCGGCGAGCCCTCGTAGTAGACGCGGCCCAGGTAGTGGCCGCGCATCGTCTCGACCGCCGCGTCGCAGTCCACGGGCGCCGTGAAGCCGGGGCCCACGCCGACCACCACCGGCGCCATGTCGCGCGTGGTTCCCAGGTTGCGCTTGGCGAGAATCGCGTCGACCAGCGCGTCCGGCGCGAGCTCGCGCACGCAGGAGGCCTCCGGGTCCGCGAGCACGGCGACGTCGCCGGCGTCGAGCGCCGCGCGGGCCGCCGACGCGTCCGCGCACAGAACGCCGCGCACGCCCTCGACGCTCGTCTCGCCCAGGCGGATCGCCTCCGAGAAGCACACGGTGCGCCGGATGGACGTGGGGACAGGCAGGTCGCACATCACGACCCGCATGCCCGCGCGGTAGAGGCGCAGCGCGATGCCCGACGCGATGTCTCCCGCCCCGCGAATGACGACCAGCATGCGCGCCAACCTCCTTGCCCGCGTTATATTTTTAAAAATATAACGCTCTGCGCGACGTTGAATTCCAACTAGTTAGTCTATCTCACAAAATGTTTGCCCCGAGCACCAACGGCGCGAACGGTACCAACGTGCTCTCAGACGGCCCGACCTCGGCAGCTCCATCCTTCTCGCCGCCCGCGCCTCCCTCTCCGGGTTTGTACGACCCCTTCCGGGTGTGTACGAAGTTGCAAAACTAATACGGTACCTAGCGATCACAAACCCGCAGGTAAACATCTCACCGAGAAGAGCATCAACTCCGCAACTTCGTACACACCTGGAAGAGACACCTCAGCCCGCGGCGATTTCGCGGATGGCGGACGCCGCAACGTCAACCTCGTCCTCGGTGGTGAACCAGCCGCAGCTCAGGCGGACGATGCCCTGGCGCTCAGTCCCCAACGCGCGGTGCATGAGCGGAGCGCAGTGGGCGCCGGCGCGAGATGCGATCCCCCAGCCGGAGGACAGCGCGTCGGCCACCTCCGCCGAGTCCAGCCCGTCAACGTTCAGCGCGACGATGCCACCGCAACGCTCGGGCGCCACGGGCCAGCCGCCGTACACCGTCACGCCCGGCACCCCGGCCACGCCCTCGTAGAGCTGTCGCGCGAGCGCGTGCTCGCGCGCACCCACCGCCGCGGGCCCGCCGTTCTTCTCGATAAACGCAATGCCCGCCGCAAGGCCCGCCAGACCGTGCGCGTTGAGCGTCCCCGCCTCCAGCCGCGTGGGCCACTCAAGCGGGTGCCGACGCTCGAAGGAGTGCACGCCGGAGCCGCCCTCGACCCACGGACGCACGTCGACGCCCTCGGCCACCGCCATGCCGCCCGTGCCCTGCGGGCCCATGAGTCCCTTGTGCCCGGTGAAGCACACCACGTCGAGGCCCATGGCCGCCATGTCGATCGGCGCGGCGCCGGCGCTCTGCGACGCGTCCACCAGGCAGAGCGACCCCGCCGCGTGCGCAATCTGGGCCACGCGGGCCACGTCCACGAGATTGCCCGTCACGTTGGAGGCATGCGTCACCGCAACGAGGCGCGTGCCCGGCGTAACCAGCCGCTCGAGCTCGCCCATGTCGAGAAACCCGTGCTCGTCGCAGCCGGCGTAGGCCACCTCGGCACCGCGCTCGTCCGCCAGGCGCGCGAGCGGCCGCAGCACGGAGTTGTGCTCCAGCACCGTTGTCACCACGCGGTCCCCCTGCCCGACCAGCCCGGACAGCGCAGCGTTGAGGGCGGCCGTGGAGTTGGCGAGGAAGCACACGTGGTCCGCCCGGGGGCATCCGAGCAGACGCGCCATCGCCTCGCGGCAGCGCAGCACCACGCGCCCCGCGTCGAGCGCACCCGCGGACGCGCCGCGACCGGCGTTTCCGAGCGAGCCCATCGCCGCCACGACGGCGTCCACGACCTCCTGCGGCTTGCGCATCGTCGTCGCCGCGTTGTCCAGATAGATCATCGGCCCCACGTCCTTCTCGCCCGCCGTCTAGCGAAACTCCAGCAGCTCGATCACGGTCCAGCCCTCGACGGGCACGCCGTCGGCCGCGAGCGCGCCCTCCAGCTCCGCACGGTCCTCGGGAGCCGCCTTCCACGCCAGGCCGCACCCGGCCGCGACCTCGCCCGGCACGGGAATCATCCGTCCGGGCAGGCCGCGGCGCGCGCAGCTCTCCTCGCACGACATCGCCGCCGCCGTGGTGGGAAACGTCACCACGAGCGACGGGACCCGCATGCGCCGCGCGCCGGCCACGACCTACGGCCTCACCACGAGGCTCGCGCCCGTGAGGCGCTGCGCGATCACGTACATGTTGGTGACCTCGCCCACGGCCAGCGTGTCCGCGATGCCATAGTGGTCGAGGCAGGTGCCGCAGGTGAGGACCTCCACGCCCGCCGCCGCGAGGCCGCGCAGGTCCTCCAGCGCCGGCGACCCCTCGCAGCTGAGATGCGCCCCGCCGTTGTAGAGCAGCACGGTCGCGGGCAGCTCGTCGAGCTGGGTGAGCGAGTAGACGAAGCTCCCCATGAGCTTCTTGCCCAGGACGTCGTCGCCGGTTCCCATGCACTCGGACGTGATCGCCACGACCACGTTGCGCGGTGCCGCGCCGGCCGGGACGTCGCAGGTCACGGCCTCGGGCTCGCCCGCCGCGACCGCAACCTCCGCGTCCGCGCGCACGGTGACGCGCCACTCCCTCTCCCCGGTGCGCTCGCTCGAGACCGCGCACCCCTTGCCCTCGCCCATGCGGGTGAGGTTCTGCACCGCGATCTCGTTATCGACGATGGTCTCCACCGTGCCCGGGCCCGCCAGCGCGCCGAGCGCCTTGAGCGTCCGCACCACCGGGATGGGGCACGCCTCGCCGCGCGCGTCGATCGTCAGCATCGTCTCCGCCATGTCTTCCTCCCGTCAGGCCCCGCAGGGCCACCGTCGTCTCGTCCCACGGCCCGCACGGCGAGAAGAACCTCCCCGCGCGAGCCCTTCCTAACCCAGGTCCAACGCCGCCAGCGCAGCCCCGATGGCGCCCGCATAGCGCGCCTCGGGGCGGGTCGTCACCGGCGCGCCGAGAAGCGCGGCCAGGCGATCCACCACGTAGCCATTGTCACAGAGACCGCCCGTCAGGTAGTACGGCGCCGAGCCGCCCGCCGACGCCACGAGCGTGGCAACGCGCGCCGCCACGCTCTCCACCACGCCGCTCGCAATGTTCTCGCGCGGCTCGCCGCGCCCCACGAGGCTGATGACCTCGCTCTCCGCGAAGACGGTGCACATGCTGGAGATCCTCGTCGGCTCGCCCGCGCGCGCGAGCGCGGAGAGCTCCTCCTGGGAGACGCCCAGGCGGTCGGCCATGACCTCGAGGAAGCGCCCCGTGCCCGCCGCACACTTGTCGTTCATGGCAAACTTTGCCACGCGCCCCGCGCGCAGGCGGATGACCTTGGTGTCCTGGCCGCCCACGTCAATCACGGTTCCATCGGGACCGAAGAGCCGCGCGGCCCCACGGCCGTGACAGGTGATCTCGGTCACCACCTTGTCCGCGTAGGGCACGGCCACGCGCCCGTAGCCAGTGGCGACGACGCGCGCTCCCCCGCCCGGGGCAAGCCCCGCCGCCTCGAGCGACGCGAGGGCGCGCGCCGCCGCATCCACGCTCGAGAAGCCCGTGGGCATGAGGTCCGTGTGCGAGACCGCGCCGTCATCGCCCAGCACGACGAGCTTCGTCGCCGTGGAGCCTATGTCCAGGCCGATCCCCAGCCGCAGGCACTTCTCGCCCGACGCCACGACGACCACCTAGAGCGTCTCGATGAAGGCGGCGATACGCGTCTCGAGCTGGCCGAGGTCGCCGGAGGAGTAGTCGGTCTCAATCTTCATGTACGGCACGCCCGCCTCCTCCACGGCGCGCTCCATCCGAGCAGCCTCGACGTTGAAGGTATGGCAGGCCGTGAGCACGCACTCGATGACGCCGTCCACGCGGTACTTCTCGATCATCTCGCGCGTCGCGACGAAGCGGTCGTCGTTGGGCGTCATGACCGAGCAGTTGATCTTGAGGTAGCGCTCGGCGATCGCGCGCAGGATGTCCGGCGCGTCCTCGTCGACCATAAAGCGGTTGGTGCGCTCTCCGCCGCAGTCGTCCTCGCACACGACCACGCCGCCGTTGCGTTCTATGGTGGAGCCGACCTTGCCGATGACGCCTCCCACCGGGCAGCCGGTGATGAGGATACGCTTGGCCCCCTCGCTGATGGGGCTACCGCCCGCCTCAGCCGCCGCCCGACGCTGATCCCCGAGCCGCTCGAGGCTCTCCACGTAGGCGCGCACGTCAAAGTTGAAGGTGCCCGCGAACATCGTGCTCATGAGCTCAACGCCGCTCATGGCCGGCGGCTCCGCGCGCTGCAGCTCGAAGAGGGCCAGCGTCGCGCGGCGCAGGCGGTTTCGCAGGCGGGCGGCCTCGCGAAGCGCGTCGTCGGTTATCCGAATGCCGTAGAGCCGCTCAAGGGCCTCCTTGAGGGCGACGACCTCCTGGTACCAGCCCTCGCGCTCGTAGACCCGGGATCGACCCTGCGGCAGGTGCAGGATGTGCGTTGGCTTGAGCTCTCCCAGCAGCTCGTACATCTTCTTCTTGCCGTCGCAGGTCGTCTCGCCCACGATGAGATCCGAGAAGTGCGTGAACGGGCACTTCTGCGAGTACGCGAAGCCGTAGGTCGACTTGACGAGCGGGCAGAGGTTGGCCGGCAGGACCTCCTCGGCCGCGGGGATGACCTCGTCGGAGGTGCCGCAGAGCCCAACTGCCGAGGCGCCCGCGGCGTCGATCACCTCGAGCGGCGTATAGCTGCAGAGGTAGCCCACCAGCCTGCCGCCCGCCTGCTTGAAGTCCTTGACCTTGAGAAAGCTCTGGCGTCGCTGCTCGTTGAACTCCTCGAAGGTGCGCGGGAGCTCGATGGGGGCGCTGGCGTCGGTCATTGGTCCTCCTGCCGGTTCGTGATCCCGCCTTCGCGGTCCATCCAACTAGTTTGGCCACCAAACAAAGAGTAATCTGTCGTTGTAGTTTGGAAACTCCAATGCCCCCGAGCGGTAGGATTGCTTCGAGGAGGTGCGCCATGGGACTTGCGGAGCTGCTGGGCGCAGGCCGCGGCGTGACGTCGGTCGTCGGCAGCGGCGGCAAGACGTCGCTTCTGGCGGCGCTCGCGCGCGAGCTGCCGGGCACGGTCGTGCTCACCACCACGACGCACATCCTACCGTTCGCGGGCGTGCCGCTCGTGACCTCGGCCGACGCCGACGACGTGCGCGCGGCGCTCGCGGAGTCGCGCGTCGTCTGCGTAGGCTCGCAGGCCGAGAAGAACGGCAAGCTCGCGGCCCCGGAGCTCGACATGGACGTCCTCGCCGCTCTCGCGGACCACGTCCTCGTGGAGGCCGACGGCTCGCGGCGGCTCCCCCTCAAGGCGCACGCCCCCTGGGAGCCGGTCATACCCGCGTGCTCTGAGCGCACGGTCCTCGTGCTCGGCGCGTCCGGGCTCGATCACCCCGTGCGCGAGGTCGTCCACCGCCCAGAGCGCTTCTGCGAGCTCGCCGGCTGCGCTCCGGATGACCCCGCCACGCCTGAGCTCGTGGCGCGCGCCGCAAACGCCGAGGCCCTCGCCGACGTCACCCTCGTCAACCAGGCAGACGTCGCGCCGGGCGCCTCGCGCGAGCTCGCCGGTCTTCTCGACGTGCCCGCCGTCTGCGCGAGTCTGCGCGACGGCGTCCCTCTCGCACGGTAGGCCGGCGCCGCTCGGCTCGCCGCAACCCAGGTGCAACCGAACGTTGCGCGATAGGTGCTGTTGGCAACCGCCCCCTGGTGCTACGGTTGGCTCATGCCAGGCGCGGAGAGAGGAGCAGCGATGATTCCGGGAATAGGGCCTGCGGAGCTTGCCATCATGCTCCCCCTGCTGTTGATCCGGGCGCTGCCCTGGGTCCTCTTCGTCATTCTCTGCATCCTTGCCATCCGCTGGTTCCTCCGGCAGGACCGCCCGCGCAAGGACCCGGAGGCCGTGGCGGTGCGCCGCTCGCTCGCCGAGGTGCTCAAGTCCCATCGCGAGCGCTGCAAGATGACGCAGGAGTTCGTCGCCGAGAAGGTCGGTGTGAGCCGCCAGGCCGTCTCCAAGTGGGAGTCGGGCGCCTCCGAGCCCAGCACCACCAACCTTATGAAGGTCGCCCGCCTCTACGGCGTCGACCCCGCCGAGCTCCTGCGCGAGGTGGAGGGCTAGCGTACCGCCTTTTCTTGTGGGGGTTTCCAAAGGGGGCAACGCCCCCATTTG
>CAUGFC010000047.1 GCA_959598545.1 uncultured Olsenella sp. | reverse complement strand
GGCGCCTTGCCCACGACCTTGTCGGCCACCGAGAAGCCCGTGAGGTCGCGACCCTCGCGCACCCAGGCGAGCAGCGGCTTGATGCCCCGCTCGGTGCAGGTGAGCACCTCGTCGTCGCGGACGGCGACGAGCGTGGCGTCCTTGTTGGCAATCAACAGGGCGCGGGCGAGGTCGAGGTCGGTGGCAGCCATGTTCGCATCCTCCCAACAGCGGCGAGAACCCTTGACAGCGGGCACTCTACCACAACCGTTCCACCCCGCCGCGCCGTTCGCCGAATTGCGTCGTGCGCCCGTGCTTCTCGCGACCGGAACGGAAAGCGGGCCGCCACCCGGGGGTGACGGCCCGCAGCCAAGACGCTGGCGAGAAACGCTACTCGTTCAGAGCGGCGTTGACGGCGACGGCGCAGGCGACGGTCGCACCGACCATGGGGTTGTTGCCCATGCCGATGAGGCCCATCATGTCGACGTGCGCGGGCACCGAGGAGGAGCCGGCGAACTGGGCGCTGGAGTGCATGCGGCCCATGGTGTCGGTCATGCCGTAGGAGGCGGGGCCGGCGGCCATGTTGTCCGGGTGCAGGGTGCGGCCGGTGCCGCCGCCGGAGGCGACGGAGAAGTACTTCTTGCCGGCGAGCACGCGCTCCTTGAAGTAGGTGCCGGCAACCGGGTGCTGGAAGCGCGTCGGGTTGGTGGAGTTGCCGGTGATGGAGATGTCGACGTTCTCGTGCCACATGATGGCAACGCCCTCGCGGACGTCGTCGGAGCCGTAGCAGTTAACGGCAGCGCGGGGACCATCGGAGTAGGGGATGGTCTCGACGACCTTGAGCTCGCCCGTGTAGTAGTCGAACTGGGTCTTCACGTAGGTGAAGCCGTTGATGCGGGCGATGATCTGGGCGGCGTCCTTGCCGAGGCCGTTCAGAATGACGCGCAGCGGCTCCTTGCGGGCCTTGTTGGCGTTGAGCGCGATGCCGATGGCGCCCTCGGCGGCGGCGAAGGACTCGTGGCCGGCCAGGAACGCGAAGCACTCGGTGTCGTCACCGAGGAGCATGGCGCCCAGGTCGCCGTGGCCCTTGCCGACCTTGCGGTCCTCGGCGACGGAGCCGGGGACGCAGAAGGCCTGGAGGCCCTCGCCGATCATGGCGGCGGCCTCAGAGGCGCTCTTGGCGCCCTTCTTGATGGCGATGGCGCAGCCGCAGACGTAGGCCCACTTGGCGTTCTCGAACGCGATGGACTGGACGCCCTCGACGATCTCGCGCGGGTTCACGCCCTTGTCGAGGCAGATCTGCTCGGCCTCCTCGAGGGAGGAGATGCCGTTCTCAGCGAGCACCTTGTTGATCTTGTCGATGCGGCGCTCATAGCCCTCAAACGAAACTGCCATTTGGTTTTCCCTCCCTTTCTACTCGTGAACGGGGAAGACGTTGGCGACCGTGTGGGTCTCCTCGTCCGTGCGCGGATCGATGTACTTGGCGGCGTTCTCCCACTGGCCGTAGTGGCCCATGGCGCCGGCGATGGCGTCCTCGGGGGTCTTGCCGGCCTTGAGGGCCTCGGTGAACTTGCCGAGGTTCAGGAACTCGAAGGCCACGATCTCGTTGTTCTCGTTGAGCGCCATGCGGGTGACGTAGCCCTGGGCGAGCTCGAGGTAGCGGGCGCCCTTGGCCTTGGTGCCGAACATGGTGCCGACCTGCGTGCGCAGGCCCTTGCCGAGGTCGTCGAGGGAGGCGCCGACGGGCAGGCCGTCCTCGGAGAAGGCGGTCTGGGAGCGGCCGTAGACGATCTGGAGGAACAGCTCGCGCATGGCCACGTTGATGGCGTCGCAGACGAGGTCGGTGTTGAGGGCCTCGAGGATGGTCTTGCCCGGGAGGATCTCGGAGGCCATGGCCGCCGAGTGGGTCATGCCGGAGCAGCCGAGGGTCTCGACGAGGCACTCCTCGATGACGCCCTCCTTGACGTTAAGGGTGAGCTTGCAGGCACCCTGCTGGGGCGCGCACCAGCCCACGCCGTGCGTGAGGCCGGAGATGTCCTTGATCTCCTTGGCCTGGACCCACTTGCCCTCCTCGGGGATGGGCGCGGGGCCGTGATATGCGCCCTTGGCGACGGGGCACATATTCTCGACTTCTGCGGAATACTGCATGTAATGCTCCTCTCCGTGGTGTTGAGGTCGGTGCCATGCGACCGGCCTTTGCCAGTCCGGCTCTAGTTTACGGCAAAACGGCGGGCGAGAAGTGCAGAGCGACGCTATAATTCCGCTCCATGAGTGACGAGAAGAACATCGAGGTGCCCGGCGCGTCCCGCCGCCGGGCCGTCCCCACGTGGGCGTGGAAGCTCTCCCTCGCGGCATGCGCCGCCATCTGGGGAGGCTCCTTCGTCGTCATGAAGGACACGCTCGACAACATCCCGCCGGCCTGGCTCATGGGCATCCGCTTCGCCGCGTCGGCCGTGATCGTGGGCGCGCTCTTCTGGCGCACCCTGCGCGACAACCTGGACGTGAGCCACCTCACGATGGGCGCGATCCTGGGCGTGGCGTCGGGCGCGGCCTTCGTGGTGCAGAACATCGGGCTCGACGACACCACCCCGGGGCGCAACGCCTTCCTCACCGCCACGTACTGCGTGATGACGCCGTTCATCAACTGGCTCGTCGCGCGGCAGCGACCGGGGAGGAACAACGTGGTCGCGGCGCTTCTCGCCATCGTGGGCGTGGGCCTGGTGGCCCTCGGCGACGACCTCTCCCTGACCATGAGCGGCGGCGACTGGCTCACGCTCGTGGCGGCCGTGCTCTTTGCCGTGCACATCGTGCTCGTGGCGCGCTTCTCGTCCGCGCACGACGTCATGACGCTCACGGTGGTCCAGCTCGCGGTGAGCGCGGTGCTCGCGCTCGGCGTGGCCCTCGTCACGGAGCGGCCGCCGGCGTCGGAGGTCTTCGCGAGCGCGGACACGTGGTTCTCGCTGGGCTACCTCGTGCTGCTCTCGTCCTGCGTGTGCATGGTGTTCCAGAACCTCGGGCAGGCGCACGTGCCGCCCGCGCAGGCGTCGCTTCTGCTCTCGCTGGAGAGCGTCTTTGCCGTGGTGGCGAGCGTGGTTTTCTACCACGAGCTGGTGACGCCGCGGATCGCCGTGGGCTTCGGCACGATCTTCGTGGCCGTGCTCGTGAGCGAGCTCGGCGCGCGCCTGGGCCGCGGCAAGTAGGCTCGTCTCGGCCGCGACGCCGAGAAGCGCTCCCGTGTACCGGTTTTCCGCCCTTGTCCGGAGAAAAGCGGGGGCGTGTACCGGTTTATATTGACCAGACCGGTACACACCGACGTTTTTCTCGCTGCGAGCCCTCCGGACGGCACGCGGGGACGTAGTATGGCAAACGGACGAGGGAAGGGGCGCGCATGATCCAGGAGTTCGGCGACGAGCATCGCTACGACAACCACTTCGAGCCGCATCAGGCGGGCGAGAAGGACTACGTCCTGCACTTCCGCGACGGCAAGTGCCTCGCGCGCGTGACGTACGTGGGCTCCGAAGACGCGGACGCCGGCGACTCCGGGGAGGTCGTCGAGCTGCCGCGCCTTGGGGACTACCCGAGCGCCCCGGCAAAGGCGACCTATCTCTTCTCGCTCGGCGACGAGCGCTTCTTCCTGGCCTTCGACGAGGACCTTGCCGCGCCGTCGGGCTTTGCCTACGAGTCGGTCAACTGGCTGCGCCGCGCGGAGCCGCAGCACCTGCTCTTTGCCGCGGCAACGGCCTCCCAGCTCAGCCGCTGGTACCAGGACAACCGCTTCTGCGGGCGCTGCGGCCACGCCACCGAGATCGCCCCCTCGAGCCGCGAGATCGTGTGCCCGGAGTGCGCGCACATCATCTACCCCAAGATCTGCCCGGGCATCATCTGCGCCGTCACCCTCCTGGCCGACGACCCCGCGGACGACGCGATCGTGCTCACGCGCTACGCGGGCCGCACCACCGCGCTCTGGGCGCTCGTGGCCGGCTTCACCGAGATCGGCGAACCGCTCGAGGACACCGTGCGCCGCGAGGTCATGGAGGAGGTGGGCCTCTCGGTCAAGAACCTGCGCTTCTACAAGAGCCAGCCCTGGGGGTTCACGGACACGCTGCTCGTGGGCTTCTGGTGCGAGGTCGACGGCGACCCCGCCATCACGGTCGACCGCCTCGAGCTCAAGGAGGCCCGCTGGTTCCGCCGCGACGAGATGCCGCTCGAGCGCACGGGCGACCGCGCGAGCCTCACCGGCGAGATGATCGAGCGCTTCCGCACGATGGGCCGCGCCGCCTGGGAGTGAGCGAGTCCTTCTCGGCCCTCGGCCCGTCTCTTTCCCGACCTATCCGGGTATGTACAAAGTTGGAATTCTGATACTTGCCCGTTTTCTGCAAAACCGCAGCTAGAATGCTTGTTAACTTGTAAATCAACTTTTCAATCTCGTACACACCGGAATGGCGGGGCCGGGGGAGGCAAGGAGCGCGCCCGGCGAGAAGAACGCTCGCCCTTCCGTCCGCGGCGCCGTTTGTTTCGGCTGCAAAACCTTTTCCCGCACGCGGCGGCGACTGTGGGAAACTCCTCACTATCGCGCCCGTCGGGGGCGCGCCTGATCACGAGGGGGTAGGGCATGGATCGCCGCGCCGCAGCTGACGCTTTCATTTCTCGGCACGCTCTCGCCCTTCTCGCCCTCAACCTGCTCTCGCTACCCGGCGCGCGCTAGGGTCCCGCTCACCTGGCGCGCGCATGAGCCTTGTCCCTTGCGGGCGAGGCGTTTTTTCTGAGCAAGCAGGCTCCCGTGAAGGCCAACGAGAAAGGCACCCACATGACCAGGAAGATTCACATCTTTGACACCACCCTGCGCGACGGCGAGCAGAGCCCTGGCGCGTCCATGAACACCGAGGAGAAGCTCGTTGTTGCCCAGCAGCTCATCCGCATGGGCGTCGACGTCATCGAGGCGGGCTTCCCCATCTCCTCGCCGGGTGACTTCCGCTCCGTGCAGGAGATCGGCCGCCTTGCCGGCGATTCCTGCGTGGTCTGCGGCCTCACGCGTGCCGTCGAGAAGGACATCGACCGCGCGGCCGAGGCTCTGGCAACCGCCAAGCGCCCGCGCATCCACACCGGCCTGGGCGTCTCCCCGAGCCACCTGCGTGACAAGCTGCGCATCACCGAGGACGAGTGCGTCGAGCGTGCCATCCACTGCGTGGAGTACGCCAAGAAGTACGTCGAGGACGTCGAGTTCTACGCCGAGGACGCCGGCCGCGCCGACCAGGCGTTCCTCGAGCGCGTGATCCAGGCCGTCGTGAAGGCCGGCGCCACCGTCGTGAACATCCCGGACACCACGGGCTACCAGCTGCCCGAGGACTTCGGCCGTCGCATCAAGGGCCTCGCGGACAACGTCATCGGCATCGAGGACGTCATCATCTCCGTGCACACCCACAACGACCTCGGCATGGCCACGGCGCTCGCCCTCCAGGGCGTCAAGAACGGCGCGCGCCAGATCGAGTGCACGATCAACGGCCTGGGCGAGCGCGCCGGCAACACCGCGCTCGAGGAGGTCGTCATGGCCATCAAGATGCACGGCGAGGAGCTGGACGCCCACACCGACGTCGTGACCCAGGAGCTCACCCGTGCGAGCCACCTCGTCAGCCGCATCACGGGCATGAACGTCCAGGCCAACAAGGCCATCGTCGGCGCCAACGCCTTCGCGCACTCCTCGGGCATCCACCAGGACGGCGTTCTCAAGGCGCGCGACACCTACGAGATCATCGACCCCGCCGACGTGGGCGCGGCCGGCTCCGAGATCATCCTCTCGGCGCGCTCCGGCCACGCCGCGCTGCGCCACCGCCTGGCCGAGCTGGGCTACACCTTCGAGGACGCCGAGTTCGACGAGGTCTACCAGCGCTTCCTCGAGATCGCGGACCAGAAGAAGGAGGTCTACGACGAGGACCTCGAGTCCATGGTCCAGGAGCGCCAGCGCGACGTCGCGGCCGTCTACACGCTCGAGGCGCTGCAGGTCTCCTGCGGCGACCCGCTGATCCCCACGGCCACGGCCACCATCACCGACGAGCTGGGCGTGCGCCACGTGGTGGCCGCCACCGGAACCGGCCCCGTCGACGCCGCCTACCAGGCGATCGACAAGGTCGTGGCGGTCCACGGCGACCTCGCGGAGTTCTCCGTCAAGGCCATCACCCGCGGCATCGACGCCATCGGCGAGGTCACGGTCCGCATCACGGCCGAGGACGGCAAGGTCTACACCGGCCGCGGCGCCGACAACGACATCATCGTCTCCAGCGCCAAGGCCTACGTGAACGCCATCAACCGCATGATCCAGACCGCGCGCTCCAAGGAGGGTAAGTAAATGGCACGCCCCATGACCATGGCCGAGAAGATCCTCGCCGCCCACGCGGGCCTCGATGAGGTCGTCCCCGGCCAGCTCGTCGAGTGCGACCTCGACCTCGTGCTCGCCAACGACATCACGGCGCCCATCGCCATCAAGACCGTGCGCGAGATCGGCGCCGGCGTCTTCGACCGCGACAAGATCTGCCTCGTGCCCGACCACTACGCGCCCAACAAGGACATCAAGAGCGCCGAGCAGACCAAGGTCACGCGCGACTTCGCCCACGAGCACCAGATCACGCACTACTACGAGCAGGGCTGCATGGGCATCGAGCACGCGCTGCTCCCCGAGCGCGGCGTCGTGGTCCCCGGCGATCTCATGATCGGCGCGGACTCCCACACCTGCACCTACGGCGGCATCGGCGCCTTCTCCACCGGCGTGGGGTCCACGGACGCCGGTGTGGGCATGGCCACCGGTCGCGCCTGGTTCAAGGTGCCCGAGACCATCCGTATCGTCGTCGACGGCGAGCTCCCCGAGGGCGCCAGCGCCAAGGACGTCATCCTCCACGTGATCGGCAAGATCGGCGTGGACGGCGCGCTCTACTGCGCGATGGAGTTCGCGGGCTCCACGTGTCAGGCGCTCTCCGTGGAGGGCCGCCTCACCATTGCCAACATGGCCATCGAGGCGGGCGGCAAGGCAGGCCTCTTCGAGGTGGACGAGAAGTGCCGCGAGTACGTGCGCGCCCGCGCGAGCCGTCCCTTCGTCGAGTACCACCCGGATGCCGATGCCACCTACAAGCGGGTCATCCACATCGACGCCGCGGACATCGTGCCCTGCGTCTCCTGGCCGCACCTACCCTCCAACACGCATCCCGTCGCCGAGAGCCGCCACATCAAGATCGACCAGGCCGTCATCGGCAGCTGCACCAACGGCCGCATCGAGGACATGCGCGCCGCGGCCGAGGTCCTGCGTGGCCGCACCGTCGCCGAGGGCGTGCGCTGCATCGTGATCCCCGCCACCCAGGCGGTCTGGCTCCAGTGCGTCCACGAGGGCCTGATGGACGTCTTCATCGACGCCCACTGCGTGGTCTCCACGCCCACGTGCGGTCCGTGCCTGGGCGGCTACATGGGCATCCTCGCCGCCGGCGAGAGGTGCGTCTCCACCACCAACCGCAACTTCGTCGGCCGCATGGGCGACCCCACGTCCGAGGTCTACCTGGCGAGCCCCGCCGTCGCGGCCGCCTCCGCCGTGGCCGGCCACATCGCCCTGCCGTCGGACCTGTAGTCAGAAAGGACAGCCATGCAGTTCAAGGGAACCGTCTTCCGCTACGGGCGCGACATCGACACCGACGTCATCATCCCGGCCCGCTATCTCAACACCTCTGACCCGGCCGAGCTCGCCAAGCACTGCCTCGAGGACCTCGACGCCACCTTCGTCTCCCGCGTGACGCCCGGCGACATCGTGGTCGCCGAGGAGAACTTCGGCTGCGGCTCCTCGCGCGAGCACGCGCCCGTGGCCATCAAGGCCGCCGGCGTCTCCTGCGTGATCGCCAAGAGCTTTGCGCGCATCTTCTACCGCAACTCCATCAACATGGGCCTGCCCATCCTCGAGTGCCCGGAGGCCGTCGACGCCATCTCCGAGGGCGACGTCGTCTCTGTCGACGCCGACACCGGCACCATCACGGACGAGACCACGGGCGCCGTCTTCCACGCGCAGCCGTTCCCGCCGTTCATCCAGGAGATCATCAACGACGGTGGCCTCGTCGCGCGCACCAAGCGCGTGATGGCCGAGAAGGGGCGGTAACGAGCATGGCTTCTGCGACCTATCGCGTCTGCACCCTTCCGGGTGACGGCATCGGCCCCGAGATCATCGCCGAGGGCAAGAAGGTCCTCGCGGCGCTGGGCGAGAAGCACGGCGTCGAGTTCGTCTGCGAGGACCACCTGATCGGCGGCGCGGCGATCGACGCCACCGAGGCAGCCGGCGACCCCATCTCCGCACTTCCGCCCGAGACGCTCGAGGCGGCAAAGGCGGCCGACGCCGTCCTCCTGGCCGCCGTGGGCGGCCCCAAGTGGACCGACACGCGCGTGGGCGCCGTCCGTCCCGAACAGGGCCTGCTTGCCATCCGCAAGGAGCTGGGGCTCTACCTCAACCTGCGCCCGGTGCGCATGTTCGACGCGCTGATCGACGCCTCCACGCTCAAGCGCGAGGTGCTCACGGGCGTCGACCTGATCATCGTCCGCGAGCTCACGGGTGGTCTCTACTTCGGTGGCCACGAGCGCACGATGGGCGTCGAGGGCGCCGGCGTGGGCGGCACCCGTGGCGAGTACGCGCGCGACATCCTCGAGTACTCCGAATACGAGGTCGACCGCGTGGTGCGCTGGGCATTCGACGCGGCGCGCCGCCGCAGGGGCGTGGTGCACTCCGTGGACAAGGCCAACGTGCTCGACACCTCCCGCATGTGGCGCGAGGTGGCGCACAACATCGCCGCCGAGTACCCCGACGTCACGCTCGAGGACATGTACGTGGACAACGCCGCGATGCAGCTCATCGCCAACCCGGCGCAGTTTGACGTGCTCGTGACCGAGAACACCTTCGGCGACATCCTCTCCGACGAGGCCTCCATGCTCACGGGCTCGCTCGGCATGCTCGCCTCCGCGAGCCTGGGCGACGGCACGGCCCTCTACGAGCCGAGCCACGGCTCCGCGCCGGACATCGCCGGCCAGGGCATCGCCAACCCGATCGCGCAGATCCTCTCGGTGGAGCTCATGCTGCGCTACAGCTTTGGCATGGACGACGCCGCCGACGAGCTGGCTGCCGCGGTCACGCGCGTGCTCGACGAGGGCTGGCGCACCGTGGACATTGCCGACGAGGGCACGCCGGCCGAGAAGGTCCTCGGCACCGCCGCGATGGGCGACAAGATTGTGGAGGCCCTGGGCTAGACGAGACGACGCAGAGAGGGGCCGAGGTGGTCCGGCGCTCGGGCGGGTGCCGACCTCCTCGGTCCCTTTGCCCTCCGATCGCAAAACCGTCGCTCATGCGACATTTCTTCCGCTGCCAGGTCAAAACCGTCTCTCGTGCAACGTCGTTGGGACCTGTTTTGGGACCCATGACCGCTCCTGTTGAGCGTTTCCGATGGAAAGTGCTACAAGTCTGGAACCATCGAGGTCTCTCGGGGGAAATTGATGTCGCACGAGAGGCGGTTTTGATTCCCGGAAGAGCAAAATGTTGCACGAACGACCGTTTTGCGTTGGCAGTCGGCCGCCGTTCCCCGCCGCCGTGGCCGCCCGTTGGAGGGACACCCATGACCTACGACTTCACCACCATCCTCGACCGTGCCGGCCATGACGCGCTCGCGCTCGACGCCGTTGGCGTCCCGGGCTCGGGCTATCCGGCGCCGGACGCGGGATTCGACCCCATCCCCATGTGGGTCGCGGACATGAGCTTCCCCGTCGCACCCTCGATCACGCGGGCCATCCAGGATCGCCTGCAGTATCCCACCTTCGGCTACTTCAAGCCGAGCGAGGCCTACTAACAGGCCATCGTCGACTGGCATCGCGACCGCAAGGGCGTGGTCGACCTCGAGCCGCGTCACATCGGCTACGAGAACGGCGTGCTCGGGGGCGTGGTCTCCACCCTGCACGCCTTCGCCGCTCCGGGCGATCCCGTCCTCGTGCACAGCCCCACCTACGTGGGCTTCACGCACTGCCTCGAGGACAACGGCTTCCGCATCGTCCACTCGCCGCTCGTGCGCGACGAGGCGGGCGTCTGGCGCATGGACTACGAGGACATGGAGCGCCGCCTTGCGGACGGGCACATCCACGTGGCCATCTTCTGCTCGCCGCACAACCCCTGCGGTCGCGTGTGGGAGCGCTGGGAGATCGAGCGCGCCATGGAGCTCTACCGGCGCCACGACTGCGTCGTCGTCTCCGACGAGATCTGGTCCGACATCGTGCGCCCCGGTGTCACGCACATCCCCACGCAGACCGTCTCCGAGGACGCGCGCATGCGCACGGTGGCGCTCTACGCTCCGAGCAAGACCTTCAACCTCGCCGGGCTCATCGGCAGCTATCACGTCATCTACAGCGACTACCTGCGCGACCGCGTGGCGACGCGCGGGAAGAAGACGCACTACAACAGCATGAACGTGCTCTCGCAGCACGCGCTCGTCGGCGCGTACTCGGACGAGGGGCGCGCCTGGGCGGACGAGCTCAACCAGGTCATTGCCGGCAACGTCGACTGGTCCTGCGACTTCATCGAGCGCCGTCTCCCCGGTGTGAGCGTCTTCCGCCCGCAGGGCACCTACATGCTCTTCCTGGACTGCTCACAGTGGTGCGAGAGGAACGGGCGCTCCATCGACGAGCTGCTGCGCGCCGGCCATCGTGTGGGCGTGTACTGGCAGGACGGCCGTTCCTTCCACGGCCCCTGCCACCTGCGCATGAACCTCGCGCTGCCGCTCTCCCGCGTGCAGGAGGCCTTCGCGCGCCTTGAGGCCCACGTCTTCTGACGCACCGTCCGCGCCCGCTACGCGAGCGCCCCGCTGGCGAAGCTGCGGTCGATGTCGCGCTGGAACCGCTCGGTGACGCGGTTCTCGTCGTCGGGTATGCCGCGTGTGTAGGCGAGGAGCTGTGCCGCCGTCGCGACGGGTCGCCTCGACGCGAGCTCGGCCAGCTGCTCGGCTATGTAGGGGACGGCCCAGGGCTGGGGCTCCTGGGAGAGGTGCAGGGTCTTCCCGTCCGTCAGGATGCCGCCCCTGAAGGGCAGCAGCGTGAGGAGCATGAGCGACGGGATGTGGTGGACGTGCGCGTCGGCGGGGTCCTGCGACGCGCCCACCACGAAGAGGCGGTCCTGGTTCATGTAGACGGCGCGGTCGGCGTTGGCGTCCACGCAGGTGAACATGTCCCGCAGCGCGTGACGCCACGGTCGGGCGATCTCGAGCTGCCGCGGCGAGAGGTCGAGCGGGTTGTCTCGGACGAAGTCGTCGACGAGCGAGCGGTTCCTCCAGAGCGCCTCGGAGACCTGCCCGCCGTTCTCGTAGAGCATGCAGGGTGCGCCCGGTCGCTCGCGCAGCCGCTCGGGCGCGACCACGTGGAGCCGCTCGTTGGTGTAGACGAGCAGCGCGTTCATGGTCGAGTAGAAGAGGCGGGCATCCCGGTCGCTCATGTGGGAGTAGGGTGCGCGCGCCCGGTCGAGGACGTCTCCTACGGTCTTTGCTCTGGTCATGCTCTCCTCCTTCGACGTGGTGTGAAGGAGGAGGCTATCAGGTTGGGCTTCCGCTACGCTGACGGCTGGCTTTCGGCTCGCTGCAGCCCGAGGTCAGAGAATGACCTCGGCCGAGCCCGTGCGGCGAGAAGTTCGTGTGCGGCGGCCTGGGGCCCGCGAGCGGCGCCTTGTCGCGCCGGTGACGGGCGGGCGGGGGCGAGAACGTGACGGAGACGTGCGTTTTCGCGCGGCTACTCCATGGTGTGCGTGGAGAAGATCGGCTCGTCCTCCCACCAGATGACGTCGCCACCTGGCGCCTCGAGCGTGGCGCGCACGTCGATGAGGCGCTGGTTTGAGGAGCCGCGGAAGCGCAGCGTTATGTCGTGGAGGTCCTGGACGAAGGGCCCGTCCACGAGCGCGTCGAGCGTGTCCAGCAGCCGGTCCGTGACGTCGCCCAGGTTCCAGGCGCCTCCGGGGGCGAGCTGGTCCCACGTGTGGCCCGAGAAGAGCCAGATGGACTTGGAGTCTCCGAAGCGCTCGCGCACGGCCTCGAGAAACCCGACGAGCCCCTGCTGGTTCTCCGGCTCCATCGGCTCCCCGCCGAGGATGGTGAGCCCGGTCACGTAGGGAACGTCCATCGAGTCCATGATCTTCTCGGCCACCTCGTCTGTGAACGGCTCGCCCGCCTCGAAGTCCCAGGCCTCCTCGTTGAAGCAGCTGGGACAGTGCAGGCGGCACCCGGAGACGAAGAGCGTGGTGCGCACGCCCGGCCCGTTGGCGATGTCGCAGTACTTGATGTTCGCGTAGTTCATGGCCCGTCCCGTTTCCGAAAACGCAGAATCGAAAGTTGCCGGTCTTCTTCGTTTTTGCGTGCCGAGAAGATCGGAGAAGAACGCACAACCGCAATTATCCGCCTAAAGCGCGGCTCGGAGGACGCAACACCGGGCTTTTCTGTCCTCGCGCCCCCTCTCGGGCATGCAGCATCGTCAATTACCAGAAAACGCCGTTCCTGCATCCCCTCAGGGCGGGCCCGGGGCGAACCGCAGGGACGCCCACGAGGCCAGGCCCGCGCTCTGCGCCGATAGCAGTGCGCGCGGGACCGGGGGTAAGGTCCCGCGCGCAGTTCTTCGTGCAGCGAAGCTGTTTGAGCACGGGGCCTTACCCCCGGTCCCGTCCCGAAGCCTACAGGTGCAGCACGCGGTCCTTGATCTCCTCGGTGCGACCCTGGTTCCAGAACTGGGTGCCGATGTAGCCGCAGGTGCGACGCGCGACGTTCATCTTGGACTGGTCGCGGTTCCCGCAGTGCGGGCACTCCCAGACGA
>CAUGFC010000046.1 GCA_959598545.1 uncultured Olsenella sp. | reverse complement strand
CGCGAGACCATGTTCTTGCCCTTCTCCTCCAGAAGGCGCATGTCCGCGTCCATCCGGCCGAGAAGGTCCTGCATCCTGCGGCGCTGCTCGCCGAGGTCGCCGACGAAGAGGCCCTTCTGCTCGAGCAGCGACTGGAGCTTCTCGAGTTCGGCGCTCTTCTCGTCGAGGCGGTACTGGGCGAGCTCGCAGGCTGCCTCGGCCTCCTTGCCGCGGCCCTCGAGCCGCGCGTACTCCTCCTGGAGGCGCCGCAGGTCGTCGACCGCGAGCTGGACCTCCAGGTCCTTGAGCTCGTCCTCGAGCTGGCGGGCGCGCTGGGCCTTGTCGACCTGGCGCTCGAGCGGCTTGAGCTGGCGCGCGATCTCGCGCGAGAGCACCTTGGCGCGCGCGAGGTTCTCGTCCATGGAGTTGAGCTTGCGCTGGCTGCGCTCCTTGCGGCGGCGGTGCTTGGAGATGTCGGCCGCCTCCTCGATGAGGGCGCGGCGCTCCTCCGGGCGGCTCGAGAGGATGGAGTCGAGCTTGCCCTGGGAGATGATCGAGTGGGTGTCCTTGCCCAGGCCCGAGTCGTGCAGGATGTCCTGGACGTCCATGAGGCGGCTCGGCGCGCCGTTGATGAGGTACTCGGACTCGCCCGAGCGGTACATGCGCCGGGTGATCCCCACCTCGGTGAAGTCGATCGGCAGGGTGTGGTCGGAGTTGTCGAGCACGAGCGTAACCTCGGCGACGCCCACGGCCGAGCGCGCCGAAGAGCCCGAGAAGATCACGTCCTCCATGGCCTGGCCGCGGAGCTGCTTGGCGCTCTGCTCGCCGAGGACCCACAGGATGGCGTCGGAGACGTTGGACTTGCCGGACCCGTTGGGGCCCACGACCACGGTGAGGCCGGGGTCGAAGACCATGTGGGTGCGGTCCGCGAAGGACTTGAAGCCCTTGAGTGTCAGAGACTTGAGATACAACGGCGTCCTCCCGGCGCTCGCTAGTTCGTGGTCCCGGCGCCCGAGAAGTCGTCCTTCTCGGCATAGCCGAGACGGACGAGCGCGTCTATGGCGGCGGCGCTCTCGGAGGACTTCTTCGACGAGCCCGTGCCGCGCCCGATCCGGCGGCCCTCCACGAGCACGACCGAGGTGAACGTGGGGTCGTGTGCCGGCCCCTCCTCTGAGACGAGCCTGTACTCGGGGCCGCAGTGCAGGTCGCGCTGGGTGACCTCCTGCAGGCGGGACTTGGGGCTGATGGGCTTCTCGGCGAGCGCCGGCGAGACCTCGGGGCCGAGGGTCGCCGTCACGAAGGCGTGGGCCGGCCCGTAGCCGGCGTCGAGGTACAGGGCGCCCACGAGGGCCTCGTAGACGTTCTCGAGCGCGGAGTGCATCCCGCGCTCGCCGGTGCCGCGCTCGGACTCGCCCATCACGATGAGCGGGGCGAGGCCCAGCCGCTCGGCCACCGCCGAGAGCATGCGGCCCGAGACGAGGCTGATCTTGGCCTGCGTGAGCGCGCCCTCGTCCATGTCGGGGAAGCGCTCGAAGAGGTCGGTCGCCACGATCGCGCCGAGGATCGAGTCGCCGAGGAACTCGAGTCGCTCGTAGGAGGCGGAGACGGGACGCCCCTCGGCCGCCGACGGGTGCGTCAGCGCGGAGACGATCAGCTCCTGGTTCTCGAAGTGGTGGCCGCAGATCCGCTCTGCCTCGGCCAGGCGCGCCTGCATCTTCAACGAACGGGTCCCTTACCGGGCGGCCGCGATCGCGTCGACGACCTCGCCGATCGTGGAGATCTTCGCGGGGGCGTCGTCGTCGAAGGTCATGGAGAACTCGTCCTCCAGGGCGGTCACGAGCTCGAGCAGGTCGAACGAGTCGGCGCCGAGCTCCTTCAGGTTGGTGTCGGCCGAGAGCGTGACGTCGGAGCCCAGCGAGAGCGTGTCGTTCACGACGTCGACGACCTTGGCGAGAATAGCGTCGCGGTCCATGGTTCCTCCTCAGGTTTGCCTACCGTACGATTCTACCCCGTCGGCGCCGCGAGCGGGCGCGCGGGCGGGCGGCTACGCGGAGAGCTCGCAGGCGTCCGCGATCTTCTCGGTGAGCCCGGCGCGCACCACGCGGGCGGCCGCGAGCGTGCCTTGGCAGACGGCGCGCGCCGAGGTGGCGCCGTGGCCCTTGAGCACGGGAGCGCGCAGGCCGAGCAGGACCGCGCCGCCGTACTCGTCGCCGGAGAGCTCGCCGGCGAGGGACTTGAGCGAGCCCGCGAGCAGCGCCATGCCGATCTTGTTCTTGAGCGAGGCGCCCATGGCGGCCTTCAGGCGCTTGAGCACGAACTTGCCCGTGCCCTCGATCGACTTGAGCGCGACGTTGCCAGTGAAGCCGTCGGCCACGATGACGTCGAAGGTGCCGGCGAGGATGTCGGTGCCCTCGGCGTTGCCCGCGAAGCCGCAGTCCGCGGCCGCGAGCGCCTCGTGGTAGGCCAGCGCCATCTCGGAGCCCTTGGTCTCCTCGGAGCCGTTGCACAGCAGCCCCACGCGCGGCTCGGCCACGCCCAGAACGGCGCGGGCGTAGGCGCGGCCCATCTGCGCGAACTGCACGATCACGTCCGGGCGCACGTCGGCGTTGGCGCCCATGTCGAGAAAGACGGTCGGGCGGCCGGAGATGCCCGGGAACGGGAGCGAGAGCGCGGGGCGCTTGATGCCCTTGAGGCGGCCGACGCCGAAGGTCGCCGCCGTGAGGACCGCACCGGTGGAGCCGGCGGAGAAGAGGCCGTCCGCCTCGCCCGCGCGCACGGCGGCCGCGGCGCGGACGATGCTCGCGTCCTTCTTGGCGCGCACGGCCTGGGCGGGGTGCTCGGCCATCGTGATGACCTCGGTGGTGGCCAGGGCGCGGGCGCGGTCGTGGGAGGCGGCGAACGGCTCCACGAACTCGGCGGCGCCGGCGACGAGCACCTCGAGGTCGGCGTCGGCGGCGAGCGCGCCCGCCACGCCCTCGAGAAGGACCGCGGGCTCCTTGTCCGCGCCCATGACGTCTACGCAGATGGTGGTCATGACTCCCCCTTCGTCGTTCTCAGCACTCCCCATTATGCCACGCAGTGCGGGGCGGGGAGCCGCGCCCTTCTCGACCCCGGCGCCCCTCTCGCCGCTGCGGGCGCGTCCTTCTCGCCCCAGGCGTCCCTTCTCGAGGGTATGTACACAGTTGCGGAATTAATACGGTACCTTGTAATCAAAGAACCGCAGGTAAACAGCCCGACGAAAAGAGGATCAGGGTTGCAACAGTGTACATACCCTCGTAATGAGGCGCGACGCCACAGAGAAAGGGGCCGGACCCGAAGGCCCGACCCCTGGCTTCGCACTCTCTTGCGACGTCACGCTACTCGGTGACGATGACCTCGCGGTCCTTGTAGTGACCGCAGTTGGGGCACACGTGGTGCGGGAGCTTGGGGGCGCCGCACTGCGGGCACACGGAGCGCGCCGGAGCGGCGAGCTTGCTGTTGGCCGAACGACGGGAGTGGGTGGCGCCGCGGCCCTTCTTCTGCTTGGGTACTGCCATGTCACAAACCTCTCTTCACGAACCTACGCCCGCCGATCGCCCACGGGAGCGCTCTGGTACCAATTCACGCAAGGAGACACTATAGCACGAGTCCGCGAAAAGGGCACGTGCTCAGCAATTCTTCACTCCTGGGGGGAATCCTCCCCCTCGCCGTCCGAAAGGTCCAGCCCCGCCAGGGCCGAGAAGGGCGACGCCTCCAGGCGCTCCCGCTCCCGCTCGACCTCGAGCTCGGCCGCGTGGCCGCAGTCCCCCTCGTTGAGGTTGGCGCCGCAGACCGGGCAGAGGCCGGCGCAGTCCTCGCGGCACAGCACCACGAACGGCGTCTCCATCACGAGGGCCGAGAGCAGCGCGCCCGCGAGGTCGATCGTGCGGTCCGCCGAGACGAGCTCGTAGTCCGCCTCGTCCTCGTCCTCCGCGAGGTGCTCGGGCTCCTCGAAGAGATAGTAGCCGTCGACCTCGGCCGCGACGTCGAACTCCGCGGGCTCGAGGCAGCGGTCGCAGGTGCCCACGACGTGCGCGCGCACCAGGCCCGTGGCGAGGATGCCCTCGCCGGCGTTGGTGAGCACGAGGTCGTAGTCGATCCCCTCGGGCAGGGCGAACTCGTGGTCGCCCAGCTCGTAGCCGGTCTCGTCGAGGTGGCCGGCGAGCGGCAGGGTGTCACCCGCGCTCGCGAGGCGCTCGTCGAGGGCAAAGGGCAGCGGCTTCATGGGGCGCCCTACCAGGGCACGTTGTTGGTGGTGTTGCGGGGGCCGGAGTTCTCGTCCAGCGTCTGGCGCACGCGCGAGACGGAGCTGGTCAGGCTCTTGAGGTTCTCCTCGAGGTGGGCCAGCACGGTGTCGGCGTACTCCTCGGCGTTGTAGCGGGTGTCGCGCTCGTACTGGGCCGCCTGGTCGCGGATGCCCTCGGCCTGCTGCTGGGCCAGACGCACGACCTCCTGGTCGCCCGCGAGGATCATCGCCTGCTGCTGGGCATCGGCGATGATCGCGTTGGCCTGCTGCTGGGCGCGGTCGAGTACCTCCTGCTCCTCCTTGAGGATGCGGCGGGCGTCGGAGAACTCCTGCGGGAACACCCGACGGATCTCGTCGAGGATCTCGTAGACGTCCTGCGAGTCCACGATCTTCTTCTGGCCGTTGTCCATGAGCGGGGACTTTGCCTCGTTCACGATCTGCTCGAGCTCGTCCACCAAGCTCTCGATTTCCTCACCTGGCTGCATCTATGGTTCCTTTCGCGTGACTCATCGGCGGTGGGCGCGGTGGCTCCATCAAAGGCCATAGTAGCAGATTGCGCACGCCCCGATAAAGGCGCGGTTGACGGACGGTGTTTTGTGTCGGTTTCGCGGCGGGCGCGGTCGGGGCCGCCCGCGCGCCTCGGGACCCCGGCGATTCCGGGACGGCACGAGGCGGCGCCTAGCGGCCGTAGCGCGCGCGGAGGCGCTCGTTGACGTTGGCGGGCACGAGCGTGCTCACGTCCGAGCCCATCGAGGCGATCTCGCGCACGATCGAGGACGAGACGTAGCCGTACTGAGGGCTGGACATGACGAAGACGCTCTCCAGGTCCGGCGAGAGGTGGCTGTTGAGGTCGGCCTGCTGCAGCTCGTACTCGAAGTCCGTCATGGCGCGCAGGCCCTTGACGATGCCGCCGGCGCCGATCTCGTGCGCGAAGGCGACGAGAAGCCCGGTGAAGGGCGCGACGTCGACGTCGCCCGGCAGCCCCTCGAGCGCGAGCGCCTCGCGGATCATCTCCACGCGCTCGTCGAGCGTGAACGTGGTGCCCTGGCCGCGCTTGTTGACCGAGGCCGCAACCGCCACGGTGACGCGCGGGAAGAGCCGGCGCGTCCGGCGTATGACGTCGACGTGGCCGAGCGTCACCGGGTCGAACGTGCCCGGCACGACAACGTGGGTGATGGTCCCGTCGCTCATTGGCTGTCCCTCCCCGCGTCCGCGACCAGGAGGTCGACGGCGCTGATCCCGTGCTCCCTCGTCCGCACGAGCCTCAGGGCGGCGCTCTCGAGCCCACCCGCCTCGGCGGCACGTTCGTAGACTACCACGGCTCCGGGGGCGAGCTGGCCGGAGGCGGCGAGCTCGTCCACGAGCGCAGTGACGCGCTCGGCGGCGACGGCGTAGGGCGGGTCGAGAAACACGACGTCGAAGGGGGCGCCGGCCAGCCCGCGCGAGACGAGCGAGAACACGTCGCCCGCAAGCGAGCGCACCTCGCCCTCCCCCGCCCCGAGCGCCTCCGCGGAGCGGCGGACGCGCGCGGCGGCGCGACGGTCGCGGTCCACGAAGGTGGCGCGCGCGGCCCCGCGCGAGAGCAGCTCGAGCCCCATGGCGCCCGAGCCCGCGAACGCGTCGAGCACGGAGTCGCCCGTGAGGTCGAGCCCACGCGCCGAGAGGATCATCGAGGCGATGGCCTCGCGCGTCCGGTCGGTCGTGGGCCGCGTGGTGCCGCGCCCCTCCGGCGCCTCGATCTGGCGCCCCCGCCACTTTCCGCCGACGATCCTCATGCGCGCTCCAGCTCCTCGAAGTAGGCACCGAACCTGTCCCGCACCTCGAGCGCCATGGCCCGGTGCGCGGGCGCGGCGAGGCGCGGGTCCTCGCTCGCGATCTGCCGGGCGTCCTCGTGCGCCCACTCCACGAGGTCCCGGTCGACCTCGAGGTCGGACACCTCCAGGCTCACGCCGCCGCTCTGACGATACCCCAGCACCTCGCCCTCGTGGCGCAGACGCAGGTCGAGCTCCGCGAGCTCGTAGCCGTCTGAGGTGGCCTCGAGCGCGGCCAGGCGCTCGCGGGCGCGGCTGTCGCGCTTGGCGGCGCAGCTCAGATACACCGTGCCCGCCGCGTCGCCGCGGCCGACGCGGCCGCGCAGCTGGTGCAGGGTGGCGAGGCCAAAGCGGTCTGCGTCGAGCACGACCATGACCGTGGCGTTGGGGACGTCGACGCCCACCTCCACCACCGTGGTGGCCACGAGCACCTGCGTGGTGCCCGCGCGGAAGCGCTCCATCGCGAGGTCCTTCTCGACCGCGGACATGCGGCCGTGCAGGACGTCGCAGGCAAGGCCCGGCAGGACCTGGGCCCGCAGCCACTCGAGGGTGGGCACGGCGGCGCGAGGCCGCCCGACGGCGGAGCGCAGCGCCTCGGGGACGTCGTCGAGCGCCGAACCGTCGTCGGCGTCGTCGACGAGCGGGCAGATCACGTAGGCCTGGTGCCCCGCCGCCACGGCGTCGCGGACCGCGCCCCAGGCGAGGTCGAGGTTCTCGGGCGCCACCACGTGCGTGGAGACGCCGGCGCCCGCGCGGGGGCGGCGGCGGATGCGCGAGAGGTCCACGTCACCGTAGAGGGAGAGCGCAAGGGTGCGCGGGATGGGCGTCGCGGTCATGGCCAAAAGGTCCGCGCCGGCGCCCTTGCGGCGCAGGGCGGCGCGCTGGTCCACGCCGAAGCGGTGCTGCTCGTCGATCACCACGAGCGTGAGCGCGGAGAACTCGAGGCCCTCCGAGAGCAGCGCCGTGGTGCCGAAGGTCACGCACGTCTCGCCGCGGCGCACGCGCCCCTCGGCTGCGGCGCGCTCGTCGGCCGGCGTGGCGCCCGTGACGAGGTCCCAGCTCACGTGGGCCGCGTCGAGCACGGGCCCGAGCTTCTCGGCGTACTGCCGCGCGAGCACCGAGGTCGGCGCCATGACGGCGGCCTGCGTGCCGGTGTCGGCGGCCGCGGCCAGCGCCACGGCGGCCACGGCGGTCTTGCCGGTGCCGACGTCGCCCAGCAGCAGGCGGTTCATCACGCGCGGGGCGGCCATGTCGACCAGGATCTCGTCGGCTGCGGCGCGCTGCTCGTCGGTGAGCTCGAAGGGCAGGGCGGCGAGAAGGGCCGCGAGGTGCGGCCCGTCGGTCACGTGGCTCGTGGGCTCGACGCCCGAGAGCTCCAGGCGGCGGCGCGTGAGCAGCGCGAGCTGCAGGCAGAGCAGCTCGTCGTAGGCAAGGCGGCGCCGGGCCAGCTCGGCCGTGGCGACCGTCGCCGGGAAGTGCACCTCGCGCAGGGCGCGCGCCAGGCTCATGAGGCCGCGCCGCGCCGCGAGCGGGGCGGGCAGCCAGTCGCAGACGTCGCCGGCGTCCGCCAGGGCGGCGGCCACGATGCGGCGCATCCAGCTCGCGCTGAGGCCCTCGGTCACCGGGTGAACCGGCAGCACGCGCGCGTAGTCGCCCGCGCCGCCCGACGCGGTGACGACCTCGTAGAACGGCGAGCGCATCTGCCTGAAGCCGTAGGCGAAGGTCACCTTGCCGGAGAGCGCCACGACGTCGCCCTCGTGGACCTGCTCGGCCACCCAGGGCTGGCGGAAGAACGTGGCGAGAAGGACGCCCGTCTCGTCGACCACCGAGAGCTCGACGATCTGCAGCCGCGGCCGGGGCCGCTTGAGCACCACGCGGTCGACCGTGGCCACGACGGTGGCGTCGGTGCCGACGTCGGCATGCGCGATCTTCTCGACGTGCGTGAAGTCAAGGTATCGATGGGGCACGTGCAGGAGCAGGTCGCGCACGCGACGGATGCCCAAGCGCGCGAGCGCCGCCTCGCGGGCGCCCCTCACGTAGCGCAGGCGCGCCACAGAGTCAGAGAGGGCGCAGGTTCTCTGCACCCTCTCTGCGGCTGACGCGATGGCGGGGCGCTCCCCCACTGCCTACTCGATCGAGAAGATCACGGGGTAAAGCGGCTGCTCGCCGCGGTGCGGGTCGACCTCGAGGTCGGGCTGGGCCTCCTCGATGGCGGCCACGAGCGCCTCGAAGGTCTCGTCGTCCATGTCCTGGCCGGCGAGGATCGTGAGGGCGTCGCCCTCCTCCTCAGCCTGCATCTTGTTGATGAGCTCGAGGGTGACCTGCGTTACGTCGGAGCCCACGACGTCGATGGAGTCGTCCTGGATGCCCATGACGTCGCCGTCGTGGATCGGCGTGCCGTCGGCGGCCTGGGAGTCGCGCACGGCGGTGGTGACCTCGCCGCCACGGACGCCGGCGATGGCCTCGGTCATGGCCTCGACGTTGTCCTCGAGGGTGCCCTCGGGGTCCACGACGAACATGGCCGAGAAGCCCTGCAGGACGGTCTTGGTGGGGACCACGGCGACCTTGGCGTCCTCGCAGGCGGTGGCTGCGGCCTCGGCGGCCATACGGATGTTGCCGTTGCCCGGGAGCACGATGACGCTCTCGGCGTTGGCGGACTCGATGGCAGCGAGGATGTCGGCCGTGGAGGGATTCATGGTCTGGCCGCCGGAGACGACGACGTCGACGCCCAGCGAGCGCAGGATCTCCTCCTCGCCGGAGCCGGCCGCCACGGCCACGAAGCCGAGCGGCTTTTTGGGCTCGTCGGCCTTCTCGGCCTCGGTGGCCTGGTCGGCGGCGATCTTGGCGGTGCGGTCGTGGGACTCCATGTCCATGTTGTGGATGAAGACCTCGTAGACCTGGCCGAACTGGAGCATGTACTCGAGCACGCGGTTGGGCTCGTTGGAGTGGACGTGCACCTTGAAGTCGGGGTAGGAGCCCACGATCAGCTCGCAGTCGCCGAGGGTGGCGAGGTACGCGAGGGAGGCGTCGACGTCGAAGTCCTTCTCGGCCTTGAAGAGGAACTCGTTGCAGTAGCGGAACTCCGAGCCCTCCCAGTCGTCGTTGAGCTCGATGGCGACCTTGGAGGAGACGTCGGCCTTGGCATCCACCGTGGTCTTGAAGTCGGTGAGCTCGCCAGCCTTGCCGGTGGCGGCGTTGACGAAGGCCTCGAAGAAGACCGCGAAGCCGAAGGCGCCGGAGTCCACGACGCCGTTCTCCTTGAGGACGGGCAGGAGCTCCGGCGTGCGGGCGACGGACTCGTAGGCCTCGACGACGAGGGCGTCGAGCATCTCGCGCCAGCCGAGGCCCTTGTTCTTCTCGAGCTGGTCGGCCTTGGCGGAGACGTCGCGCAGGACGGTGAGGATGGTGCCCTCGACCGGCTTGCGGACGGCCTTGAAGGCGACCTTCACGCCGCGGCGGAACGCGTGGGCGACGTCGGCGGGGGTGGCGTGCGCCGGGTCCTTGGCGTCGCAGAGGCCCTCGGCCAGGCCGCGCAGGATCTGACTCGTGATGACGCCGGAGTTGCCGCGGGCGCCCATGAGCGAGCCGTGCGTGATCGCCTTGGAGACGTCCTCCATGGAGGCGCCGGCGGGCAGGGCCTCCACCTCGCGGACTACGGTGCCCAGCGTGAGCGACATGTTGGTGCCGGTGTCTCCGTCGGGCACGGGGAAGACGTTGAGCTTGTTGATCTCCTCGGCGCGGTCCGCCACGACCTTGGCGGCAGCGGGGAAGCAAGTGCGGATGACGGTCGAAATCATCTTCGTGGACCTCTTCTTGACGCGGGCCTGTCTTGTGCGGGGGTTCTAGCGCGCGTTGCGCAGGCCCTCGATGTGGACGCGGACGTCCACGCTCTCAAGCTCGGCGATCTGCTTGAGGAGGAACTTCACGGAGCTCGTGAGGTTGCCCACCAGCGCCGCCATGTTGACGCCCTGCTCCACGATGACGTGCAGGTCGACGCTCACGCGGCCGTTTGCGGCGGCGACGTCGATGCCCTTGCGCAGGCGCGCGGAGGGGAGCAGACGGGCGACGCCGGCCTGCTCGTCGATCACGGCCATGCCCACGACGCCGTAGCACTCGAGCGCGGCATAGCCGGCGAGGTCTGCGATGCAGTCGTTGGAGACCCTCAGCGTACCCGGAACAACACCTGACATGCGGAACTCCTCTCGGACGGAAGAGCTGTCTTGTGCAGACGATTATAGCGCAGGGACCGCGAGAAAGGCGCGCGCCCGCGGCGGCACAGAAAAAGGGGCCGTCCGCGGACGACCCCCTGCGTCTTGATCCCTGTGCGGAACTAGCTGCGCGCGATCTTGCCGGACTTCAGGCAGCGGGAGCACACGTTGGCCTTACGACGGTGACCGTCGACGACCACGGTGACGCGCTGGATGTTGGGCTTGAACGTGCGGTTCACCACACGGTGGGAGTGGCTGATGGAATGACCGGCGACGGCGTGCTTGCCGCAGAACTCACAGACCTTGGACATGCGAACCTCCTCGGGGGCGCGGCGCTCTTCTCGCGCCCGCTTTTACACAGCTCGCCAACTATAGCACACGCCGCCGGCGCCGCAACACAAAACAACAAGCATTTGTGGCGTTTCTGTCGTGAGGCGCAACCGGTGGGGTCTGCGGGGCCGCTTTGAACCCAAACCCAAAACGGGTTTGGGTTCGAAAAACCGGACGCGCGAGGGCATCAATCACTTATCGACCCTCCTACCTGCGGGTCTGTAAACCGCGTGCGCAGTCCGGACCGCGCGGCAAACCCAAACCCTCCGGGACGGCGCCGCGGGCGCGGAGGGTTTGGGTTCAGTCGCGCAGCAAAAACGCGGCAACGGCGCCGGAACGGCAGGTCACGGAAGCGTCCGGTGCGGTCACGACGTTGGAGACGCCCAGGTCGCCGAGAAGCTCCATCGGCTTGTCGGCGAGCTCCCAGCGCAGGCCCCTCTCGTCCACGCGCGTGCCCGGCGCCACGGCGATGGCCGAGAACGTGCGCCCGACGGCCTCCGGCCCCAGCTCCCAGCGGCTCTCCCCCGCCGCGGAGACGACGCGCATCTCGAAGCCGTCCTCCACGAGCCGCGCCGACGCGCAGCCGGCGCCCGCGAGCTGGCCCACCACCGCGAGGGCGTGGTCGGGCCGGCCGCCGGAGGCGCACGTGAGCGTGAGGGCGAGCGGGGCCCCGCGGCGGGCCGCCTCGTGGCGGGCGGCGTCGATGGCGAGCGCGAGGTCGGTCGCGTACTTCTCGACCGGGAAGATCACGGTCGCGCGGGCCGCGTCGCGGGCCCAGGCCGCGGCACCCTCGCTCGCGGAGTCGCCGTCGCCGCAGAACAGGTCGGGCACCACGCCCGCCGCGCGGCAGACGTCCGCGCCCGCGTCGGCCACGACGACGTAGCCCGCCTCGTCGGCGAGCCGCGCCACGAGCGCCGGCGAGCTCGGCTCGGGCGAGCCGGCCACCACGAGCGCGCGCAGGGGCTCCCCGTGCGTCGCGGCCGGGCGCTCGTAGTCGCGCAGCAGCGCGAGCGAGAGCTCCGCGAAGCCGTGCGCGAAGACGTCGCACCAGGGCCGCACGTCCTCCTCGCGCCGGCCGTCGTGGTCGTTCATGAGGCCGACCACGGCAAAGCCCGCCCTCCGCGCCGTGCGCACGCCAAACGGCGCGTCCTCGAAGACCCACGTGCTCTCGCGCGGCGTGCCCAGCCGGCGCGCGGCCTCCAGGTAGACGTCGGGGAACTCCTTGTCGCGACCGCCCACGTCCTCGGTGCTCACGACGTCCGCGAAGTAGCCCTCCAGGCCGTGGGCCGCCAGCGCCGAGCGCAGCTCGCGCACCGGCGTGGAGCTGGCCAGGACCATCGGCACGCCCGCAGCCGCGAGCTCGTCGAGAAACGCGCGGGCACCGGGCATGATAGCCACCTCGTGCTCGTAGGAGTCGCGTACGAGGGCGCAGAGCTCCTCGTAGAGGGCGTCGGCCGACTCCCCCATCCCGTACTCGTCGTGCATGAGCGCGCAGCCGTCGCGAAGCGAGATCGGCTCGAGGCGCTCGGTCGGCGCCTCGCCGGCCCCGTACGCGTCGAAGAGCCGCTGGCAGACCGAGTGCCACATGCCCATCGAGTCCACCAGCGTGCCGTCGCAGTCGAAGATCGCGCCCGAGATGTCCATCGCTCCCCCTTCGTCGGTGAGGACCATCATAGTTCGGCGATCCCAGGAGAATTCGCCGCGAGGTTGGGTAAAGTATCAGACGTTTGAACACGCGTCACGTTCGGAGGGTACCATGGCACGCTACGACTATCACTGCCCGGACTGCGGGATCACGTTCGAGGTGGAGCACCCGATGAGCGCCCACCCCACGGTGAGCTGCCCCAGCTGCGGCCGCGAGGCCGAGCGCGTCTTCGACCCCTCCGGCATCGTCTTCAAGGGCTCCGGCTTCTACAACACGGACCAGCGCGGCAAGGGCGGCGCGCCCAAGGGCGAGAAGTGCGAGTCCTGCGGGGCCTGCGACTAGCGGCCCTTCTCGCCCCGGGTCGGCGTCTGGACCCCACCACCACCAAAACGCCGAGAAATGCAATCCGACCAAAACGGGCGCTCCAGTGGTCCGATTCTGGTCGGATTGTCTTTCTCGGCGCGACCAGAGCACGACGGAGCATGTTAGGCGCGCCGTGAGCAAGCAGCGATCTCTCGGTACAAGTTGTTCGAAATTCGCACGCTAAATCGTCGACTTACACTTAACTGACGGCAAACTTCGCGCATTAGTTATGAATTTAATTTCCACCGCGCGTCGCCGCGCTCGACGCGGGACAATCCCTCCCACGAGAGGGGGTCCGCATGAGCACATCGAGGGACAAGGCGCTCGCGACGGCGTTCGACGCGGCGGAGCGTGCGGGAAG
>CAUGFC010000045.1 GCA_959598545.1 uncultured Olsenella sp. | reverse complement strand
GACGTCGTCGTGGTGCTCGGCACCGACGTGGCGGAGTAGCGCGACGGGAACGGGGGAGGCACGCTGGGCATCCCGGAACGAACCGGGCGCCGCAACTTGCTTAGGAATTTGAGGTGAGTGTAGTCTCCACCGCGTTCTCTGCTTAGGAATCTTGGGTTGTTGTAGGTTCGCTACAGGCCGTCGCGACACCGCGCCAAAGAAAGCCCAGTTGATACTTGTCCTTCTCGCCGTCTGTAGTGGCGAGAAGGACACACACGGTACAACTACCCCGGATTCTTAAGCGTGCAGACAGCCGAGAGATGCAACTACCCTGGATTCTTAAGCAGTGGCACACGGGATAGCGACGTGCGGCCTGGCACCCCCACGTACCCTACACGTTGAAGCGGAAGTGCATGACGTCGCCGTCCTGGACGACGTAGTCCTTGCCCTCGATGCGGAGCTTGCCGGCGTTCTTGCAGCCGGCCTCGCCGCCGAGCGCGACGTAGTCCTCGTAGCTGGCAACCTCCGCCTTGATGAAGCCACGCTCAAAGTCGGAGTGAATCACGCCGGCCGCCTCGGGGGCCTTGGCGCCCACCCGCACGGTCCAGGCCTTGACCTCCATCTCGCCCGCGGTGAAGTAGCTCTGGAGGCCCAGCAGGCGGTACGCCGCCTGCGCGAGCGTCTCCAGGCCGCTCTTCTCGAGGCCCAGGTCGGCCAGGTACTCAGCCGCCTCCTCGGGCTCGAGCTCGGAGAGCTCGGCCTCCACCTTGGCGCAGATGGGAATCGGCGTCACGCCGTCGATCGGCGCGAGCTCCTCGCCCAGCTGATCCTCGTCGACGTTGGCCACATAGAGGATCGGCTTCATCGTGAGCAGGAAGAGCCCCTTGGTCTCGGCGCGCTCCTCGTCGGTCATTTCCATCGTCGCGGCGCGGTTGCCCTCGTTCAGCCAGTCGAGCAGGCGGCGCGCCACGTCGGCCTTGGCGGCGAGCTCCTTGTCGCGCTTGGCGTCCTTCTCCAGGCGCGGGAGCTGCTTCTCGAGCGACTGGATGTCCGCGAGGATGAGCTCGGTCATGATGGTCTCGGCATCGCCCGCGGGGTCCACGAACTCGCCCACGCGACCGACCTCGCGCATGACGTTGGGGTCGGAGAAGTAGCGGACGACCTCGCAGATGGCGTCGGTCTCGCGGATGTTGGCCAGGAACTGGTTGCCCAGGCCCTCGCCTTCGTTGGCGCCCTTCACCAGGCCGGCGATGTCCACGAACTCCACCGTCGCGGGCACGATGCGTCCGGGGTTCACGATCTCGGCGAGCTTGCCGAGACGCTCGTCGGGCACGTCCACGATGCCCACGTTGGGGTCGATCGTGGCAAAGGGGTAGTTGGCCGCGAGGCCGCCCTTCTTGGTGAGCGCAGTAAACAGGGTCGACTTGCCCACGTTGGGCAGGCCCACGATGCCGATGGAAAGCGACACGTTCTTCTCCTTACTTCAGACGGGTGACGGCAGGGCCCCGTCACCCCTGGTCGTCCAGCTTCTCCAGGGCGTCGGCCATGCGGTTCAGCTGCTTCTTGCCCTTCTCCACGTACTCGCCCGCCTTGGCCTTGGCGGCGGCCTTCTTGCGGGCGACCTCCTCGGCGACCTTGTCCGGGACCACGAGCTCGCTCGTGTCCATGGGCCCCATGGAGAGCGCCCCGTCCTCGCAGGCCGTCACGCAGGCCCCGCAGCTCACGCAGTAGGCGCTCTGCACGCTCACCTGGCCGTCGCGGTCGAGGTCGATGGCGTGGAGCGAGCAGGTCTTGGCGCAGTCGCCGCACATCGTGCAGAGGGAGTGGTCGCACACGGGGACCTCGAGCTTCACGAACTCCGCCAGGCCCTCGTCGTGCTGGAGCGCGCCCATCATGAGCTTGCGCCCCTGCGTCAGGAGGCGCGGGTGGTTGTTGGAGGACTTGGAGCCCACGGCGTTCTCCAGCTCCTTCTGGAGTCGGTTCAGGCGCTGCGAGTGGTCGGAGATCTTCTGCGCCACCGCCTTGGCGCCGGCGAGCGCCGGGTTGGTGCGCGTGACCAGGCGCTCGACCGAGGTCACGGCCCCGCTCACGAACTGGCTGCGCTTGTAGGCGCGCGTGTACTCGTGGGTCATCTCCGCCTCGTCGACCTCGAGGCCGAGCGCGGCGTCGGCCCACTCCTCCGCCGTGGCAATGGCGTCGACGTAGGTCTGCTCGCCCGTAGTCGTACGACAGCGGTCGCAGATGCCCACGGGCAGGTAGACGCTGATGTTGTCATAGTCCGCAAGCAGGGAGAACCAGAGGTCGCGCGAGACGGCCCCCACGCAGGCGAGAACCACCTCGTTGCCCTTGGGCAGCCGCTTGAGGGCGCGCGTGCACGTCACATAGCACTGCTCGTAGGAGGAGGCCACGCGAGCGATCTGGTCGTAGACCTGGCGCGGCATGTGGCGACGGGTGGAGAACGTGTCGGTCGGGCAGACGGCGGCGCACAGGCCGCACTTGCGGCAGTCCTCCGTGACCGCGACGGTCTTCTCGTGAATCGTGATCGCGTGCGTTGGGCACACGTCGAGGCAGCGCGAGCACACGTCCGTGCGCCCGGACGAGACGCGCAGGCAGCGGCCCGAGTTGGCGAAGGGCTTCTCCTTGTAGTCGGCGGGGTTGAAGACCTTGCGCTCGCCCTCCTCGTCCATGAGGGAGCCAACCATCTGGTTGGGCATCTCCTTGAGAGAGCGCCAGTCGCTCTGGAGGTCTATGAGCTCATCGAGAAAATCTCTCTTCTCGGCCACGCGGTCCGTCCTCTCCGTTCACCTTGCGGCGTTCGTTTCACGAAGTCTCATTGTACGCCCTGTGCGCCCCTGACGGCGTCAGATGAAGGCGTCGGGCGCCGCCTCGCTGAGACGACCGCCGAAGAGCGAGAGAAGTCGCGCCTGGGCGCAGACGAGCGGGGTGTTGCGGCTCCTGATCGGCGCGGTCATGGAGCGGGCCGCCGGCCCCCTCGGATGCCCCAGGCTCGCGGCGAGCTGGGCATGGTCGGTGCCGATCATGTGCGAGACGATCCTGCGCTGCTCCGCGGCGGGCAGCGGGCTCCCCTTCCCGCACACACCCTCGATGCAGGCAACCAGACGCTCCATGTAGCGGCTCTGGAGCGTCTCCATGCTCGCGGCGTCGCCCTCGAGGCCCCAGTGACGATAGAGGGCGAGAAGGTTCTCGCGCTCGGACTCGAGGCGACGATAGCTCTCGACGACCGAGGAGGCACGGGGCCGCTCCGCGACCCGACGGCCCACCCGGTAGGACACGCCCCCCATGACGCCCACGCGCTCGACGTCCGCCAGGTACTCGAGCACGAAGGGGTGGTCGGTGGGGCTGCCCGCCTGGAAGGCGAGCCCGAGCCGCCCGATGCGCTCGCGGTCGAAGAGCTTGGCGCTCGCGGGCAGGAGCTGGCCAGAGTCGAAGAGCCTCCAGGCGGCCGCGCGGAAGTCGTGCTGGGTGAGGAAGACCGTCTCGTCACCGGAGAGCTCGGCCTCCGAGACGCGGCCCGCGCCCCCGACGAGGCTCAGACCGATGCCGCCCACCACGAGCTCGAGCGAGCGCGTCTCGGCGAGGTCGACGAGGCCGGCGAGGGCTCCCGCGGCGAGCCAGCCGTCCGCGTCCATGACCAGGACGTAGCTGCCGCGCGCCCGCTCGAGGGCGACGTCGAGGGCCGCCTGACGACCGCAGCGCTCCGCTCGGACGAGGTCGATGCGCAGGTCGCGCTCGGCCATCGCCTCGACCTGACGCACCGTGGCGTCCTCGGAGCCGGCGTCGACCACGATGAGCTCGAGATCTCTCAGTGACTGGTTCTGGACGCTCTCTATGGCGCGGCGCACGGACCCCTCGGCGTCATGGGACACCATGAGCACCGAGACGACCGGGGTTGTTGACACGCCGTGGGCCATTCCGCCCCTTCCGTCACACGGAAACGCACACGAGGGAACGACTCTAGGTTATCAGCGTCGGGACACGCCCAGCGCGTCGCAGAAAAACGACAGAGAAGCGAGGGGTGGGGATGGCGCTAGGCGGCGACGAAGCGACCTATGGCGACGTTGAGCTGCGTCTTGTCCAGCACCTGACGGCCGGTCTCGGCGGCAGCGCCGTCCTCGTTGGTCGCCACCTCGGCGACGAGCACGGCATCGGAGGCAGCGAGGTTGGATGTCCCGACGGCGGCGAGCCGCTCGGCGAACGCGAGCAGGCCGGCGGCGTCCATGTTCGTCCTGATCTTCGAGAGGAACCCGGAGGCGCTGCGGACGAGGTTGTCCGACCCCGACCCGGCGAGCTGTGCAGCCTCCTCGATCACGTCGCCCGTCGCGAGGACGACGCTGTCGAAGCTTACGCCCGCGGCGAGGCCGAGCTGGAGCACACAGGCGGCGCAGCCCTGTGACGAGAAGAGCTCCGCGAGGGTCGTGGGCGTCTCGTCGACCGTGAGCGCGAGGTCTGTGGGGACGTTCACGAGGGCCGCGGTGCCCTGCGTGGCGTTCACCGACAGGATGCGCGCCGCCGTGAGGGTACCGCCCGTCTCGTCCAGGCTGTCGGCGGTGAGCAGGAGCGTGATGCTGATGTCGTCCTCCGAGACGGCGTAGCCGCCCGACGGTCCCGCCTCGTCGTACTGCGCGAGCGCGACCACGGCGTCCGACAGGGAGCTGTCGCCCAGGCGGCTCTCGAGGCTCGCCCGGTTCCAGGCGAGGTAGACCACGACGGCCGTGGCTGCGAGGGCGGCGACGGCAACGATGGCGCCGATGAGGTTGCGGTGGGCGCTCGGCTCCGGAACGTCCGTGCGCTCGAAGCGCTCGCGATTTCTCACAATGAGGCTCATGCGGCCCTCCGCTCTCCGCTCTCCTGAAAGACGCTTAGAACAGGATACCCAAACCTCCCACGGCGAGGCCAGTCGCAACGGCCACGGCGTAGACGAAGGCGGTGACCGCGGCGTTCTGGCGGGCGTCCGCGTTGGTCCGCCAGAGCACGAGGAGACCCATGCCGCCGGAGGCGAGGAGCCCCGCGACCATGGGGCCGACGGCGAGCACGCCGTCAAGGTAGAGCTCCGTTATCGCCACGCTCGCGGCGCAGTTGGGCACGAGACCCACGAGGGCCGCCACGAAGGTGGCCCTGACGGGGTGGTTGGCGAGAAGCGCGCCCAGGGCCTCCCGCCCCACGCATTCAATCGCGAGGCCGAAGGCGAACGTGACGACGAATATGAAGAGCGTGACCTGCACCGTGTGGACGAGCGCGGAGCGCACGATGCCCCAGCGCCCGTGGTCGTGGTGCCCGTGGCCTTCGCCTGCCTCGTCGCAGTGGCAGTGCTCCCGCTCGCAGAGCTCATGGATGTGGAGCCCGCCGTCGCCGGAGCGCCTCCAGACGCGGAGCGTCGCGTCGACCGCGAGGCCCACGACGACGCCCACGACGACCTTGAGCGCCACGATTCCCGCCAGCTCGTCCAGAGGCGCCTGGTGGGCGAGAAACACCGGGATCATCTCGTCGGAGGTGGAGAGTATCACGGCGACCAGCGTTCCGACCGTGACCACACGCCCCGCGTAGAGCGTCGCGGCCATCGCCGAGAAGCCGCACTGCGGCAGCGCCCCCAGCACGCCCCCGACGACCGGCCCCGCCTTGCCCGAGCGCTCAATCGCCACGCGGACGCGCTCGCTCGCGGAGTGCTCGATCGCCTCCATGGCAAGGTAGGTGACAAGGAGCAGCGGCACCAGACCAAGCGTGTCTAGCACGCTGTGCTCGAGTTCGTGAAGCAGCAGTTCCAAGGTCATGCCTCCGAAGATACGAAAAGTTAGCCGCGGCTATTCTACCCATCACGGCGGACGCGAATCGGGCGGGGGCTTCGAAACCGCGACGCGGTCAAAACCGAGGGGCCCTTCGGCATCGTCGCCGTCCCAAAATCGGCGGGGATCCCCACCGTTCTCGGGACGGCCGCGGGCTGACGGCCTCACTCCCAGGGGACGAGGGCGCCCTCGGGGTAGCTCACCCCGACGAAGGTGAGGCCCTTCGCGGGGGCACAGGGGCCGGCGGCGGTGCGGTCGCAAGCCGCCAGCGCCTCAGCCATCCACTCCGGCCGACGGTGGCCGCGCCCCACCTCCACGAGCGAGCCGGCGATCGTGCGCACCATGTTGTGCAGGAAGGCGTTGCCCGTGACGTCTATCGCGACGAGCTCCTCCCCCGCCTCGGTAACGCGACTCACGTCGAGCTGCCCCACGTAGCGGCAGGTGGGCTTTCCCTCGGCGGAGCTCGCCTTGCAGAAGCTCTTGAAGTCGTGCTCGCCCAGCAGCGGGCGGGCGGCGGCCGCCATGGCCCTCACGTCCAGCTCTCCGCGATACCACCAGCTGTGGTCCCACGCGAGCACCGGGCGTGCCTGCGAGGCGGCGATGCGATAGCGATAGCTGCGGCTCAGGGCGTCGAAGCGGGCCGAGAAACCCTCGGGCGCGCGATAGAGCCCCTGGACCGAGAGGTCGTCCGGGGTGAGGGCGACGAGGCTGCGCATGAGTCGTCCCCCCGACAGCCCCAGTTCCCCCTCGCTCACGGGAACGCTCACGTACTGGGAGAGGGCGTGGACGCCCGCGTCGGTCCGCCCGGCGCAGACGAGCTCGCACGGCCGGCGCAGCGTGGTCTCGAGGGCGCGTCGCAGCTCCCCGGCGACGGTGCGCACGCCCGGCTGCTCCGCGAAGCCGGCGAAGCCCGCCCCACGGTAGCCGAGCCGTATGACCAGCGTTCCGACTTCGGACATGGTTCTCCCTTCGATGAGACCTAGGGTAGCATGCGGCGGGCGGGGGTCTCGCGCGGGGTCAGAGCGCGACGGCGAGCGCCGCCCAGAGCACGCCGAGGGCGAGCGCTGCCCAGTCCCCTGGCGCCAGCGGGCCGAGAAGCGCCGTCTGCTCGCCCGTGTAGCAGCGGTCGCACATGGCGTCGGCCAGCTCGTCGGCGCGACGGAAGAGGCCAACCACGAGCGGGACCAGCACCTGGCCCCAGCTCCGGAGCCGCCTCAGGACGCCACCCTCGTCGAGCCGTGCGCCACGAGCCCGCTGGGCGCAGCGTATGCGCTCGACCTCCTCGACGGTGAGCGGGATGAAGCGCAGCGCGACCGAGGCGGACATGGCGACGGCGCCCACCGGCACGCCCAGCCTCGAGAGCGGCGCCATGAGGGAGGCGAGCCCGTCGGCGATGGCAGGAGGCGGCGTCGTGGACGAGAAGGACAGCGCGAACCCCACGACCAGCGCGATCCGGCACACCACCACGGCACTTCTCGCCAGCCCGGCGGTCGACAGCCCCGGCTGTCCCACGAGGACGACCGCGTTCGAGAGCACGGAGAGACAGAGGACGACCGCCGCCGGCCTGAGGCCGAGAAGGACGGTCTGCGGGGAGGTCCTGCTCGCCACGAGCGCCGCGACGAGCCCCGCCCCGGCGACCAGCAGCCCCCAGGGGGTGCCCGCCGCGAACGCTCCGACGGTGGCCATCAGGAGCAGCACGAGCTTTGCGCGCGGGTCGAGGCGGTGCATGACGGTGCCCCCGGGCGCGTAGGCGCCCGGCACGAGAACCTTACGCATGGACGCCCGCCTCCCTGACGCGCCCGGACTCGAGCCGGACCACGGCGGAGGCGAGCGGCAGCCACTCGTCGGGTTCGTGCGTGACGAGAACCACGCTCGCGCCGTCACTCACCAGACGGAGCACGAGCTCGCGCAGCGCACGACGGGAGGGGGCGTCCAGCCCCGCCGTGGGCTCGTCGAGCACGTACGCTCCCGGACGAGACGCGACCACGCCGGCGAGCGCCACGCGACGCATCTGGCCGCCCGAGAGCTCGAACGGGGACCGGTCATGGAGCTCCGCCCCTATGCCCAGCAGCGCGGCGGCGTCCCGGGCCATGGAGAGCGCCTCGTCCTCCGGGACGCCCCGGACGCGGGGACCGTATGCGATGTCGTCGAGTACGGTGTCGCAGAAGAGCTGGTCCTCGGGCCGCTGGAACGCGAGACCGACGTCCCCCGCGCGCACGGGTCGTCCGTCTAGGTCTACCGTCCCCGCATCCGGCGCAAGGACGCCCGTCAGGACGCGGGCGAGGGTGGTCTTTCCCGCCCCGGAGGGCCCCAGGAGCAGGGTCAGGCCCCTCGCGTCGATCGACACGTCGTCCAGTGCGACATGCGTACCATACACAGCCGTCAGGTTTGACCCCCTGAGGGCGCTCGTTCCCCGGGGCGTGCATGGTTGCGCGAGGATCTCCGAGGGCTCAGACGGGCCGTCCCCCTCGAAGACGCGCCCGTCCCTCATGCAGAGCGTGCGATCGGGCGCGGCCATCGGCCTGTGCGATATCTCGAGCACGCCCACGCCCCTCGCCGTCGCCTCGCCGACGATCGCGGCCACGCGGACGCGCGTCGACTGATCGAGCATCGACGTCGCCTCGTCGAGCACCAGGTAGCGGGGGCGCATCGCCAGCACGCCCGCAAGGGCCACGAGCTGCTGCTGCCCGCCGGAGAGTTCCGAGGTCATGCGGTCGCGCAGCACCTCGATGCCGCAGGCGGAGAGCGCCTCGTCCACGCGGGCAAGCACCTCGGCGCGCGGGAGCCCGAGGTTCCTCGGGCCAAAGGCGACCTCGTCGGACACCACCGCGCTCACGATCTGGTTGCGCGGGTCCTGGCGCACGTAGCCCACCAGACGTGCCAGGCCCTCCGTCTCCCCGTCGACCCTGACGCTGCCCGACGAGGGCCTCAGGGACCCGTTGAGCAGGCGGGCGAGAGTCGACTTGCCGGAGCCATTGAGGCCGAGAAGGGCGACGCGCTCCCCGGGCGCCACGTCGAGCGAGACATGGTCGACCACGTTGCGCGTCCCGTCGAACGAGAAGCACGCGTCGCGCACCTCGATCATGTCCCACCCCCTTCACGAAAAAGGCCCCGGCACGTGGCCGGGGCCCGAACAGCCAGTGAGAGGTCCGAGGCTACTCGGCCTTCTCCTCCTCGGCGGGAGCCTCCTCGGCGGCGGTCTGCTCGACCTCGGCGACCTCCTCGGCGACCGGCTCCTCGGCCTTGGGCTCCTCGACGGGGGCCTCCTCGACCTTGGTGACCTTGGCCTTCGGGGCAGCCTTCTTGGCCTTGGGCTGGACCGGCTCGGTCACGAGCTCCATGATGACGATCTCGGCGCCGTCACCCTTGCGGGGGCCGAGCTTCATGATGCGGGTGTAGCCGCCGTTGCGGTCGGCCCACATGCCCTGCTGGGCCTTCTCGAAGACCTCGCGGACGATGTCCTTGTCGCCGACGGTGGCGATGGCCAGACGACGGCTGGCGACGTCGCCCTTCTTGGCCCAGGTGATGACGTGGTCGACGTCGGCACGGATGGCCTTGGCGCGGACGTCGATCGTCTTGATGCGGTCGTTCTCAAACAGGGCGCGAACAAGGCTGCGCTTCATGGCCTTGGTGTGGCTGGCGTCGGTGCCGAGCTTCATGCCCCTCTTCTTGTTGTGTCGCATTTCTCGATACTCCTAAATCCGGCGCGCCTAGGCCTTGAGGGACAGGCCCATGGTCTCGAGCTTGTCCTTGACTTCCTCGATGGACTTGACGCCAAAGTTTCTGATGTTGAGAAGGTCGTTCTCGGAGAACTCCACGAGCTGGCGGACCGAGTGGATGCCGGCGCGCTTGAGGCAGTTGTAGGAGCGGACGGAGAGGTCCAGATCCTCGATCTGCTTGTCAAGCTCGACGTTGTCCTCGACGGCGCCCGTCGCGAAGATGGAGGCGTCCTCGACGGGCTCGTCCTCCTCGGCCAGGCCCATGAACGCGGTCATGTGCTGGTTGATGATGTTGGCGGCCTCGACGACGGCGTCGCGCGGGGAGATGGAGCCGTTGGTCTCCACCTCGAGGACGAGACGGTCGTAGTCGGTGTGGCGGCCGACGCGGCAGGCCTCGACGGCCTTGGCGCAGCGGCGCACGGGCGAGTAGAGCGAGTCGACGTGGATGATCCCGATCGGGTCGTTCTCGCGCTCGTTGTCCTCGCCGGAGACGTAGCCGCGGCCCACGCCGATGCGCATGCGCATGGTCAGGTGGGCGCCGGCACCGAGGGTGCAGATCACGTGCTCGGGGTTGACGAGCTCGAACTCCGCGGGGACCTCGAAGTCGCCGCCGGTGACCGTGGCGGGGCCGTCGATGGAGATGGACGCCTCGGCCTCGTCGCCGGTGCCCATGGAGCGGAACACCAGGCCCTTGACGTTGAGGACGATGTCGGTGACGTCCTCGTAGACGCCCTCGACGGTGGTGAACTCGTGCTGGATGCCATCGATCTGGATGGCCTCCACGGCAGCACCCGAGAGCGACGACAGGAGCACGCGGCGCAGGGAGTTGCCGAGCGTGTCACCGTAGCCGCGCTCGAGCGGCTCGGCGCTCACGCGGGCGAGGTTCTCGTTGATCTCCTCGACCGACACCTGGGGTCGAATGAATTCGGACATTGCTACCTCCAAATCTGGTCGGGCCTACTTGGAGTAGAGCTCGACGATCAGCTGCGCGTCGATGTCGAGGTCGATCTGATCGCGCGTGGGGAGCTGGAGGACGGTGCCCTTGAGCTTCTCGATGTCCACCTCGAGCCAGGCCGGCACGGCCATGTGCTCGGAGGAGATGAGGGCCTCCTTGATGGGGAGAAGGTCGCGAGCCTTCTCGGCGACGGCGACGACGTCGCCGGCCTTCACCTGGTAGGAGGGAATGTCGACGCGCTTGCCGTTCACGGTGATGTGGCCGTGACGGACGGTCTGACGGGCCTCCTTGCGGGTGCGGGCGAAGCCGAGGCGGAAGACGACGTTGTCCAGACGGCACTCGAGCAGGGTCATCAGGTTGTCACCGGTGATGCCCTCGCGCTTCATGGCGAGGACGTAGTAGTGACGGAACTGCTTCTCGAGAACGCCGTAGATGAACTTGGCCTTCTGCTTCTCGCGGAGCTGGATGCCGTACTCGCTCTCCTGGCGACGACGACGCTTGGGCTCGCGGTTGGAGGTCTTGTTGATGCCCATCACAACGGGGTCGATGCCGAGCTGACGGCACCTCTTGAGGACGGGAGTCCTATCGATAGCCATTGATATTCCTCCTAGCTACACGCGGCGACGCTTGCTCAGACGGCAACCGTTGTGCGCGATGGGGGTCTTGTCCTGGATGCCCGAAACCTCGAGGCCGGCGGCCTGGAGGGAACGGATGGCGGTCTCGCGGCCGGAGCCGGGGCCCTTGACGAACACGGCGACCTTGTGCAGGCCGTGCTCCATGGCCGCCTTGGCAGCGGCCTCGGCGGCGAGCTGGGCGGCGAACGGCGTGGACTTACGGGAGCCCTTGAAGCCGACGGTGCCGCCGGACTGCCAGGAGATCACGTTGCCCTGGGGGTCGGTGATCGAGACGATCGTGTTGTTGAACGTGCTCTTGATGTGGGCCTGGCCCACGGCGATGTTCTTGCGCTCGGAGCGGCGGACGCGCGTGGTGCGAGCGTTCTTCTTCTGCGGCATTGTCTACTCCCTAGCCCCTCTTCTTGGCACCGATCTGACGCTTCTTGCCCTTGCGGGTGCGAGCGTTGGTGTGGGTGCGCTGACCGTGGACAGGAAGGCCCTTGCGGTGACGGAGGCCGCGGTAGCAGCCAATCTCCATCATACGGGCGGTGTTCTGACGCACCTCGCGGCGAAGGTCGCCCTCGGTGGTGTAGTTCGCGTCGATGAAGTCACGAATCTTGGTGACCTCGTCCTCGGTGAGGTCCTTGACGCGGGTATCGGGGTTGACACCAACCTCCGCGCAGATCTTGGTGGCGCGGGTCTGGCCGATGCCGTAGATGTAGGTGAGTCCGACCTCAACGCGCTTGTCGCGCGGCAGGTCGACGCCGTTGATACGGGCCAACTTGGAGCTCCTTCCTTAGCCCTGACGCTGCTTGTGGCGCGGGTTCTCGCAGATGACGTAAACCTTGCCATGGCGACGGATGACCTTGCACTTGTCGCACATCTTCTTGACCGAAGGACGTACCTTCATGCGTCTTCCTTCCGGTAGTGCTGCTTGCGTTCCTATCTACACGCCCAGCCGCTGGCGAGAATATCCGAGGCTGTGTGGGTGCGTCGCCTACTTGTAGCGGTAGGTGATGCGCCCCCTGGTGAGGTCGTACGGGGAGATCTCCACGACGACCTTGTCGCCCGGGAGGATTCGGATGTAGTTCATCCGGATCTTGCCCGAAATGGTGCAGAGAATGGTCTTTCCGTTCTCGAGCTCAACGTTGAACATGGCGTTGGGCAGGGGCTCGATGACCTTGCCCTCCAGCTCGATTGCGTCCTGCTTGCTCAAATTGACTACCTCTCCACTCCGACAGCGACCAAATATCATACCTAAAATCCATGAGCGTTCCACACTGCACTTCTCGCGCTGCATGAGACGCACACATGAGGGCTACGCGCTCGCGCCCCCCTGCATCGGGCACCACGGGCCCTCGTCGTCCTGGGTGAGAATCACGGGGCCGTCCTCGGTGATGGCGACCGTGTTCTCGTAGTGCGCGGCGGGCTTGCCGTCGTCGGTCACGACGGTCCAGCCGTTGCCGAGCGTGTGACACTCGTAGGTGCCGAGCGTGATCATGGGCTCGATGGCGATGACCATGCCCTCCTGGAGCTTGATGCCGCGACCGCGCTTGCCGTAGTTGCGCACCTCGGGCTCCTCGTGCATGACGGAGCCGACGCCGTGACCCACGTAGTCGCGGACCACGCCGTAGCCGTTGCCCTCGGCGAGCTCCTGGACCGCGGCGCCGATGTCACCCAGGCGGTTGCCGGGGACGGCCTGCTCGATGGCGGCCTTGAGGCAGTCGCGCGTGCACTCGCAGAGCGCCCGCCACTCCTCGGAGGGCGTGCCGACGTAGAACGTCCAGGCGTTGTCACCGACCCAACCCTGGTAGGTGGCGCCGGTGTCGATGGAGATGATGTCCCCCTCCTGGAGGATCACCGAGCTGGACGGGATGCCGTGGACGATCTGCTCGTTGACCGAGGAGCAGATGCTGCCCGGGAAGCCGCCGTAGCCCTTGAAGGTCGGCGTGGCGCCGTGGAGCCTGATGAACCCCTCGACGACCTGGTCGATCTCCATCGTCGTCGCGCCGGGGCGCCCCACGGCCCCCCCCACAACAAGGGGCGCCCGTGTAAAAACCCCCCCCGGCGGC
>CAUGFC010000044.1 GCA_959598545.1 uncultured Olsenella sp. | reverse complement strand
GAGACCACGAAGCCGTCGCCGCGCAGGCGGTCGATGTGCTTGCCGGAGACGGAGACGTCGAACTCGACCATGTCGCCGGCGCCGCCGCGGGAGAGCGCGAAGTCGTTCAGGGCGAAGCTGTGCGTGACGCAGGTCGACCCGTCCTCGCAGGCGAACTCGCACTCCACGTCGAGCGTGGCGCGGCGGGAGACGTGCAGCTCGCCCGCCAGGGCGTCGCGCACGGTCTCGAGCAGGTCCTCGGGGCCGGCGGCGGTGAGGAAGCCCAGGTGGCCGTAGGAGATGCCGAGGACGGGCACGCCGGCGTAGCCCACGATACGGGCGGCGCGCAGGAGGGTGCCGTCGCCGCCGAGCGAGACCACGAGGTCGCAGTCGTCGGCGGTCTCGCGGGCATCGGGGAAGAGCTTCTTGTCGCGGGCCCAGGCGACCTCGACGCCCTCGCCGTCGAGCCAGCCCTCCAGGCGACGCGCGCTCTCGACGGCGTCCTCGCGGGCGTAGTTGGGGACGATGAGGACCTTCACGGGTGCCGGCCTTTCTCTCGGGTTCCGTGCTCAGTATACCCCGCCGCCGGGGCGGGCGCGCATCGCCTCAGCGTCGGGCGCTTACGTTTGGGGGGTAATTGCAGGTCGCGGGAGGCAGCGCGCTTAGAAAAGTGGGGTCGCTGCACCCCGCGGGCCCCGAGAGCGGGTTCTTCTCGCCGCGCGATCAAAGAAACCGCAGGTGGCGAGAAGGACCAGCCGCCGCGAGACGTCGTTGGGGGGTGCAACGACCCCCAAACCCTAAGCACCCATGCGGGCCGAGGGTGCAACAACCCCCAAACCCTAAGATTTGGCGACTCACGCGGGCAGGTCGCCGCAGAGGAGGTACTCGACGTTGCCCTTGTGGCCGGTAATGGGGCTCTCGCAGCTCCCGCGCACGACGAGCCCGGCGCCCTCGAAGGCCGCGCGCACCCGCTCCAGCGCCGCCGCGCGCACGCGCCCCTCGTGCACGACGCCGCCCTCCCCCACGTCCTCGCGGGCCGCCTCGAACTGCGGCTTGACGAGCGTGAGGAAGGTCCCGCCCGGGCGCAAAAGCTTGAGCACCGCCGGCAGCACCGTGGTCACGGACGTGAAGGAGACGTCGCAGACGGCCAGGTCGACGACAGAGGCGCCGAGAAGGGCGGGCACCGCCGTGACGTTGGTGCGCTCGAGCAGCCGGACGCGCGGGTCGCCGCGCAGCTCCCAGGAGAACTGCGCGTAGCCCACGTCGACGGCCAACACGGAGGCGGCGCCGCGCTTGAGCAGGCAGTCGGTGAAGCCGCCCGTGGAGCAGCCCACGTCGAGGCAGTCGAGGCCACGCGGGTCCACGCCGAAGACGTCGAGGCCGCGCTCGAGCTTGAGGCCGCCGCGGCTCACGTAGGCCGCGCGACCGCGCACGTGCAGGGGGATGCCGGGGACGACCTGCTCCCCGGGGGAGGTGAGGCGTCGGTCGGTGGTGGAGACGTCGCCCGCCATGACGGCGCGCAGGGCCTCGTCGGCGGACGAGAAGAACCCCTGCTCGACAAGCTCGGCGTCGAGCCGGCGGCGGCGCGGCATGGCGCCTACTGCCCGTCCGCGGCGGGCTCGGGCTCGGCGTCGGTCTCGGCCGCGGGCTCGGCGCCCTTCTCGGCGCCCTCGCCGGCGTCGGCCAGGCGCGCCTCCTCCTCGGGCGAGAAGTCCGTGGCGTCCACGAGGCTCACGGCCTTGGAGCCGAGCGCGATCGCCTCGTCGAAGAGGTCGAGCGAGCGCTCCAGCGAGACGTCCTTGTCGCGCACCTGGGAGACGAGCTCGTCCAGGCGGTCGTTGATCTGGCCGAAGCTCTGGTACTGGGAGACGTCCACGCGGGCCATGGCCTAGGCCTCCCCGTCGCCGGCGGCAGCCTGCTCGCGCGCGGCGGCGACCACGTCGACGCCGGCCTCCAGGTCGTCGGCGACGCGGCCGAGGATGCCGTTCACGAAGCGCGACGACTCGTCGGTCCCGTAGGCCTTGGCGAGCTCGACGCACTCGTCGATGGTCACGGCGACGTCGACCTCGTCCACGTAGAGCATCTCGTAGAGCGCGAGGCGCAGGAGGTTGCGGTCCACGGCGTTCATGCGCGCGACCGACCAGCCCGTGGAACGGGCGGCGATGACGGCGTCCAGGTCGGGGCGGCGCTCGTCGGCGCCGAGGGCGAGGCGGCGGGCGTGGTCGTCGAGCGGGCCCTGCGACAGGGCGTACTCGCCGTCCAGGACGTCGAGGACCGCGCGCGCATTGGCCTCAGCCTGGAACAGCAGCTGCAGGGCCTGGCTGCGGGCGAGCGTGCGCCCGCCGAAGTGAGTGCTCAAGTGGAACTACTCCTTGGGGAAGACGAGGCTGTCGATGCAGACGTCGACGGCGGACACCGGGACGCCGATCTGCTCGGTCACGGCGCGGGCGACCTCGGTGCGGACGTCCGCGGCGAGCTTGGTGAACGGGTAGCCGTAGAAGACGGCCAGGTGGACCGTGACATGGAGGCTGTCGTCCTCGACGACGGACTCGACGGCCTTCTCGGGGGCGACGGTGCGGCTCGTGAAGACGCTGATCAGGCTCGATGCGATGTCGTTGCCGCCGACCGAGGCCACGCCCTCCACGCGACGCGCCGCAATCCCGACGATCGTGGAGACGACATCCCTGGAGATGCCGATGCCAGAGACGAAGAGCTCGCTTTCGGCCATGGAGGACCCCCTTGCTCGATTCAAACGGTCACCTGCCTAGTATACCCGTTGTCCGACCGGCGCGCCGGACGCGTCGGCGAGAAGAACGGGGCCGCCCCGGGCTCCCCCGGGACGGCCCCGACGCGAGGCGCTTCTCGCCTGCGGGCGAGCACTAGACGCGACCGACGAACTTGCCGCCGTCGCGAGTGTCGACCTTGATCTTCTCGCCCACGTTGAGGTAGAGCGGGACCTGGATCACGGCGCCGGTCTCGACGGTGGCGGGCTTGGAGCCGCCCTGGACGGTGTCGCCCTTGAAGCCGGGGTCGGTCTCGGTGATCTCGACCTCGATGAACATCGGGGGCTCCACGCCCAGAAGCTCGGTATCGGCGTAGAGGAGCTGGGCGTTGTCGTTCTCCTTGAACCACTTGGCGTTGTCGCCGATGAAGTCGGAGGGGAGCTCGACCTGCTCGTAGGTCTCGTTGTCCATGAAGTAGAACGTGGCGCCGTCGTTGTAGAGGTACTGCATCTCCTTGGTGATGAGCTGCACGTTCTCGAACTTGGTGCCGGCGTTGCAGGTCTGGTCGATCACGCGGCCGGTCTTGAGGTCGCGGATCTTGTAGCGGACGAAGGCACCGCCCTTGCCGGGCTTGACGTGCTGGAACTCGACGATCGTGTAGTACTTGTCGTTGATCTTGAGGCCCATGCCGTTCTTGAAGTCTGCGGTGCTGATGGTTGCCATGTTGCGCCTTTCCGGTTGTGCTCACATACGGGCGTATTTTAGCACCGGGCGGGCGTCTGCGCGCGGAATCCATGATGGTGGTCGGCGGTGTGGGCCAGGCCCGCAACGCAGCATCGACGATTTCCAGCAATGCGCGGCTTTGCATGCCGAGAAGAACGCAGGACCGCGCATTTCTCGCCAAAAGCCGGGAAAGCGGACGGCTCTTCTCGGTTATGCGTCCTTGGGGGCGCCTGGGGAATGCAGAAACGCACGTTACCGGAAATCCGCGATGCTGCAGGCACGCGGAAGCGGCCGGCAGGCGACGCCCTAGCCGCGGCGCGTGACGCGACGCCAGATGCCCATGAGCCCGGCCCGGATCACGCCGAAGAAGGACGCCGAGCGCACGATCCTCTCGCCGCCGATGTGGTCGCGCACGGCACGGAGCAGCTGGTGGTTGTTGCGCGCGGAGAAGGCGAAGACGCCGTTCTCCTTGGTGAAGACGGCGAAGCGCGAGATCACGCGACCGCCGAAGAGCACCGACGCCTCCACGTGGTCGATCTGGTCCCAGGGGATCTGGATGTAGTCCTCGACGTTGCGCTCGTTGTAGAACTCGAGCGCCGTGTCCCCCACCATAATGGAGCCCGTCGGGGAGAGCCCCTTGAACATGGTGGCGGGGATGGTGAGGTCGACCGTTGTGTTCTGAGACTGGGCCATGCGCGCCCACTCCTTTCAGGCTGGAAAAGGGGCCGCGCCCCCGCCCGTCAGAGCGACGGGACGAGGGCGCGGCGCCGAGAAGAGCGACGGAGCCTAGAGAAGGCCGGCGAGGTGACCGACGATACCAATGGCGAACATGCCGATGATGATGACGATCGGGGAGACCTTCTTCTTGAGCAGCCAGCAGCACAGCAGCGTCACGCACACGGCGGCGAGGCCGGGGATGAGCTGATCGAGGTTCTGCTGGAGCGTAGTGACCTTCTCGACCTCGAGACCGGTGGCGCCGAGCGAGGCGTAGTTGCTCAGGGCGTCATGGATGGCCTGAGCAACACCCGAGGACTCGGCCGTGGCCTCGATGGCGTTCCAGTCGATGTAGGCGCCCTCGGACTGCGTGACGGTGGAGACCGTCGGCGCGAAGGAGATGGAGACCCAGCGCTGGACGAGGCCGCCGATGACGAACATGCCGAGGATCGAGGCGCCCTCGGTGATCTTGCCCATCAGGCCGCCGCCGAGGTCCTTGGTGATGGAGGTGCCCAGCTTGTAGCCGAACTCCTGCGTGTACCACTCGAAGGCGAGGCGGATGACGTTCCAGAGCACGAAGAACAGGATCGGGCCCATGATGTTGCCGCTCATCGCAAGGCCGGCGCCCAGGGCACCGAGCAGCGGGCGAAGGGTGAACCAGAAGACCGGGTCGCCGACGCCGGCGAGCGGGCCCATCATGCCGACCTTCACGCCCTGGATGGCCGCGTCCTCGACGGGTGCGCCGTTGGCGCGGTCCTCCTCGAGGGCGAGCGTGACGCCGATGACCGGCGAGGAGACGTACGGGTGCGTGTTGTAGAACTCCATGTGACGCTTGAGCGCCGCGATCTGGTCATCCTTGTTGGGATAGAGCTTCTTGATGGCGGGAATCATCGAGAAGCACCAGCCGCCGTTCTGCATGCGCTCGTAGTTCCAGGAGCCCTGCAGGTACTGGTGGCGGAACCAAACCGCGAGGCGGTCGTTCTTGGAAAGCGTGACCTTGTTCTCTGCCATGTTTACTCTCCCCCCTTCCTACTCGTAGTCGTCCAGGATGTCGCCCAGCGGGTCGCCCGAGCCGATGGCGCCGGCGCCGGACTGGCCGATCTCCTTGAGGCCCAGGTAGATGAGGGCGAGGCTGATGCCGATGACGCCGAGGGCGATCAGCGTGAGCTGGGAGATGGCGGCGAGGCAGAAGCCCAGCGCGAAGAACGGCCAGACCTCCTTGGTCGCCATCATGTTGATGACCATGGCGTAGCCGACGGCCGCGACCATGCCGCCGCCAATCGTCATGCCCTCGTTGAGCCACGCGGGCATCATCTCGAGGACGCCCATGACGGCATCGGACGGGATGAAGCAGAGCGCCGCGGCCGGAATGGCGATGCGGATGCCCTGCAGGCAGATGGCGATGATGGACCAGACGTCGATGGCCATGAAGTCGCCGCGCGCGGCGGCGCCGTCCATGATGTGGACGATGGGGATGGCGATCGTACGGACGATCATCGTCAGGAAGAGGCCGGCGACGGACAGCGGCACGGCCACGGCAATGGCCGTGGTGATGGCGGTGGCCTGGTCGGAGCCGCCGTTCATGGCGATGACCATGAGGATAGCCGACGCGACCGAGGCGAGCGCCGCGTCGGGGGCGACGGCCGCGCCGACGTTGGCCCAGCCGAGGGCCATCATCTGGAGCGTGCCGCCCAGGATGATGCCCGCCTCGAAGTGACCGCTCACCAGACCGATGAGCGTGCACGCAACCAGCGGCTGGTGGAACTGCCACTGGTCAAGGACGCCTTCCATGCCGGCGAGGAAGGCAACGATGACAATCAGGATGATTGAAAGTACCGACATGTTTCCCTCCTTACCTTTACGCCTGAGCGGCCAGCTCGGACTTGGCCTTCTTCATCATGTTCTCGAAGTTCTCCGGGGCGTCCGCGGGGACCTTGCGGACGTCGAAGGTGACGCCCTTGGCCTGGAGCTCCTCGAGGCACTCGACGTCGGCCTGGTCCATGGCGATCGCGTTGGTGACGACGACCTTGCCCACGGAGTGAGCCATCGAGCCGAGGTTGACGTTCTTGATGTCGACGCCGCCCTCGATGGCCTTGAGCACGTCCTGCGGGGTCTCGAAGAGCAGGAACGCCTTCGTGGCGCCGAAGCGCGGGTCCTTGGACACCTCGATCATCTTGGAGATCGGGATGACGTGGGCCTTGACTCCGGGAGGCGCGGCCTGGACGATCATCGTCTTGCGCAGCTCGTCGTGAGCGACGCCGTCGGAGACGACGATGATGCGGTCGGGGTTGATCTGCTTGGTCCACGAGGTGGCCACCTGGCCGTGCAGCAGGCGCGTGTCGACGCGGCAGTGCGCGATCTTGATGTGGCCGTCACCGAGGACGGTGCCCTCCGGGATGGCGCCGGCGGGCGCGGCGGCGGGAGCCGCGGGGGCGGCAGCGGCCTCGGCCGGTGCGAGCTCCTCGGGCTTGACGCAGATGCCAGCCTTGGCCTCGGGATAGATGGCCTTGGCCACCTCGGCGGCCGTCTCGGCGCCCATGCGCTCCCCGTAGGCGGAGACGAGCATCGGCAGGTTCAGGCCACCCACGGCCACCCAGTTCTCGTGCCCCTCCTCAGCGAGCAGCAGCGAGACCTGGTTCCAGGGTGTCCCGCCCTGCAGGTCGACGAGGAACAGGACCTGGTCCTGGTCCTCGAAGCCGGCAACGGCCTCGAGCAGCTTGGCGCGAAGGTCGTCCGGGCCCATCTCGGGCATGAGCGTCACGGCAGCGACGTTCTCCTGGGGCCCGAAGATCATCTGTCCGGACATCTTGATGCCCTCGGCGAACGTGCCATGACTGGCAAGGACAATGCTAACCACCACTTACCTCCTTCTCTCATCCAAACTCGTGCCTCTACTCGTGCAACGGCGAGAGGGGTTCACACTTTCTCCCTCGTCGCTCCACATACCGTCCACATCTTAGCACTTTGCCTGCGCCCGGTCAGCGAAATCTCGGGAGACTTCGACGCCGCGAGGATACATCGGTCGGGAATATTAGTAGATCTCTGAGCTGGGGTTTATTGAATCTTGCGAGGTAAAGCGAGGTGCTCTTCTCGCCAAGAAATCCGAGTGATGCATGGTCGCCGCCGGGGCGTCCGGCGAGAAGGACGCGCGCCCCTACTTCCCCACCACCACGAGCTCGTGCGTGGAGCGCGTGAACGGCTCGTAGCCGTCGGCGGTCACGAGACCAAAGTCCTCCAGGCGGATGCCGAAGCGCCCGGGCAGGTAGATGCCCGGCTCGATGGTGACCACGGAGCCCTCGGGCACCGGGCGCTCCCAGCGGCGGTTGAAGCTCGGGTTCTCGTGGATCTGGATGCCGACGCCGTGGCCAAGTCCGTGGCCGAAGTACTCGCCGTAGCCGGCCTCCTCGATCACGCGGGCCGCGACCTCGTGGACGTCGCGGCCGATCACGCCGGCGCGCACGGCGGCGGCGCTCTCCTCGTGGGCGCGGCGCACGACGTCGTAGACGCGGCGCTGCTCGTCGCTCGGCTCGCCCACGCTCACGGTGCGGGTCATGTCGGAGTGGTAGTCGTGGTACCCGGCGCCGTAGTCCATGACGATCAGGTCGCCGAGCTGCACCTGGCGCTCGCCGGGCTGCGCGTGCGGGTTCGCGCCGTTTGGGCCCGAGGCGATGATCGAGCCGAAGGAGAGCTCGTCTGCGCCGTGGGAGAGCATATAGTTCTCCAGCTCCACGCGGATCTGCTGCTCGGTCACGCCCGGGCGGATCCAGCCGCAGATGTGCTCGAAGGCGGCGTCGGTGACCTCCTGCGCGCACCTCATGAGCTCGATCTCCTCGGCGTCCTTGACCATGCGCAGGTCGCAGATGTCTCCGTGGAGGCGCGGGGTGAGGCACGCCACGCCGGCACGTGCCAGCTCGACGAGAAGGTCGTCGTAGAACGCGAGGTCGCACGTGTCCTCGACGGCCACCACGCGAGCGCGCTCGGCGGCCGCGCGGCGCGCCGCCCAGGCGGCCGGCGTGGTGACCTCCATGTCGAGGGCCCAGGCGCTCTCGGAGCCCAGGCGCTCGGCGAAGGTGTTGTAGTAGCGGGAGTCGGTGTGGAGCCAGAGCCCGCCGGCCGTCACCACGGCCGTGTGCGCGACCTCGTCGTCGAAGGTGCGCTCCGCGCCGGTGAGCCAGCGCAGGTCGGGGTTGTTGCGCAGGATCACCGCGTCGTAGCCGCGCTCCGCCATGAGCGCGCGCAGGCGCTCCACGCGCCCCATGCAAGCCGCCGCATCTGCCATATCGTGTCCTTTCTCGCGAGGTTTTGAGACGATGTCCGTCCGAGCGCCGACGCTAGTCGGTCGGACGAGAGGCGCACCAGGCCGTGACGTGCTCCGTCAGCAGCTCCTCGGTCATGACCGCGAGCCGCACGCGCCCGAGCGCGCGCGGGACGGCCAGCATGAAGCGCCGCGTGCGGGCGTAGCGCTCGGAGCGGATCGCGGCGACGAGCTCGGCGGGGTCCACGGCGACGCGCGAGGTGCCCACGCCCAGGCGCTCGAGCACCTCGTCGACGGCGAGCATGTCGTCGATCGAGAGGGACTCCTGCACCACGCCCAGGCGGGCGGCGAAGCGCATGCCGTCCGCGAGCGCCTCGCCGGCGTCCACCGCACCCGGCGCGACCGAGGCCAGCGCCGTGGCGAACGTGGTGCCGAGCTCGAGCGACTGGCGCAGGGCGGCGGAGTTGGACGAGGACACCTTGCCGCGGCTCTTGAGGGCGTCCGCGAGCTGGGCCGCGAGGGCCTTCCGGTCGCCCGCTGCGAGCGCGTCGGCGTTGTCCCAGAGCCGGCCGAACGAGCGGTCGGACTCGCACAGCGCGGTCTGCGCCATGAGCGCGAAGGCGAGCCGAAGCTCCCCGTCCGTCGCGTCGGCGAGAAGCACGTCGAGGTCGAGGGCCGTATAGCGCGCCGTGGCGTCCTGCTCGAGCATGCGCTCGCGACCGGCGGCGTCGAGCGCGCGCGGCGTGGTGGCGGCGAGGACCGCGGAGGGCAGGTCGAGCGGCACCTCGGCGAGCTGGACGCCGCCGCACCAGGCGTCGCAGGCGAAGGAGGCCACGGAGAGCGTGCGGTAGCCGCCCACCGCGAGCACGATGTCGTCGCGCGTGACCCGGGCCTCGTCGAGCCGCCCGACGAAGGCCGCGACGGCATCGAGGTCGCAGGCGGAGGCGTCGAGGGACGCCGTGGCGACCTCGAAGCCCTCGGCGCAGAGGTTGTCGTGGAGCGTGCGCACGACGTCCTCGGGCGCGCCCGGCTCGTGGACGAGCAGGCACAGGTGCGGTCGGCCCGCGGCGGACTTGAGCACGCGGGCGAACTCGGGGAGGATGCCCTCCCCCACCCTCAGGTCCATGGAGGCGCCGCGCATGACCACCCACTGGCGCGTGGTGCGCTGCGCGCTCGCGGCGACGGGCGCCGGGTCCTTCTCGGCCGTCTCCCCGGCCTCGAGCTCGCGATCCTTCTCGGCAGTCGTCTCGTCGCTCATAGCAGGCCCTTCTCCCAGAGCAGCTGCCCCGACTCGAGGGCCACCTGCTCGAACGTCTTGTTGCGTATGTCGATCGTGAGGTCGGCGGCGCGCTCGTAGAGCGGGCGGCGCCGGCGGTAGACCTCGGCCGCGTGCTCGGCCGTGCCGAGGTCGGGCCTGAGCTCGGGGCGGCGGATCTGCCGCAGCGAGTCCTCGAGGTCGCCGTCAAGAAACACCACGACGCCCATCTCGTGCATGAGTCTGCAGTTCTCGGGTCGCTCCACGATGCCGCCGCCGCAGCTCACGAGCAGCGACTTGCGCGCGGCAAGCTTGCGCAGCTCGACCGTCTCGGCGCGGCGGAAGCGGTCCTCCCCCTCGTCCTCGAAGATCTGCGCCACGGTGGCGCCCAGGGCGCGCTCCACGAGGCGGTCGGTGTCGACGTGGGGGCGGTGGAAGAGGCCGCCGAGGTTGCGCGCGAGGGTGGACTTGCCGGCGCCGAGAAACCCAACGAAGAAGATGTGGTCGCACCCCTCGTGGACGACGTATCTCGGATCGTGCGGCAACTCTCTCCCCCCTTCCCACTCGCATACCGAGAAGAGATTCTACTCGATAACCCTCGGGGGCGTGCCCCGACGTTGCTCCGGGGAGTGCGCTGCGCGGAACTCCCCTCCACAACATCGGGGCACGTCAGGCGGCGTCGGGCAGGCCCGCCCGCGCAGTCCGGCGTTGCGGAGAGAAGTTCCGCGCAGCGCACTTCTCGGAGCAACGTCGGCGGAGCGGGCGGGCCGGGCAGGTCCTACTCGCCGTCGAAGGTGACGTCGTGGAGGGCGAGGCGCTCGAAGACGCGGAAGACGTGGGTGTACCAGAGGTCCTTGCGCGACTGCGGGCGCACGAGGACCGTCCTCACCCCGGCGAGGTTGCCGGCCGCGACGTCGGTGAAGACCTGGTCGCCGATCATGACGGTCTCCTCCCGCGAGGCGCCCATCAGCCGCATGGCGCGCACGAGCGCGAAGGGGGCGGGCTTCATGGCGTGGTCGACCACTTCGACGCCGAGCTCCCGGGCCGTGCGGCCCACCTGGCTGGAGTGGAAGTTGTTGGAGACCAGGCACAGGCCCAGGCCCGCCTCGCGCGCGCGGTCGAGCCAGGCCAGGACCTCGGCCGGCGCGGACGCGGCGTCGCGCGGGACGCAGGTGTTGTCACGGTCGAGCAGCACGAGGCGCACGCCGGACGAGACGAGCTCGTCGACGTCCACAAGCGGCAGGCTCGCCACGTAGCGCGTGGCACGAAACAGTCCCATTCGCCCGTCCTCTACGAGTACGCCTGCTGGTGCTCGTCGTAGGTCTCGGAGAACTGCTCGGTGTCCTGCGTGATGTAGAAGTAGTAGTACTTCGTGTTTTCGGGACTGCAGGCAGCCTGAATCGAGGCCAGGCTCGGCGAGCAGACCGGGGTGGGCGTGAGGCCCTCGCGCAGGTTGGTGTTGTAGGGGTCGTCCAGCGTGTTGATCTCCTCCGCGGTCGCGGCACGGCCGAGGGAGTAGGTCAGCGTGGCGTCGCTCTGCAGGCGCATGCCGTCGCGCAGGCGGTTGTAGAAGACCGACGCGACCTTGCCGCGCTGCTCGTCCGTCACGGCCTCGCGCTCGACGATCGACGCCATGGTCAGGACGTCGTGGCCGTCCAGGTCGATCCCGTAGCGCTTGGAGAGCGTGGCGGCGGCGCCGTCCAGGTCGAGCGGGCCGACCTCGGTCTGGTACTGGTCGAGCATGGCGCGAATCACGGTGTCAGCCGTGACGTTCGCCTCGTTGGAGAAGTCATAGGTCTTGGGGAAGAGGTAGCCCTCGAGGGAGTCGCTCTCCTCCTCGGCTGCGGCGGCGAGGAACGGGTAGTCGCCGACGTAGGCCGAGGCCTTGGCCTGGGCGAGGAAGTCGGCGGAGGCGATGCCGAGGGACTCCTCGGCCGTGGCCGCGATCTGGCTCACGGTGAAGCCCTCGGGGACGACGAGCTGCGCGGTGGAGACGTTGGGGCCCTCCGTGAGCAGCGAGATGATGTCGGAGTCGTCGGTCCCGGCCACGATCAGGTACGAGCCGCTCTTGATCGAGGCCTCGGCCTCGGTGCGGCGGACCTCGGAGAGGAAGGCGCTCTGGTCGGAGATGAGCCCGTTGTCGTAGAGGATCTGGGCGACCGCGGCGGCGCCGGAGCCGTCCGGGACGGTGATGGTGACCTCGGTGCCCTTCTCGGCGAGCTGGTGCTCCTCGGTCGTGTCGCCGCCCGGGAGCAGCGAGGGGACCAAGACGAACGCGGCGACCGCCGCAAGGGCGAGAACCGCGACGAGGGCGATGACGACGAGCGGGCCGCGCCCGCCGCCGCGAGGGGCGCGCGGGTCGCTCGGCGCGTGGGCGCCGGCGCGACGGGTGGCGGCGGCGGTCCTGGTGGACACGCGGCCCGAGGCGAGGGCTGAGCGCGGGGCGGTGGCGCCGCCGGCGGGTCCGGCCGGGCGCGGGGCCTGCGGCTGCCCGTCCGGCGCGGAGGCCGGGGCGGCGCCGGAGGGGCCGCCCGTCGAGAAGTGCGAGCCCCCGTGCCGGGGGGTGCGGTTGCTGGAAGTGGCCATGGTGCCCTTTCAGGTCTGCCTGGCGTCCAGCCAGGACTGCAGGAACAGCGAGGCGGCCACGGAGTCGACGCGACCGCGCATGGAGCGCTCGGAGAGGCCCTGTTCCCTCAGGATACGCTTGGCCTCGGCCGACGAGAGGCGCTCGTCGGCAAACTCCAACGGAAGTCCGCAGGATTGCGCGATCTTCTCGGCCTGGGCGCGGATGCGCTCGGCCTGCGGGCCCTCCTCCCCCGAAAGCGTGCGGGGCAGCCCGCAGACGAGAAGGTCGGGCTCCCAGTCCTCGAGGACGCGGCGGAAGCTGACCGCGTGCGCGAGCACCTCCGCGGCGGGAAGCACGCAGACCGGAGACGCGACGCGCGCGCCGGGATCGCTCACCGCGACCCCGACGCGCACCTCACCGATGTCGAGCGCGAGAACCCGCATCCACTAGATGCCGAGCGCCGCACGGGCGGCGTCGAGCGCGGCGTCGATGCCGGAGACGTCGGAGCCGCCGGCCTGCGCCATGTTGGGGCGCCCGCCGCCGCGGCCGCCCACGAGGCCGGCGATGTCCTTGACGATGGAGCCCGCGGCGAAGCCCGCGGAGACGGCGCCGTCCGTGCCACCGGCGAGGAGCGCCACCTTGCCGTCGGGGGTGGCGGAGGCGATCACGCAGGCCACGGGCTCGCCGTTTGCCGCGTCGCGGATGCCGTCCCAGGCAGAGCGCATCTCCTTGCCGGAGAGGCCGTCGATGCGGGCGACGACGACCTTGTAGCCGTCGAGCTGGACCGCGGACTTGTACGCGTCGGCGACCTTGCCGGCGCCGGCGCCGGTCGTGGCGGCCTCGAGCGCCTTGCGCGTCTCGCGCAGCTCCGACTGGAGGGCGGCCGCGCGCGCCGCGACGTCGTCCGGGCGGCACTTGAGCTCGTGGGCGACCTCGTCGAGGGCGAGCAGGCGCTCGTCCACGTACTCGATCGCGCCCATCGAGGTCACGGCCTCGATGCGGCGGGCGTTGGAGCCCACGGAGCTCTCGGAGACGATCTTGAAGAAGCCGAGGTCGGCGGTGTTCTTGGCATGCGTGCCGCCGCAGAGCTCGCGCGAGAAGGGCGCGTCGGACTCGCCGGTGGAGACCACGCGCACGACGTCGCCGTACTTCTCGCCGAAGAGGGCGACGGCGCCGGAGGCCTTGGCCTCGTCGATGCCCATGACGCGGGTGACGATCGGCTCGGCGGCGAAGATCTCGGCGTTGACCATGC
>CAUGFC010000043.1 GCA_959598545.1 uncultured Olsenella sp. | reverse complement strand
GCGCAACGCCGACTCGATCGTGGTGCTCGACGGCGGGCGCGTTGTCGAGCAGGGCACCCACGACGAGCTTGTGGCGGCCGGCGGCCTGTACGCCCGCATGTGGACCGACTACGAGCGGGCAATCAACTGGAAGATCGCGTCCGAGGAGGTGGCCTAGATGTCCATCAAAGAGAAGTACGGGCTCACCGACGAGGGCGTGCGCAACGTCAAGCTGGGGGCCGTTTGGACCGCGGTGTCGAATCTTGCGGTGTTCGCGGGCGTGGGCGCGCTCTTCCTGGCGATGGGCGCGTTCATGGACCACTTGACGGGCGGGGCGGCGCTGCCCGGCACCGCGCCGTTCGCTGTCGGGCTCGCCGTGTTCGCCGTGGCACTGTTCGTCACCGAGTACTTCGCCTACTACTACCAGTACGGCGTCATCTACAAGGAGAGCGGCAGGCTGCGCATCGGGCTGGCGGAGCGCCTGCGGAAGCTCCCGCTGTCGTTCTTCGGCAGGCGCGACCTGGCCGACCTCACCGAGACCATCATGGGCGACGTGAAGACCATCGAGCACGCCTACAGCCATGTGCTGCCCGAGCTCTACGGCGCCTATATCATGCTGAGCGTGGCGGCGGTGGGGCTTGTTGCCTTCGACTGGCGGCTGGCCATCGCAGCGCTGTGGAGCGCGCCGGTGGCACTGGGGCTGCTGTTCGGCGCGCGACGGGCGCTGCAGCCCATGATGCGCGCCACGCGCATGAAGGGGCTCGCCATCTCCGAGGACGTCCAGGAGGCGCTCGAGTGCGTGCGCGAGGTGCGCGCGACCAACCAGGAGGAGCGCTACCTCGAGCACATCCACGCCGACGTGGACGCCGCGGAGCGCCAGGCCGCCCGCTCGGAGATCGCCTGCGGCATCGCCGTCAACGGAGCCCAGATCGTGCTGCGCCTGGGCCTTGCCACCACGGTGCTCGTGGGCGCGGCGCTCATCCTGGAAGGGTCATGCACGTTCATGACGCTCTTCGCCTTCCTTGTGGTGGTGAGCCGTATCTACGCGCCCTTCGACCAGTGCCTCATGCTCATCGCCGAGCTCTTCTCGGCCAAGACCGCCGCGACGCGCATGAAGGGCTTCTACGAGGAGCCACTCGCGCAGGGAGGCGAGACGTACGAGCCTGCAGGGCACGACGTTACCTTCGAGGACGTGTCCTTCTCCTACGATCGCGGCGAGAAGGTCCTCGACGGTGTGACGTTCACGGCGCGCGAGGGCGAGGTCACGGCGCTCGTGGGACCGTCCGGCTCCGGCAAGTCCACCTGCGCCCGTCTGGCGGCGCGTCTATGGGACGCCGATGCGGGACGCGTCGCCGTGGGCGGCGTGGACGTGGCAGCCGTGGACCCCGAGGTCCTTCTCGCCGACTTCTCCGTGGTCTTCCAGGACGTGCTGCTCTTTGACGACACGGTGATGGGCAACATCCGCCTCGGCCGGCGCGGCGCCACCGACGAGGAGGTGCTCGCCGCGGCGCGCGCGGCCAACTGCGACGAGTTCGTGAGCCGCCTGCCGCAGGGCTACGACACGATGATCGGCGAGAACGGCGCACGGCTCTCCGGCGGCGAGCGCCAGCGCATCTCCATCGCACGGGCGCTGCTCAAGGACGCGCCGGTCGTGCTCCTGGACGAGGCCACCGCAAGTCTCGACGTGGAGAACGAGACACAGGTCCAGGAGGCGCTCTCGCGCCTGCTCGCCGGCAAGACCGTCATTGTAATCGCCCATCGCATGCGCACCGTCATGAGTGCGGACAAGATCGTGGTGCTCGAGGACGGCCGCGTGGCCGAGCAGGGCTCGCCGGAGGAGCTGCTCGCCGCAGGCGGCCTCTTCGCCCGCATGGTGCGCCTGCAAACCCAAAGCGCAGACTGGACTATGTGACAAAGGGACAGTCCCTTTGTCACGTTGGATGGGAGGCGCCATGCCGTTGACGCTCGTACTTCTCGCCCTGGGGCTCCTGGGGTCGCTCCTCATGTTTGCCGGGGACATGCTGCTCTACTTCACGCCCGGCGCCTACGACATGGACGGGACGCTCAGGCCGTATATGCGCATCATGCGCGACGTGCCCGCCGACCGCGTGCGGCTTGGAGGGGCGCTCGGACCGGTCGCCGCGTTCCTGTACGTGCTCGGGTTTGCAGGGCTTGCACTCATGGGGCGCGGCGAGATGGACTGTCTCGTCTGGCTGGCCGCGGCACTGCTCGCCTTTGCCCTCATCTGCGGCGGCGCCTATCACGCTCAGTACGTCTACCTCTCCGTCGTCGCCAAGGCAGGGCGAGAAGAACTGTATGACGAGGTCGCGGGCAACATCATGTTTGTCATGAGGTTTGCCACCGTTCCCATGTACCTGGGCTTTGTTGTTCTCGGCGTTGCCATAGTGCTGGGACAGACGGTCTTTCCCACATGGTTTGTCGTTCTCACGCCGCTGGTCACGTCGCTTCTCGGTCTCGTGTGGATGCGCGTGCCGCAGCCGGCGCGCTGTGTCCTCTTTGGCGGGTGGAGCAACCTGGTATTCACCGTCATGTTCACGGCGATGCTGCTCTTCTCGGCGGCCGCAGCGGCCTGAGGGCCCGTCGCAAACGCAAAAGGGCCGCCCGCGGGGTGTCGCGAGCGACCCTTCCTCATGCGCGCGGCCAGCCGGCCGCCCCTACCCCGCCACGCGATAGCCCGCCGCCTCGACGGCCGCGACCAGCGCCGCATGGTCGATCGGGTCCTTCGAGAGCACGCGCACATGCTCGCACGCGCCCACACGCCGCCGATGCCGTCGAGCGCGGTCTCCACAGCCGCGAGGCAATGCTCGCAGCGCATCCCCTCGACGGTGAGCTCAGCCGTATAGGGGTAGTGCGCCTCGTTGGTGTCGGCGACCGTCGGACGGGCGACGTGGGACTCTCCCCCGCCGGAGCACCCGCACCCGCAGCCGCCCTGACGGAGCGTCCGCAGGTATCGACGGACGGCGAGAAGGACGACCGCCACCACGGCCAGGACGATAATGACGTTGATCATGGCAACCTCCTACAAGCTCGCGTCCTTCTCGTCCGCCAAGTGATCCAAAAGGGGTCTGTCCCCTTTTGGATCCGCTCCACCCACGTATCTCATGCTCCCCGGCACGATGCCGATGAGCCGCCTGTCAATCATCACGAGTCGTCGCCCCTCACGTCAGCCTCTATCTGTTAGACAAAGTAAACTATTTCAGGGCAACTGTTAACCATGAATAACTTTCAGAATCCTCTGCATTGCGTCAGGGGATATACTCTGTCCAACCTATGCACAGGGGAGGGCCCTATGAACGCAGGCGTCACAGGCTGGGAGCGGCTGCTCATCCGCTGGTACTACGTCATGGGCCCGCTCCCGCAGCGCGGCCTCACCTGCATCCTCGTCGTCATGGGCGAGTTCCTCTTCCTCAGCATGCTCGACGACCTCGTCTTCCACAACACCGGGCTGTACCTCGTCGGGCTCTTCACCGCAATCGCCATCGTGATCGTGTTCACGGTCGCGACCAGCTACGCCATGCTCGCCTCGCGCTGCGACCTCAACAAGAAGACGTGGGACTCCGTCGCCGCCAAGGCAGAGGCGGCGCAGCGTGAGAACCCCTCCCGCGAGAAGCTCGAGGCGCCCTTCACCGCGCGGGAGGACAGGAGCGGCCTCCTGCGAGCGGCCTGGGAGATCGCCGAGCCGCTCGGCATCTCGCTGCCCGACCACCGGCGCTTCCTCCGCCGCGCGCTCGCGGTCGCGCTCGTCCTTCTCGCCGCCGTGTACGTGCCGCACTACGTAAGCCGCGCCCAGACCATGCGGCAGGAGATGGAGACCGCTGCCCAGACCACCCGCGCGCTCGAGGCCTCCTTTGCGGACGCCGGACTGGACCCGTTCTGCATCGACCCCACCAAGGAGCACGATAAGGTCAGCTACTACGTGACCGGCGACGTCGTGGACGAGGACGGCGAGGAGACCGGCAGCAGCATCCGCGTCGACATCGACAACGACGGGCAGGTCATAGAGACCGAGTACACCCTTGCCGTCGACCCCGCGCTGAGCCAGGAGGAGAACCTCGCGCAGGCCGAGAAGGACCCGGCGCTCCTGCACGACGCCCTCGCCGCGGCGGACGTGCCCGCCCTCGTCCCCGGGCTCGTCACCGCGCACGAGCTGTTCCCGGAGTTCCGGGAGGCCTTCCTCGCGGGCTCGCCGTACGAGGGCATCTCCCTCGACCGCTACGACGTCGGCGAGACGGCACTCGTCGACGGCGCCGAAGTAGGGTGCAACTTCCTGACCGACCCGCAGGACGAGTGGGACGAGTACTCCGAGGCGTACATCTGGGTTCAGGTCGAGCCGGCTGACTAGCGGGACCAGGTCCTTCTCGCCAGAGGGCGCTCCCCCGCCCAGGGTATGTGCGCCCCATCTCAGGTCATGTGCACCCCATCTCAGGGTATGTACACCCCATCTCAGGGTATGTACACTATTGCAGAATTAATACGGTACCATGCAATCGTGTAACCGCAGGTCAGCGCGTTGACGAGAAGAGCATCAGATTTTTAATCTTGTACATACCCTATAGATGGGAGGTGCGGGGACGGGGGCGGACGCCGAGCGCAGCGAGCACAAACGCGAGCGCCGCGAGGACGGGCCACGCTCCGGCGAGCGTGAGGGCCGCCACGGCCGGCCCGCTCGCCGTCGAGCCCGCAAGGCCGCCGGCGCGCAGAGCGATCGACTGCACGGACGCCATGCCGGAGCGCTCGCGCGAGGGGACGGCGTTGTGGAGCACGGTCTGCTCGACCACGCTGCGCGCGCCGAGCGCGAGGTAGAGCGCCACGTAGACGGCCACGAACACGGGCACGCTCCCCGCGGCCGAGAAGAGCGCGAGGCAGACGATCGCCGCCCCCTGCAGCGCCAGGTAGAGCCCGCGCCGCCCGTGCGCGCCTGGCGCCGCGCTCCCCCAGCGCATCGCCGCCGCGCTGCCGAGCGCCGCCGCGGCCATACCCGCGCAGTTGACGAAGCCGAGCAACCACGTGCCGCCCGGGCCCACGAGGCCCTCGAACGCGAGCTGCCAGTACGTCTCCACGGCGACCATCACCACGCCAGCCGAGGCGGAGGCCGCGAGCACCAGGCGGATATCGCCCGGCCGGACGAGCGTCGCGAGCATGTCGGCGAGGGTGGAGCGCAGGCGCTCGCGCACCGAGACATCCGAGCGCGCATCCGGCGGGAAGAGCGCCATGCCACCCGCAAGCGCAGCCGCCCCGGACGCGATGATGCACGCAATGAGCAGCACGTAGCTGGGGTCGAGCGTCGCCAGCACGCCGCCGGCGACGGCACCCGCGCCCACGCCCGCGGACTCCAGCAGCGCGAGCCGCCCGTTGAGCGCGTCGAGCGCAGAGAGGCGCTCCGTGGCCTCCTCGTGCTCCGCCACCACGCGGTCCAGCTCGACCGCCTCGAGTGTCCCCGTTCGCGCCGCGAGGGCAAGGCCACGCAGCACGCCCGAGACCGCCACCACGGCGAGGCTCGGGGTCGCAAGCAACACCACGTAGGCCGCCACCTGCAGCGCCATCGAGAGCGCGAAGACCCGCCGTCGCCCCAGCACGTCCGCAGCGATGCCGCTCGGCACCTCGCAGAGACACGTGACCACGGTCGTCACGCCCACCACGAAAGGCAGCGTCACCAGCGTGGCCCCGCGGGCCAGCAGCATGAGCGAGAGCACGGGCGCCGCAAGGCCCGTCCCCAGATGGATCAGCAGGAACACGAGCGCGTGCGAGACGGGCAGAACGCGGTTCTTCTCCATGACGAACCCCTCCCCTGTCGGGCCTTCTACGAGTTGGGTTGTGCGGATGGTCGTGCGGGCGGCGAGCGCCTACGCCGGGAAGCTCCGGTGCGGGTAGCAGGTCACGCTGAACTCCCAGGGCACCGCACCCTCCTGCGGCTGGTCGTGCTTCTCGACAAACTCGCTCACCATGCGCTGGAATGCGCGAGCCTCGTCCTCGGTGAGGTACATCACGCCGCTGCGCAGGTCGCCGTGGGCAAGGCCCAGCTCCTCTTCGCGCGCGACCGCGTCCGACGCCGTGTAGGCATGCAGCCCCGCAAGGACCTGCTGGTTGAGGTAGTCCACGAGAAGCATCTTCTCTTCCTGGAGGTCCCCTCCCTCGTTGGCGCGAAGCGAGACGTCCGTGGGCACGGCTCGCCAGTAGCGCGCGGTGATGCCGCGGACGACCTCGGTGTGGTCCACCTCCACCAGGCCCAGCGACTCCAGCTTCCTCATGTGGTGCGTGACCGACGAGGCGGAGATGCCCATGACGTCGGCCAGCTGCTTGCACGTGGCCGGCTGCGCGAGAATCTGCATCTCGTGCAGCAGACGCTGCCGCTGCGGGTTCATGTAGACGTCCAACTGCTTGCGCGTCGTGATGTCCAGGGCTCGCTTGGCCATGGGACCTCCCTCTCCTCTCGTTGCACGCTATGGTACGTTACACATTCTGTAATGTCAACAGTCCGCGTCTTCCCGTTGGAAGCGAGAAGAACTGGGTACGATGGTGCCAATGCACCCGCCCCGAAGGAGCCCCATGAGCAGCCACGAAGCGCCCGCGTCCGCCGAGAGCCGCAAGATCTCCGTCCTTCTCAAGGTCTACGGCGTCTACTGCCTGGTCACGGCCGCGGCCGTGCTCGTCCTTCTCGCCCTCATCGCCATCCCGCTGGCCCAGTACGGCGCCGAGCTCTTCCGCGAGCGTCACGATGTCACGCTCACGATGACGCTCGTCGTGATCCAGCTCGTGGTCATGTTCGTGGCGTCGGTCGGCTACGTCGCCTTTGGCGTGCTCGTGCTCAAAAACCGCCGCCGCCACGTGGCGCAGATCGCCTATGCCCTGCTCGCCGTGGGCATCGTCAACCTGATCCTGGAGATCATGCTCAACGGCTTCGGCGACAATCTCGTCTACGACGGGGTGCGACTGCTCGTCCTTCTCGTCATCTCCGCCACCATCGACCCCACGCTGATCACGGAGCGCCAGCTCCAGCGCAAGCTGCGCGACATGGAGACCGAGGAGGCCGCCGAGGCCGGCACGCTCGGCCGCGCCAAGGGCGACCGCGGCTTCATCGAGCTCGACTTCTTCAACCTGTTCTGGGTCTTCGTGGTCTGCTGCGTGCTGGGCCTGATCATCGAGACCGTCTATCACATGGTCGTCGTGGACCCGGGCGTCTACCAGGACCGCGCCGGCATGCTCTACGGGCCCTTCTCGCCGATCTACGGCTTTGGCGCCGTGCTCATGACCGTGGCGCTCAACCGCTTCTATCGCGCGAACCCCGTGGTCATCTTCCTGGTCTCCGCCGTGATCGGCGGCCTCTTCGAGGCGGCGGTCTCCTGGTTCATGCAGGTCGGCTTTGGCGCCGTGGCCTGGGACTACTCGGGCTCCACGATCTTCGGGCTCTTCCCGGACCCAATCGCCGCGCTCTTCCAAGGCCGCACGTCCACGCTCTTCATGTGCATGTGGGGCGCACTCGGCTTTGTGTGGATCAAGGTCTGCCTGCCGTGGCTCTTGAAGCTCATCAACCTCATCCCCTGGCAGGCGCGCTACTCGTTCACCACGCTCTGCGCCGTGCTCATGCTCGTGAACGGCGTCATGACGCTGCAGTCGCTGGAGTGCTGGTACCAGCGCGAGAGCGGCCTGGCACCCAGCTCGCCGGTCGAGGAGTTCTACGCCGAGCACTACGACGACGCCTACATGGCGCATCGCTTCCAGTCCATGACGATCACGCCCGAGGACGCCGCCCGCGGGTAGGGGGCGACGCGATGTCCTTCTCGCCAGACCGGTCCTGCTCCATGATTGAATGACAAGTTCTACGGCTCGCGGGCAACCGAGAGCGCGCATAGACGGTAAAACCTGTCAGCCAACGGGGCCGGCGCAGTCACCGGGGCGCCGGACGACGCGGCGGGGCTAGCTCAGGTAGCCGCGCTGCGGGCGGTTGAGTCGGTGCGCGCCCACCAGGATCGCGATGCCGAGAAGAACGAGCGGCAGGCTCAGCAACTGGCCCATGGTAATGGGGCCAAAGAGGTAGCCGAGCTGGGCGTCCGGCACGCGGACGAACTCCACCAGGAAGCGGAAGACGCCATAGAGCGCCAGGAACGCGCCCATGAAGGTGCCCTGCGGGCGCGGCGGCACGCGGCGCGACAGTGCGTAGAGCACCGCGAAGATCACGAGGCCCTCGAGCACGGCCTCGTAGAGCTGCGAGGGGTGGCGGTAGACCGCGCCGCCCGTCTCGAACATGACGCCCCAGGGAAGCGTGGTCTCCTTGCCCCAGAGCTCGCCGTTCACGAAGTTGGCGCAGCGGCCGAAGAACAGGCCGATCGGCGCGCCGATGACGCCCAGGTCGCACACCGTGGGGATGGAGATCTTGTACCGCCGGCACACCAAGCTGCCGCCCACGACGGCGCCCACGAGGCCACCGTGGAAGCTCATGCCGCCGTGGTTGAGCATGAAGATCTCGAGCGGGTTCTCGAGATAGTAGCCCGCGCCGTAGAACACCACGTAGAACAGGCGCGCGCCGATGATCACGCCGAAGACGATCCCGAGCACGATCGAGAGCAGGTCGTCGAGCGTGAGGCCGAGCCCCCAGCGCCTCTGCGTGCGCCACATGACCACGCCCGCGCAGGCGAAGCCGGCGAGGTACGCCAGCGCGTACCAGCGCACGGAGACCGGGCCCAGCGAGAAGGCCACCGGGTCGAGGGCGTGATAGATCTCGTTCAGCAGCACGTTCTTCTCGCCCCGCGCTAGAAGGCCGCCGGCTGGACGCGCGTCACGCCGGGGACGTGCTCCATGAGGATGCGCTCGATGCCCTCGGACATGTCGAGGGAGGAGAGCGGGCAGCCGGCGCAGGCGCCCTGCATCTCCAGGGTCACGACTCCGTCGTCGGTCACGTCGATGAGGGCCACGTCGCCGCCGTCGGCCTGGAGGCTCTGGCGGATCACGTCGAGGGTTGCGTCGAGAAGCGCGCGGTCAACAGCCATGGTGTTCCTTTCGCTGGGCTGGAATGGTTCCGTGAGACATCTTACCCAATGGGCGAGAAGAGGTGACCCGACGTGGCGCCCTTCATGCGGGGCGCGGGACGGCGGCCGTCGCGCGCGGCCTCGAGCGCGGCGGTGACGCGGGCCACGGCGGCGGAGACCTCGTCGACGCCCATGAGCTGGCCGTCGACGAGCAGGCGGGTCACGCCGGCCGCGACGAGCTCCGGGACCTGCGGGGTGGCGTCGAGCGGCTGGGCGCACCAGATGCGCGAGCGGCCGTTGACGTCCGTGCGCACGGGCAGGAGGTTGCCGTCGATGTCGCGCAGGGAGAGCGCACGGGCGCGCTCCGGGCAGTGGGCGCAGTCGTGCCGGCAGCGACCGAGCGCCTGCAGGACGCAGTGCTCGCTCGTCATGACGCGCTCGCGACCGAGGACGGAAAGGCCCACGGGCACGCGGGACGCCCGGGCGAGCGCGCAGACCTCCTCGAGCGTGAGCTCGGGCGAGAGCCAGACGCCGGCCGCACCCGCATCGGCGAGCGCGACCAGCGCGGACGCGTTGTGGACGGGTATGCAGGAGCGCACCTCGGGCAGCGCGCCGCGCTCGGCGGCGAGGGCCAGCTCGGAGACGTTGCCCACGGCGACGGGCTCGCCGGCGCGCACCCACGGGTCCAGGCGGGCGTGGTCGGCCTCGCGGCAGACCTCGTCGAGCCAGGGTACGACGCCGTCCGGCCACGTGCCGCGCGCGAGGTCGTCGGCGGAGGCGTAGACGCGCGTCGCCCCGGCGGCGAGGGCGGCCTCGGCGCACTCCGGCGTCGTCACCAGCGCACAGATCGCAGGTGAGACAAAGGGGACAGGTTCATTTGTCTCATCAGCTAGTGAGACAAATGAACCTGTCCCCTTTGTCTCACGGGCGGCATAGGGTGCGAGCAGGGCCTCCTCCAGGCGACGGCACGCCTCGGCCCGGACCTTGTGCACGGCCGAGAAGGACATGCCGCAGCCGGCATCGAGCGAGACGTCCCAGCCCACGGGCTCGAACGCGCTCTGTCCCATGCGGCCCACGTGCTCCACGAGGTCCGCCTCGGCGACCGGCCGCGTGCGCGCGGCCTCAACGACGAAGCCCTCGGCGCGCGCGGCAGCGGCGCCGTCGGCGCACTCGAGCTCGACCGAGAACGGCTCGCCCAGACGCGCCGTCACGCGCACCAGCACCGGCCGGCGGCGCACGACGTCCTTCTCGGCCACGCACTCGGCCTCGTCGAGCGCGGCCTGAGAGCGGATCACGCGCACGAGCGAGCCGGCCTCCATCGGGCGGGCGGTGCGGCAGGTGATGGTCTCCCCCGCCGCCGCGTCGGCCGCCGCGTGCGCGGTCAGGAACTGCGACGGGTCGTCGACCGGGCGAATCTCCAGCAGGTCGCCGGCGCCCACCGGTTCGTCGAGAAGGACCTCGACGTCGGCGCGCGTGACGCGCCGCATGCGCTCGCGACCACCGTTGCCGCCGCCGCGCCGCACGAGCGCGTCCTCGAGCGCGCGCGACCCGACGACGCGGCCGACCAGCTCGCCGCGGTTGTTGGAGCGCTCGTAGCTCATCATGTCGTTGTCCGAGCCGCCCCAGAGGTAGCTCTCGGTGAAGTCGCGGTTGAACGCGCGGCGCAGCCGCCGGTCGCGCGCCGCGCGCGCGACGTCCTCGTCACGGCCGTCACGCAGGGCGTCGAGCGCGCCGCGATAGGCCGCCACGACGGAGAACACGTAGTCGGGAGCCTTCATGCGGCCCTCGACCTTGAGCGAGCCCACGCCGGCGTCGCGCATCTCGCGCACGCGGTCGACCGTGCGATAGTCCTTGGGGCAGAGCAGCCGCGTGCCGCCCACGCCGCGGCTCGTCTCGGGGATGCCCTGTGTGGCCACGCCGGGGATCTCGAGCACCTCGCCCTTCTCGTCCACCAGGTCGTATGGCAGCCGGCACGGCTGGGCACAGAGGCCGCGGTTCGCCGAGCGGCCGCCCCGCATGGAGCTCATGAGGCACACGCCCGAGTAGCAGAAGCACAGCGCGCCGTGGCCGAAGCACTCCAGCTCCACGCCTTCCTCGGCGATGCGGGAGATCTCCGCCAGGGAGAGCTCGCGCGAGAGCGTCACGCGGTCCACGCCCCAGACGTCGCGACACCACGCCACGCCGCGCGCGTCATGGACGTTCGCCTGCGTGGAGACGTGGGTCTCCACCTCCGGCCACCGGCGACGGATCTCCGCCATGAGGCCCCAGTCCTGGATGATGAAGGCGTCTGCCCCGAGCCCCCAGGCGCGGCGCACGAGCTCAAGCACGCGCGGCAGCTCCTCGGAGGACACCGCCACGTTCACGGTCACGTAGACGCGAGATCCGGCAAGGTGCGCCCGGCGGCACGCGGCCGAGAAGGACTCGTCGTCGAAGTTCCCCGCGCTGCGACGGGCGTTGAAGTCGCTGCCGAGGCCACAGTAGATGGCGTCCGCCCCGGCCGCGAGCGCCGCGTTGAACGCCGCGGGGCCGCCGGCGGGCGCCAGCAGCTCGGGCACGCCGTGCCCCTCCAGAAACGTGGTCCTTCTCGCCATCTGCGTCCTCTCTGCCAAAACGGGTTTGGGTTCGAAAACCGGGCCTCCGGCGGGCAGCTCGCGACAAAAGCCTAGTTGGCGCTCGTCCGCTCCTGTAAGACTGAACCCAAACCCGATTTGGGTTTGGGTTCGAAAAACGCGACGCGTCGCGTGCCGCTCCGACAAAAGCCCAGTTGGCCGTCAGCAATGACGGGCCTTGGGTCCGAACAGCGAACCCAAACCCTCGGTGCCGGCTCTAGACCAGGCGCGCCCAGCGCTTCTTGCCGGACTGGACCGTCGTGCCCGCCGAGAAGAGCGACGCCTCCACGTTGTAGCACTTGGGCGCCACGGCCTCGCCGTTGATCTTGACGCCGCCGCCGTCCACGAGGCGGCGCGCCTCGCCGGCGGACTTGGCGATGCCCACCTCAACGAGGAGCTTGCCCAGGTAGACCTTGCCCTCGTCGTTGACCTCGGCCACGCTCAGCGGGAACTCCGGCATGTCCTCGGGGGCCTCGGCGCGCTTGAACTGCGCGTCAAAGGCAGCACTCGCCGCGGCGCCGGCGCCCTCGCCGTGGTAGAGGTCCACGATGTTGGCGGCAAGCTCGCGCTTGAGCGCGTACGGGTCGGCGGAGCCGTCCGCGAAGGCGGCGTCGATGGCGTCGAGCTTGTCCATGTCGGCCGTGGAGCAGAGGCGCCAGTAGAGCGGCACCAGCTCGTCGGTGATGGACATGACCTTGCCGTACATGTCCGCCTGCTCGTCGGTGAGGCCCACGTAGTTGCCGTAGCTCTTGGACATCTTCTTGTGGCCGTCGGTGCCCACCAGAAGCGGCATCGTGAGGGCCACCTGCGGCTCCATGCCCATGGCGCGCATGAGGTCGCGGCCGGCGAGCAGGTTGAAGATCTGGTCGTTGCCGCCCATCTCCAGGTCCGCCTTCACCACGACGGAGTCGTAGGCCTGCAGGACCGGGTAGATGAACTCGTGCAGGGCGATGGACTTGCCCTCGGTGTAGCGGTTGTGGAAGTCCTCGCGCTCGAGGATGCGGGCCACGTTGAACTGGCTCATGAGCTTGAGCATCTCGGCGAGGTTCAGGCCCTTCAGCCAGTCGCCGTTGTGGACGATCTGGGTCTTCTCGGGGTCGAGCACCTTCATGGCCTGCTCGACGTAGGTCTTGGCGTTGGCCTCCACCTGCTCCTCGGTGAGCGGCGGGCGGGTGGAGTCGCGGCCGGACGGGTCGCCGATGAGGGCGGTGCCGTTGCCAATGATCAGCGTCACGTTGTGGCCCAGGTCCTGGAACTGGCGCATCTTCCGTAGCGGCACGGCGTGGCCGAGGTGCAGGTCGGGCGAGGTGGGGTCGACGCCGAGCTTGATGTTGAGCGGCGTGCCCTTCTCGAGCTTCTTCTTGAGCTCCTCCAGCGGCACGATCTGCATCGTGCCGGACGTGATCACCTTGAGCTGTTCGTCAACTGGCAGCAAGTCTCTGTCCTCCACAGGGTCTTCGTCTCTCCAAACCGCCCGCGGGCGGCGGCATAGCAAACTAGCATAGTATAATGACGAATGACTGTGGACGGAACGTCCCGGACAAGGAGTGATAGATGGGAATCAGAACGCGTCGGGCGCGGTCGCACTCGAAGACCCACTTCGTGGGCTTCAGCCTCGCGGGAGCGCTCGGCTTCATCGCGCTTCTCTGCGTGACGCTGGCCCTCTCGCTGGGAGCCGTGGTCTCCACCTGGCTCGAGGACCTGCCCGACTACACCTCTGCCGACGCCTTCCTCGTGGCCGAGCCCACGCGCGTCTTCGACGCCGACGGCAACGAGGTCGTGGCGTACTACCTGCAGAACCGTCGCTCGATCGAGCTCGACCAGATCTCCGACTACGTCAAGAAGGGCACGATCGACACCGAGGACAAGCGCTTCTACCAGCACAACGGCGTCGACCCCGAGGGCATCGCCCGCGCGGCCGTGGGCCAGGTGTTCGGTGGCGGCGAGCAGGGCGGCGGCTCCACGATCACCCAGCAGCTCGTCCGCTGGACGGTCCTCTCTGACGAGCAGTTCGAGAACTCGCTGCGACGCAAGGTCCGCGAGGCCTACATCGCCATCCAGATGGAGAAGACGTACACCAAGGACCAGATCCTCAGCATGTACCTCAACACCATCTACTACGGCAACGGCGCCTACGGCATCGAGGCCGCCTCGATCACCTACTTCAACAAGAGCGCCGCCGACCTCACGCTGAACGAGGCGGCCACGCTCGTGGGCATCCCCAACTCCCCCACGTACTACGACCCCTTCGTCAACTACGAGAACTGCAAGAGCCGCCGCAACCTCGTCCTCTCGCGCATGCTCGAGGCCGGCGACATCAGCCAGGAGGAGTACGACGCGACCGTCGCCGAGGAGATCCCGCTCAATCCCGGCGAGCTCACCGACTCCGA
>CAUGFC010000042.1 GCA_959598545.1 uncultured Olsenella sp. | reverse complement strand
GCGCGGAGATCATCAAGCTGCGCCAGCGCATCAACACCACCTTCATCTACGTCACGCACGACCAGACCGAGGCCATGACGCTCGGCGACCGCATCGTCGTCATGAAGGACGGCATGGTGCAGCAGATCGGGACGCCCCAGGAGGTCTACGACTCGCCGGCCAACGTCTTCGTCGCCGGGTTCATCGGCGTGCCGCAGATGAACTTCTACGACGCGCGCCTCGTGCGCGACGGCGACGCCTACCGCGTGGAGCTCGACGGCATCTCCGTGCCCGTCTCCGCCGAGAAGTGCGCCCGTCTCGCCGCGCGTGGCGTCGACACCCAGGACGTCACCCTCGGCGTGCGCCCGGAGAACATCGAGCTCGCGGAGGCGGGGGAGACCGCGCTCACCGGCTCGGTGGAGGCGACCGAGATGATGGGCAGCTCCGTCTACCTGCACGTGAGCGTGGACGGCAAGGACAGCATCATCATCCTCCAGAACGTCGAGGAGGACGGGCGCCGTCCCTCCGACATCCAGGTCGGAAGCAGCCTCTCGTTCACGTTTGCCGGCAGCGCCGTGCACCTCTTCGACAAGGAGACGGCGGTCAACCTCGAACTCTAGGGGATGACCGGAGACAAGAGGGGGCCCGGCGTCATCTGGCGCCGGGCCCCTTTGCGTGCCGAGAAGGAAGGTCTTCTCGCTTAGTCCTTCTTGATCCAGGAGAACATGGAGCGGATCTTCTCGCCGGTCTCCTCGATCGGGTGGGTGTTGATCTCCTCGCGCTTCTCGAGCAGCCACTTGTGACCGTTGTTGCAGTCGTCGACGAACTCCTGGGCGAAGGAGCCGTCCTGGATGCGGCCGAGGATGCGCTTCATGGCGGCACGGGACTCGGCGTTGATGACCTGCGGGCCGGCGTAGTACTCGCCGTACTCGGCGGTGTTGGAGATCGAGTAGTTCATGAAGTGGATGCCGGACTCGTACATGAGGTCGACGATCATCTTCATCTCGTGGTAGACCTCAAAGTAGGCCAGCTCCTCGGGGTAGCCGGCCTCGGTCAGGGTCTCGAAGCCGGCCTTTACGAGCTCGACGAGGCCGCCGCAGAGGACGGCCTGCTCGCCGAAGAGGTCCTCCTCGGTCTCCTCCTTGAAGGTGGCCTTGATGATGCCGGAGCGGGCGCCGCCGACGCCCCAGCAGTAGGAGAGCACGATGTCCCAGGCGTCGCCGGTGGCGTCCTGGTAGACGCAGGCGAGGTCGGGCACGCCGGAGCCTTCGGTGTACTGGCGGCGCACGATGTGCCCCGGGCCCTTGGGCGCGCACATGATGACGTTGACGTCCTCGGGGGCCTTGATGTAGCCGTAGTGGATGTTGAAGCCGTGGGCAAAGGCGAGGGTGTCGCCGGCCTTGAGGTGCGGCGCGACGTGCTCCTCGTAGACCTTGGGCTGGGTCTCGTCGGGGACGAGCATCATGATGACGTCGGCCTCCTCGGCGGCGTCGTCCATGCTCATGACCTTGAGGCCGGCTTCCTGGGCGGCCTGGGCGGACTTGGAGCCCTCGCGCAGGCCCACGCGGACGTCGACGCCGGAGTCCAGGAGGTTCAGCGCGTGGGCGTGGCCCTGCGAGCCGTAGCCGATGATGGCGACCTTCTTGCCCTGGATGACGCTCGGGTCCACGTCCTTCTCGTAATAGATGTCGACGGCCATGTTCTTCTCCTTTGCTGCGATGAGACAATGGGGACAGGTTCATTTGTCTCATCACGCACGTCCTCGTGACGGTACTTTTCTATGTGAGATGAGACAAATGAACCTGTCCCCATTGTCTCATGTGACACCTTGTTTACTGTGCGCCGCGCGACATGGCGATCTTGCCGGTGCGCGTGAGCTGCTTGATGCCGTAGCTGCGGAAGAGGTCCTCCATCGCGTCGAGCTTGCTCGCGGTGCCGGTGGCCTCGATCGTGAGCGTGTTCTTGCCCACGTCGACGACCTTGGCGCGGAAGACGTTGGCGATCTCGATGACCTCGTGGCGGCGCTCCGGCGAGGACTGCACCTTGAAGAGCGCGAGCTCGCGCTCGACGGCCTCCTCGTAGGTCAGGTCGGAGATCTTGTAGACCGAGACGAGCTTGTGCAGCTGCTTGGTGATCTGCTCGAAGCCGACCTCGTCGGCCTCGACGATGATCGTCATGCGTGAGAGGGTCTCGTCCTCGGTGGGGGCGACGGTGAGCGACTCGATGTTGAAGCCGCGGCGGCTAATGAGGCCCGTCACGCGGGAGAGCACGCCCGGCTTGTTCTCGACGAGAACCGAGAGCAGGTAGTTCATCACTCATCAACTCCTTCGTGCGACGGCTTCACGCGCGGGCGGCCGCCCTCGCCGAAGCCCTTCTCGGTGACGCGTACGCCGCCGAGCGTGACGTCGAGGGCGCCGATGATGTCGTCGATCGGGGCGCCGGGGGCGACCATCGGGTAGACGGTCTGGGCGGCCGGGATCATCACGTCGAGCAGGTACGGCTCGTCGGAGGCGAGCATCTCGTCGAGCGCGTCGTCGATCTCCTCGGGCTTGGTGATGCGACGCGCGCGCCAGCCGTAGGCGTCGGCGAGCTTCACGAAGTCGGGGTTGTCGGCGAGCTCGGTGAACGAGAAGCGGTCGTGGTAGAAGAGGTGCTGCCACTGGTGGACCATGCCGAGCGCGCGGTTGTCGACGATGAGGACCTTGACCGGCACGTCGTTGATCTTCGCCGTGGCCATCTCCTGGCTGTTCATCTGGAACGAGCCGTCGCCGGCGATGCAGACGACCTGCTCGTCGGGGCAGCCGATCTTGGCGCCGATGGCGGCGGGGAAGCCGAAGCCCATCGTGCCGAGGCCGCCCGAGGAGATGAAGGTGCGCGCGTGCTCGCGGTGGATGTTCTGCAGGGCCCACATCTGGTGCTGGCCGACCTCGGTGGTGACGATCGAGGCGTGCGGGTCGAGCTTGTCTGAGAGGTGCTCAAGCACGACCTCCGGGGCGATCTTGCCCTCGTAGTCCGCGAAGTCCGAGGTGTAGAACGGCCAGCGCTCGCGCCAGCCGAAGACCTCGTCGCGCCAGGCCTCGCAGAGCGTGTGCGCGTCCATCTTCTCCAGGCGCTCGTTCAGGGCGGCGAGAATGACCTTGGCGTCGCCGACGATCGGCACGTCCGGGTTGATGATCTTGCCGATCTCGGCCGGGTCGATGTCGATGTGGATGATCTTGGCGTGCGGGGCGAACTCAGAGACCTTGCCGGTCACGCGGTCCGAGAAGCGCGCGCCCACGGCGATGATAAGGTCGGACTCGGTGACCGCCATGTTGGCGTACTTGGAGCCGTGCATGCCCACGGGGCCGAGGTTGAGTGGGTTGGAGCAGGGAATGGCCGCCTTGCCCATGAGGGTCGTGACCACGGGGATCTGCATGCGCTCGGCGAGCTCGACGAGCTCGGGGCAGGCGTGGGAGGCCACGATGCCGCCGCCGGCCATGATGAGCGGTCGCTCTGCCCGGCAGATGAGCTCGGCAGCCTGCTTGACCTGCTTCGCGTTGCCCTTGTAGGTGGGTCGGTAGCTCGGGATGTTGACGCTGTCCGGGTAGTGGAAGACCATCTCGGAACCGGAGAGGTCGCTCGGGATGTCGATGAGGACGGGGCCCGGGCGGCCGGTCGAGGCGATGTAGAAGGCCTCGCGGAAGGTCTTGGTGAGGTCGTCGGTCGACTGCAGCAGGAAGCTGTGCTTGACGATGGGCATCGTGATGCCCACGATGTCGGACTCCTGGAAGGCGTCGGTGCCGATGACGCCGCGGGTGACCTGGCCCGTGATGACAACGAGGGGCACGGAGTCCATGTAGGCGGTGGCGATGCCGGTGACGGTGTTGGTGGCACCGGGGCCGGAGGTGACGAGCACGACGCCCACCTTGCCCGTGGCGCGCGCGTAGCCGTCGGCCATGTGCGTCGCGCCCTGCTCGTGGCGTGCGAGCACGTGGTGGATCTTCTTGGAGTCGTAGAGGGCGTCGTAGATCTTGATGGCCTGGCCCCCGGGATAGCCGAAGATCGTGTCCACGCCCTCGGCCTCGAGGCTGGCGATGATGGCCTGCGCCCCGGTCATGGTCTTGCCCTCGTGCTCGGTATTGCTGCCCGGGCCGAACGGGCGCCCCTCGATGGCGCGCTGTCGCCGGGCGATCTTCTCCTCGACGGTGATCATGAGAGATAGGCCCCCTTGTCTGCGCTCGTGACCAGCTTTGCGTAGCGGGAGAGGACTCCCGTGGTGTACTTGGGCGCCGGCGGCTGCCATGCGGCGCGGCGCTCGGCGAGAACCTCCTCGGAGACGCGCAGCTCGAGCGTGCCGGCCTGGATGTCGATGTCGATGACGTCGCCCTCCTCGACGAGTGCAATCGGGCCGCCGGCGGCCGCCTCGGGCGAGACGTGGCCGATGCACGGGCCCTTGGAGGCGCCCGAGAAGCGCCCGTCGGTGATGAGGGCCACCGAGCTCGCGAGGCCCATGCCGCAGATGGCGGAGGTGGGGGTGAGCATCTCGCGCATACCGGGGCCGCCCGAGGGGCCCTCGTAGCGGATGACCACCACGTCGCCCGGGTTTATCGCCCCGCCGAAGATGGCCTTGCAGGCCTCCTCCTCGGAGTCGAAGACGCGTGCGGGGCCGCTGTGCCGCCACATGCCCGGGTCGACGGCGCTCTTCTTGACGACGCCACAGTCCGGCGCGAGGCTGCCGCGCATGACCTTGAGGCCGCCGTCGGGGGAGTAGGCGTCATCCACGCCGCGGACGACCTCGCCGTCCACGGGCGGGCATGCCGCGACCCACTCGGCCATGGTCCCGTGGCAGGTGAGGGCGTCCATGTCGAGGTGCCCGGTGCGTCCGAGCTCGCCGATGATGGCGGAGACGCCGCCCACGTCGTTCAGGTCCTGGATGTGGAGCGGGCCCGCCGGCGCGATGCGCACGATGTTGGGCGTCTCGGCGGAGGCGCGGTCCCAGTCGTCCATCGTGACGGGGCAGCCGGCGGCCTGCGCGATGGCCGTGAGGTGGAGCATCGTGTTGGTGGAGCCGCCGAAGGCCATGTCGAGCACCATGCCGTTGTGGATGGCGGCAGGCGTGAGGATCTGGCGGGCGGTGACGTTCTTCTCGACGAGCTCCATGACCTTCATGCCGGTCCGCTTGGCCAGGCGGATGCGCTCGGAGTAGACGGCGGGCACGGTGCCGTTGCCAGGAAGTGCCATGCCCAGGGCCTCGGCGAGGCAGCAGATGGAGTTGGCGGTGAACATGCCGGAGCAGCTGCCGCAGGTGGGGCAGGCGGTCTTCTCGAGCCAGGAGCACTCCTCCTCGGTCATGGTGCCGGCGGTGACCTGGCCCACGGCGTCGAAGAGGGAGTTGAGGTCGGTCTGGCTGCCGTCGCGCCCGCGGCCGGCGAGCATGGGGCCGCCGGAGACGAGCACGGTGGGGATGTCCAGGCGCGCCGCGGCAATGAGCATGCCGGGGACGATCTTGTCGCAGGAGGGGATGAGGACCATCGCGTCGAACTGGTGGCCCTGGACCGCGCACTCAACGCTGTCCGCGATGACCTCGCGGCTGGTGAGGCTGTAGTGCATGCCCTCGTGGTTCATCGCGATGCCGTCGCACACGCCGATGGTGTTGACCTGCAGCGGAGTGCCGCCGGCCATGCGGATGCCGGCCTTGACGGCGTCGGCGATCTGCTGAAGGTGCAGGTGCCCGGGGATGACCTCGTTCTGGGCGGAGACCACGGCCACGAGCGGACGGTCGAGCTCCTCTTCGGTGAGGCCGTCGGCCGCCAGCAGGCTGCGGTGCGGCGCGCGCGCCAGGCCCCGCTTGATGGCGTCGCTTCTGAGTTCCACGTTTCCCTCGCTTTCTCTTGCGCGCGTCTGCGTTTGGCGAGAAATGCGAGGCATGGAACCTCGAAGCCGTCACGGTGGCCGCCGGCGCGCGGTACTTCTCGGCGCGTTGGCGGGGGTGGCCCGCCGTGCGGCGCGGAGGTTCTCGCGAGCTGCTCGAGGGAGTGTTCGGGGCCGTCCGGCGCGGGTTCTCACGCTGCCCGCTCGCTGTGGGACGGATGCGGCCCGTACTGGCCCTGTCATCGCATTTGCTCAGTGGGGACACTCTACGCGGCCCGTGTTTCCGCCCCGTGACCACCCGTGAACGGTACGTTTCCACCCCCGAGCGGTGAGACAAAGGGGACAGGTTCATTTGTCTCATCGTTACGTGTTATCGCCCCGGCGCAATGGGTATCCTGCTTGCCACCTTTGGAGGAGGGGGTGCGATGCGGGTACCGAGGCAGACTTCTCGTTCGGGCTACTATCACGTGGTGATCAAGGGAGACGGCGGGCAGGCGATATGCGAGGACGACGCCGACAGGCGGGCGTTCCTCCGCCTCGCCGAGAGATACTTTGCCGAGCTTGGCGTCTCCGTCATCGCGTGGTGTCTCATGGAGAATCACGTGCACCTCGTGCTGAGGGACGACGCCGAGGGACTCAGTTCCGCCATGCACCGGCTGGGAACCGCGTATGCGCGCTATTACAACGACAGGACGGGGCGCGTGGGCCACCTCTTTCGCGAGCGGTTCATGAGCTCGCCCATAGAGAGCGAGAGCTATCTCTTGGAGGCGGTCCGCTACGTCCACAACAACCCGGAGAAGGCCGGCGTCTGCAGGGCGGAGGAGTATCCCTGGAGCAGCTACTCCAGCTATGTGGCGCCGGGTTCCTCCGGTGAGCTAACCGTGGACACCTCGGTTGTCCTTGACCTGCTGGGCGGCGAGAAGAACTTCGCGGAATTTGTCGCGGAGCGGGGTAACTGCCCGTATCGACCGCCCTCGGGCAAGCGGCTCGATGACACGGAGGCTCGTGATGCCGCCGCACGCGTGCTTGGAGACGTCTCTCCCGTTGAGGTAAAGAAGCTGCCCGTGGAGCGTCGCAACCAGCTTCTTCGAGAGCTGCGGGCGGCAGGTCTGTCAGTTCGTCAGGTGGAGCGGTTGACGGGAGTCGGAAGGAACATCGTTGCTCGGGCATAGGCGGGCGGCGAGCGTTTGAGTGTGTCATTAATTCAATAAGATCTCGAATGAGACAAATGAACCTGTCCCCTTTGTCTCACAGCTCGCGCTGAGCGAGGAGGATGTTGCCGCGCGGGTCGCCGATCTCGAGGTCGCGAATGACCAGCACCGGCTCGGAGATGTCCGAGAAGCGCCGCCCGCTCAGGGTGGCATCGGCGAGAAAGGCGTCGAGGCTGGGGTACTCGTCGTCGTCCACGTACCAGACGGTGTCGAAGAAGCCGCGGCCCCGCTCAAAGTCCGAAGTCATGCCGACGCGCTGCCGCATCCCGTCGTACTCCACCTCGAGACTCACGATGGGCGCCTCGATGCGCTCGCACTCGCGCATGAGGTCGACGATGTCGCCCGGCATGCAGCGCAGCGGCTTCCAGCGGTAGGTCTTCTCGCCGCCACGTCCGAACAGGTTGGGGAGCAGTCCCATGGGTCCTCCTAGACGTTTAGACGGCCGACGCCCGCGGCGCTACCCACACAGAAGCGCGGCCAGGCGCGCGCCGTCCTTTGGCTTGAGGTAGAAGCGGAAGCCGCGCAGTGTGCCCTGTCCGTCTCGGGCGCCGCCGTAGACGAGCTCTTCCGCGAGGTCAACGCGGACGACCGCGTTCGAGAGGAACCCGCCGCGCTTGACGAGCTCGGCGCCAACGACGTCATCCGCGAGGTCCACGGTCCACAGGCCGACGGTGTTGTTTGCGACGAGGCGACGGTTCGTGAGGCAGAGCTTCGACTGGCTTCCGCCGAGGAAGGTGTCCTCCTCCGTACCAAAGCAGGAGAGGGGCGCGGCAAAGATGACCTTCTCGCCGTCCGCTAGGTCAAAGGGAAAGTTCGCGCGCACCTCGGGCAGCGCGTCAAGATGTGCGGTATCCATGCGAACGCCTCCGTTCATCAACAAACTTTGAATGAGACAAATGAGCCTGTCCCCATTGTCTCACAGCGAGGTCTGGACGAGGGTGGGGGTGAGGCCGGCTGCCTTGAGGGCCTCCACGATCTGGTGCTTGTGCTCGGTGCCAAAGGCCTCGATCGTGACGCGCAGCTCCACGGCGGCGTTGCGGTTGGTCGAGACGAACTGGTTGTGCTCGAGCTTGATGACGTTGCCGTTCTGCTCCGCGATGGTGGAGGCCACGCGCACGAGCATGCCGGGGCGGTCGGGGAGCAGCACGCTCACGGTGAAGATGCGGTCGCGCATGATGAGGCCGTGCTGCACCACCGAGCTCATCGTGATGACGTCCATGTTGCCGCCGGAGAGGATGGAGACCACGCGCTTGTTCTCCGCAGGCAGGTGCTTGAGCGCCGCCACGGTGAGCAGGCCCGAGTTCTCCACGATCATCTTGTGGTTCTCGACCATGTCGAGAAACGCGACCACGAGCTCGTCGTCCGGCACGCACATGACGTCGTCGAGGTTCTCCTGCAGGTACGGGAAGACCTTGTCGCCCACCTCCAGGACTGCGGTGCCGTCGGCGATGGTGTTGGCGCTCGGCAGCTTCACGGGGCGCCCCGCCTCGAGCGCCGCCGTGAGCGAGGGCGCGCCCTCGGGCTCCACGCCGATGACGCGGATCTTGGGGTTGTAGAGCTTGGCGAAGGTTGCCACGCCGCAGGCCAGCCCGCCGCCGCCCACCGGCACGAGGATCGTGTCCACGAGCGGCAGCTCCTGGACGACCTCCATGGCGATCGTGCCCTGGCCGGTGGAGACGCACGGGTCGTTGAACGGGTGGATGAAGGTGTAGCCCTCCTCCTCTGCGAGGCGCATCGCCTCGTCGCACGCCTCGTCGTAGACGTCGCCGTGCAGCACGACCTCGGCGCCGTAGTGCTTGGTGCGCTCGACCTTGATGAGCGGCGTGGTCTCGGGCATCACCACCACGGAGCGCGCCCCGGCGCGCGTGGCGGCGAAGGCAACGCCCTGGGCGTGGTTGCCGGCGCTCGCGGTGACGATGCCGCGGCCCAGCTCCTCGGGCGAGAGGGTCGAGATCTTGTAGTAGGCGCCGCGCACCTTGTAGGCGCCCGTGCGCTGCATGTTCTCCGGCTTGAGCCACACGCGGTTGCCCGTCTGCGCCGAGAAGTGCGGGCTCTCCACGAGCTTGGTCTCGAGCGTGACCTCGCGGACCTTCTCGGACGCCTCCTCGAAGGCCTCGAGCGTGAGCATCTCTGCCATGTGAAACTCCTTTGTGACGGCTGGCCGCGTCGCGGCACGATTTACCTATAGTAATCCTTGCGGCGCGCATCGGGCGCCGTCCGAAGAAGGGAGCCCCATGAGCGACGCGGAGCAGACGACCCCGCTGTTCCAGATCCATGACGCGAGCGTGGTGCGCGGCGGCAAGACCATCCTTCACGTGGGTGACTTCACCCTTGACGAGGGCGAGCACGTGGCCCTTCTCGGCCCCAACGGCGCGGGCAAGTCGACCTTCATCCAGCTGCTCACCCGCGAGGTGTTCCCCCTGTGGCGCGAGGAGCCGCCGGTTCGCTTCCGCGGCCAGGAGCGTCCGCAGCTCGCCGACATCAAGCGCACGCTCGGCATCGTGAGCTCCACGATGCACGACCAGGTGCGCGTGCACCTCCCCGTCATGGACATCGTGGTGGGGGGTCTGTTCGGCACGCTGGGGGTCCCGCTGCGCGGTGACGTGAGCGAGAGGGACCGTGCGCTCGCCGCCGACGCCCTGGAGCGCCTGGGCATCGCCGACCTTGCGACCCGTGACGTGATGACGCTCTCCACCGGCCAGGTGCGCCGCGTTCTCGTGGCGCGCGAGCTCGTGCGCGACCCGCAGGTGCTGATCTTCGACGAGCCGTGCACGGGTCTCGACCCGGAGGGCATGTACCACGTCCGCAGGACCATGGGCACGCTCGCCGCCGAAGGGCGCTCCGTCGTGCTGGTGACCCACTACCCCGAGGACATCATCCCGGAGATCGACCGCGTCCTGCTCATCAAGGACGCCGAGGTCTTCGCCGACGGCGCCAAGGCGGACCTGCTCACGAGCGAGGTCATGAGCGAGCTCTTCGACGTGCCGCTCGTGGTGGGGGAGGCGTGCGGCTGGTACTCCCTGCGCGGCTCCTACGCGTGAGGCCGGCGGCGGCAGCCCGCAAACGAGAAGGGCGGGCGCCCGAGAAGGACACCCGCCCGTAAGGTACCTGGTGGAGACGAGGGGATTCGAACCCCCGGCCTCTGCCTTGCGAAGGCAGCGCTCTCCCAGCTGAGCTACGTCCCCAGGCGCATCGCGCGTTGGCTATTTTGGCAATCCGGCGCCCGGTTGTCAACGCCGACACAAAAAGTCGCCCCCTGCGGTGCGTCAATGAACCCACCTCTCATAAGGTGGGTGTCCCCATCGCGCGTTCCGGCTTTCCCAGCAACGGGGAATCTCCGTACTGAACACGAGATATCGGACTCCCAAGTAACGCTTGTCGGTTCACCCAGTTTGCCCGCAGGGGAACGACAACCCCACTATAGGTCACCCGTCGGGAGATACCAGTCTTGACTTGCGCGTTTCTCTCGGCAAAAGTGAATGTGTGCGTGCGTTCTGGTCGGCGTTCCCGTGCAACGCACGAGTCGTTTCCGCTATCATGGCCGGGATACGGGAGCCAGGCGCGGAAGGGGGGTACGGTGGTTCCTGACTGGATACCCTACCTCTGCCTGTTCTGTTCGTCGTTGCTGGTCGCCCTCGTCACGACGCCGCTGGCCCGCCGTCTCGCGGTGCGCGTCGGCGCCGTCGACCGCCCCAGCGCCCGCCGCATCAACAAGAAGCCCATTCCGCGCATGGGCGGCGTCGCCATCTTCGCCGGCATCGTGGCCGCCTTCGTTGTCCAGTACCTGGGGACCACCTTCCTGGGCTGGCCCGTCGTCCTCGTCCCCTCGCCGCACCTGCAGGTCAACTACTGGCTGCTCGTGCTCGCCTTCCTCGCCATCTTCGTGACCGGCGTCCTCGACGACGTCTACTCCCTGAAGCCTTGCCAGAAGCTCGCAGGGCAGGTGATCGCGGCCGTGCTCGCGGTCGCGGGAGGGCTCGTGATCGGGGTCATCGACAACCCCTTCGCGTACGGCTTCATCAGCCTGGGGTGGATCGCCTATCCCGTGACGGTCGTCTACCTGGTGGCATACACGAACATCATCAACCTCATCGACGGGCTCGACGGCCTGGCCGCCGGCATCTCCGCCATCGCGAGCCTCACCATGTTCGTGCTCTCGGTCCTGGCCGGCCGCCTCGACGCCGCGGCGCTCTCCGTCGCCGTGACGGGCTCGTCGCTGGGCTTCCTCCGCTACAACTTCCACCCCGCCTCCGTCTTCATGGGGGACTCCGGCGCGCTCACGCTCGGGTTCGCGCTCGGCGCCGTCTCCCTGCTCTCGGTGACGCGCGTGGCCGGCCTCACGACGATCATCGTGCCCCTGGTCATCGCCTCGGTGCCCATCATCGACACCTTCTCCGCCATCGTGCGGCGCCTGCGCGGCCACACGGGCATCAGCCGCGCCGACCGCGGCCACATCCACCACCGCCTGCTCGCCGAGGGGTTCGACCAGCGCCAGGCGGCCCTGCTCGTGTACGCGTGGACGGCGCTTCTGTGCGTGGGCTCGCTCGTCATGACGCAGGTGAGCACCATGCCGCGCATCCTCATCTTCGTCGTGCTGCTGGGCGCCTCCTTCGCCTTCGCCCACCACCTGCACCTCTTCGAGCCGGTGCTCCTGCATCACTACGACCCCGAGACCGGCGAGGACGAGCTGATCACCCCCGCCGACGACGCCTTCGAGGAGGAGGCCGAGAAGATCCACGGCTCCGGCCTCCGTCGACGCGGGAGGCGGCGCCCGTGAGCGTCGCCCGCCCGGCGGACCCGCTCGCCGCTTCCGCCTATGACGCCTGCGAGCTCTGCCCGCGCCGCTGCCGGGCGCGTCGGTCGCAGGGGCGGGCCGGCCGGTGCGGCATGACCTCGGAGCTCCGCGTGGCGAGAAGCGCGCTGCACCTCTGGGAGGAGCCGCCGATCTCGGGCGAGTCCGGCTCGGGCGCCATCTTCTTCTCGGGCTGCCCGCTCGGCTGCGTGTTCTGCCAGAACCACGAGATCTCGGGCGAGGGCTTCGGCGTAGCCGTCTCCGCGCGTCGTCTCGCACAGATGATGCTGGAGCTTCAGGCGCAGGGCGCGCTCAACGTCAACCTGGTGACCCCGCTGCACTTCTCGCCGCAGGTCCGCGAGGCCGTCGGGCTCGCCAGGGAGGCCGGGCTCGAGCTGCCCGTCGTCTGCAACACCTCGGGCTACGAGCTCCCCGAGGTCGTGGCGGCGCTCGGGGGCGCCGTGGACGTGTGGCTCACGGACTTCAAGTACGCGGACGACGCGCTCTCCGCAGAGCTCTCCGGCGCCCCCGACTATCCCGAGGTCGCGGCCTTCGCGCTCGAGGCCATGCTCGAGTCGGTTCGCGCCGGCGGCGGTCGCGAGGTCGCGCCGGACGGCGCCATGCGACGCGGCATCATCGTCCGCCACCTCGTGCTCCCCGGGCACGCGGACGACTCGTGCGCCGTGCTGGACCGCGTCTGGGAGATCACGGGCAACGAGGTCGACCTCTCGGTCATGAACCAGTACACGCCGAACGAGGCGTGCCGTCGCGCCGGCGGCGAGCTCGCGCGCGCCGTCACCGACGAGGAGTACGAGATCGTGCTCTGTCACGCCGACGACCTCGGCTTCGAGCGCATCTGGTGGCAGGAGGGCGGCACCGTCTCGGAGAGCTTCGTGCCCGCCTTCGACGCCACGGGCGTCGACGGGCCGGAACTCGGGCCCACGCCCGGCGCGCAAGCGGTATAACTGTAGGCAACTGCCGACCCGAGCAGACGGAGGACCCATGGCAGACCACGCTCGCCTCACCGACGAGGAGCGCGCCGAGCTGGAGCAGCTGCGCGCCGAGAAGGCCGCACGGCAGCAGGCCGAGAAGGACGCCGCCGAGCGCGCCGAGCTGGAGCGCCTGCGCGCGCAGCGCGCTGAGGCGCAGGCCGCCCGCGAGGCCGATCTGCGCACCGCCGAGGCTCTCGAGCGCGGCAGGAGGCTGATGGAGCCTGACGACGACCTCAGGATGCCCCTCGGACAGAAGATCGTCATTCTCGCCATCGTCGGCGTCGCCGCCGTCTGGCTCGCCGTAACCGTCCTGGGATAGGAGCCGACCATGTCCCTCACCGACCGCACCAAGCCCACCGACGTCTCCCTCAACACCGACCTCTACGAGCTCACCATGGCCCAGGGGTTCTGGGAGGCGGGGCTCGTGGACGCGCAGGCATGCTTCAACGCCTTCTTCCGCGACAATCCCTTCGGTGGCGGCTACGCCGTGTGCTGCGGCACGGGCCAGATCGCCGAGCTCGTGGAGAACTTCGTCTTCGAGGACGACGACATCGCCTACCTCGCGGGCATACAGGCGCCCGGCGGCGGCCCCATGTTCAAGCCCGCCTTCCTCGAGTACCTGCGCAACCACCGGCTCGACCTCACGATCCAGGCCGTGCCCGAGGGACGGCTCGTCTTCGGTCGGGAGCCCATGGTCCGCGTCGAGGGCCCCGTCATCGACTGCCAGCTCATCGAGACCGCACTGCTCAACCTCGTGAACTTCCAGACGCTCGTCGCCACCAAGTGCGCGCGCGTCGTGCGCGCCGCGGAGGGGCGTCCCGTCTCCGACTTCGGACTTCGCCGCGCCCAGGGCCCGGACGGCGGCCTCGCGGTGGCCCGCGCCTCCTACATCGCGGGCGCCTCCTCGACGTCCAACGTCCTCGCGGGCAAGATCTACGGCATCCCCGTCTTCGGCACCCACGCCCACTCCTGGGTCATGGCCTTCCCGAGCGAGCTCGAGGCCTTCCGGTCCTTCGCCGCCTCCAGCCCCAAGAACTGCACGCTCCTGCTCGACACCTATGACGTCCACCAGGGCATCAAGAACGCCGTGACGGTGGCCAAGGAGATGGAGGCCGCCGGCGAGCGCCTCTCCGCCGTGCGCCTGGACTCGGGCGACCTCGCGCGCCTCTCCAAGGACGCCCGCGCCGCCTTCGACGAGGCCGGGCTTCCCTACGTCAAGATCTCCGTCTCCAACGACCTCGACGAGTACACGATCCAGTCGCTGCTCGCGCAGGGCGCCCCGATCGACTCCTTCGGCGTGGGCACCAAGCTCGCCACCTGCGACCAGCAGCCCTCGCTCGGCGGCGTCTACAAGCTCTCCGCCATCCGCTCCGGCGCGGACGAGCCGTGGACCCCGGTGATCAAGCTCTCCGAGCAGGGCTACAAGCGCACGGTCCCGGGCGTCCAGCACGTCCTGCGCTACTACGACGCCGCCGGCCGCCCCACGGCCGACATGATCGTCGTGGACGAGGTCGCCGAGGGCGGGGACGCCCGCGAGATGGTGGACATCCTCGACCCCTACGCCACCCACACGCTCTCCGGCGAGGCGGAGG
>CAUGFC010000041.1 GCA_959598545.1 uncultured Olsenella sp. | reverse complement strand
GGGGCCGCCCCGCGGGGGGGGGGGCCCCGCGACGGGGGTAGTGGTAGGGCCGGAGCTAGTCCCTCGGGAACGCGCCGGTGGCGCGGTCGGGAGCGCTCGGTTCGGATGCCGACAGGCTCCCCTTGTCGAACGTCTTGATCGTGGGGGTCGTCAGGAGGCCGAGCAGGACGATCGCGCCTCCCACGGCATAGGCGATGCGCGTGGACTGGGAGCGAGCATGGGCGTCGATCCTCACGAGCTCGCTGCGCTCGGAGGGGGTCATCGGGATGCCGGAGATCTGCTCCTCGAACTCCTTGTCGCTCCCCAGGTTCACGTTCATCCCCGAGAGCTGCTCGCTCACCTGACGCGAGACGAGCATGTCGGAGGCGGCGCCGGAGCGCACCGTGTTGGTGATGCCGAAGAGCAGGACCGCGCCGAGAAGTGCCACGCCGAGCGCCTGGCCGACGTTGCGCATCGTGCTCTGGATTCCGCCGGACTGCGAGGCGTCGCGCTCGGGAAGCGCGAGGGCGACGACGTTGCTCGCGTGCGATGACACGGTGCCGGCACCCACGCCGGCGAGGAACGCACCCAGGTAGACGCCCGGCGCGAACGCGCCGTTGATGGTGACCGACAGCATCATGACGCCCAGGGCGGCCGCCATGGCGACGTAGCCCGCCTGGATGACGTGACGAGGATTGGCCTGGGGAAGGAGCTTGGGAATGCCGAGGGCGAGCGCGAACGTCGGGACGCCCGTCACGATCGAGATCACGCCCACCTCGATTGGCGACCAGCCGGCAACGAGCTGCAGGTAAGGAGCCATAAGTATGGACTGGGCACCCATGAAGAAGAACGTGATCGCGTTAGCCGCGAGACCGGCGAGCACCTGGGGCGTCTCGAGGAACGAGCTCGGCAGCAGCGCGACCCCGTGCCTCTGCTCGACCCTGCGCTCGACCCTCACGAGCACCGCGAGCACCACGAGGCCGAGGGCGACCGCGGGCAGCGCCGGCGAGATGCCGAGCACCGTGAAGGGGCATCCCTCGAACGGGGTCACGAGACCCCAGGACGAGACGCTCGAGAGCCCGACCAGCACGAGGAAGAGGCCGAGGGCGGCGAGCACGACGCCGGCGCCGTCGAAGTGGAGGTTCTCCTCGGGCTCAGTGACGCGCGGAAGGCGCAGCGAGAGCGTCGAGACGATGAAGAAGTAGGCTGCGAGCAGCAGAAACGTGGGACGCATGCCCGCCGTCTCCATGACGACGCCCAGGATGAGCGGCAGGACCGCGGAGAGGCCGGACGCCGCGCCCACGCAGCCGAAGGCCACCATGCGGTCATGGCCTCGGTACAGGAGCGGGACCAGGCCGAGGATCGACGGCACGAGCAGGCTCGCCCCGAGTCCGACGAGCACACGGCCGACCCAGATGAACACGGTCATGTTGGGCGAGAGCGCGAGGGCGACCTCGCCCGCCGCGCAGACGAGCGCGCCGAGCCGAAACGTCCGCACCCACCCGAAGAGGGTGCCCAGCAGGCCGCCGGCGATCATGAAGGCGCCGCCGACGAGCGGGTAGATCATGTTGGCGAGCTGGATCTCCGACGTGGTGGCACCGAGGTCGTGCGTGAGCGCCGAGGCGGCGAGCGACAGGGCGCCGTTGTCGCCGGTGGTGCCCATCTGCGCAAGGATGAGGATGACGATGGGAAGGACCAGGAAGCGCCCCTTTGACGCAGGCGCTCCCACCCTCCCCATGCTGATGGAGGGACTGCTCATTTCTCTTCTCCTTCTTGTCTGTCGAGGCGCCGCGGGGCCGGGGCGCGACCTCTGGCCCCGCGGCGCAGGGAGGGGGCTACGCGGCCGCCGGGACGATGACGGGCTCCGTCGCGCTCTGGTCGCAGGACGCGAGCGGGTAGGCGCGGACGGACAGGTCGTCGTAGGCGGCGTGGTAGTAGGTAAGGCTCGAGGCCGAGAAGCAGCTCGTGTAGAGCGTTCGCTCGAAGGCGCCGTCGCCCATGCGCGCGCAGCCGTCCGGCACGAAGACCGATCCCAGGGTGCGGAAGAGGCGCGTGACGTTCTCGCGCTCCCCCCTCTGCACGGGGTAGTGGGTGTTCACGAACGCCGCCTTGACGAAGCGCGCCGGCCCGCTGTAGTCGCCAGGCATGCCCTGCAGGCCCATGCCCGACCCGAACGGTGCGAGCGTCGCTTCGCCCCACGCCGCCGGCACGGGCTCGCTCTCGGTCGCGGTGAGGTAATTTCGCAGGTTGACGCGCTGCCACTCGAAGGTGGGCTCGTTCGTGAGGACGTCGACGTCGTTCTCGTACACGTGCACGCCGTCCTCCAGGCACTCCACGACGATGCTGCCGGTCCTGTCGCCGATGAGCCAGTGAAGGCTCGCAACGGGCAGCTGCTCGTTGACCGGACGGGCGACGATGGTGACGCCCCGCAGCGCCTCGCGGACCCCGTCGACCGTCGAGAAGTTCCGCGCCACCCAGAAGGGGAACTCGTATGCGGCGACGTTCACGCCGTCCGGGGAGGGCTCGGTCGCGTAATGGCTGCTCTGGGGGAAGTTGAGCCCGGCGACGGCCAGGCCGGCGTCGTTCCCGCAGTCGAAGTAGAGCGGCAGGTCGCCCACGAGGATGCCCATGCCGATGACCGCATGACCGCGGCTGGCGTCGTCCGGGCGCGGAAATGCGGCGCTCACCCGGGCGGCAGGGGGCGTCATCACCACGCGCTCACCGTAACCCTGGGTCCAGTCCAGGTTGCGACCAAAGTACATGGCGCCGTCGGCGTCGGTAAAGCGGATGCCCGTGCACATGGGGCGACCCCTTCCTCGTCCGGGCGCTCGGCGCTCGGACATGTGGGAGATAGATGGCTCTCTCGTACCCCACAAGGGCCGTGGCCAACCTTTTTGGCTGGCTGAAAGTCACTTTGGGAATGTGGCAAGGAGGATATCGGCGTCTCCTCCGTTGCCAGAGACGGCATGAAATGCTATAGGTTAACTAGCAATTACGGTGCACACAACTCTGCCAGCTGCGTTCGGTTTGACCGGAACGCAGCATCCCGAAGATACAATTCGCAACTTTATAGCCTTGTGGCAGCGGTATGTAGGAACGATGGACGAGAAGAGCCCCCGAGCCCGCCTTTCAGCCGCCTCAGGCGCCGATCAGGTGGGACTCCTGGCGGCGCGCGCACTTGACCGCGAAGGCGGCGCGGGCCGCCGCGAGCGCGGGGCCGCCCCCTATCCGTCGAGCGCCCGTCGCACACGCTGCCACGCAGCGAAAGCAGGAGACGCAGCGACCGACCTCCGTCCTCGCGGGCTCGCCCGGGTCGATGGCGCCCATGGGGCACTGTCCGGCGCATGCCCCGCAGGAGACGCAGCGGGTCGCGTCCGTCTCGGGGTGGAACGGGACGCCGCCGAACTCCCGGTAGGGACGGTTCCCGGGGACGTCCGAGAGCTCGGCGGACCGGGCGTCCGGTGCGACGGCGATCCGGGACAGCGCCACATGCGCGAGCTCGTCGACGATCGCAAGGTCCTTCTCGTCCGGTCGGCCCTCGGCCACGTTGGTCATGAGGGAGTGGTGCGCGACCACAGCCGCGGCGGCAACGGGCACGAACCCGCGCTCGCGCACGGCGTCGGCGAGCTCCAGCAGCGTGTCGTCGATGGCGCGGTTCCCGTACGTGACGAGAAGGACCGCGGGGGTGTCCCGGCCCTCGCAGCGCGCGATGCGCTCGAGCATGGGCTCCGGGACGCGCCCGCCGTAGGAGGGCACGGCGAAGACCGCGAGGTCGTGCCCCTCGAACGTCGGGGGGACGGCGCCGCGGGGCGTGACGTCCGCCACCTCCGCGGGCAGGCCGCACCTCCCGACGAGCCGCTCGGAGACCAGACGAGTCGTGCCGGCACCGGTGAAGTAGAGCGCCTTGACGGCCGTGACCCTCATTCCAACCTCCTACGCCCGGGGCTCCGTCGCATTGAGCAGATGCGTCTCCGCAGACGCCCCGCACTCGTCGCGAAGCGTCGCGGCGAGCTCCTCGCACGCGGCTCTGACCTCGTCCTCGTTGACCCCCATGAAGCCGTCGATCGGAAACGCGATGCGCGTCGTCGAGGGCTCCACCTTGCCGTTCTCGCTCTGGCGCCAGGTCCAGCGGCGCGTGTGCACGAGGCTACCCACCGCATAGACGAGCTCCCCGGACGCGAGCGTGACGTCCGGCTCAGACTCGCCCAGCGCCACGAAGACGTCGTCCGGGCGAGAGAAGCGCAACTCGAGCACGTCCTTCTCGCCCAGCGCATGGGCGCCGAGCGGCAGGCCGTACTTGATGGAGACGGCGTTGCCCAGGTCCACGACCGGGTTCACGCGCCAGAGCCCCTTGCCCTTGGCGATACGCCTGAGCAGGGCGATGTTTGAGGAGGGATAGCGGCTGGGGCTCATGCCCAGCTCGTGGAAGGCCTCGCGGTAGGGCTGGACGCGCGGGTCGTCGCTGGCGTGGACGCCCTCGAGGCGGCGCTCGGCGTCGCGGACCGCCTCGTCGAGAAGCGCGTCCACGGCAGGATGCGCCCCCATGCCGTCAACGCCCTCCGCGAGCACCATGCCCACGCAGAGCGCGGGCAGCTTCTCAAATACCTCGTCGTCTATCGAGAAGAACATCGCGCCCGCCCCTCGCGCCGCGGCCTACTTGCCCTGCACCATGGTAAGCGAGATCTTGCCGCGGTCGCGGTCCACGCGCTCGACCCAAACCTTCACCGTGTCCCCCACCGCCACGACGTCGCTCGGGTGCTTGACGAAGCGGTTGGCCAGCTTGGAGATGTGCACGAGGCCGTCCTGGTGCACGCCCACGTCAACGAAGGCGCCGAAGTCCACGACGTTGCGCACGGTGCCCGTGAGCTCCATGCCGGGCTGGAGGTCGTCGATCGAGAGCGCGGCGCGGCTGAACACGGGTTCCGGGGCGTCGTCACGCGGGTCGCGGCCCGGCTTCTTGAGCTCGGCCACGATGTCGATCAGCGTGAGCACGCCGCAGTCCAGCTCGCTCGCGAGCGCGGCCACGCTGCCCACGCGCTTCTCGATGTCCGGCACGCCGCCGCGCGTGAGCTCGTCCGCGCCCACGCCCGCGCGCTCGAGCAGCGCCGTGGCCACGTCATAGCTCTCCGGGTGCACGGCCGTGGCGTCGAGCGGGTTCTTCCCGCCGGTGATGCGCAGGAAGCCCGCCGCGTTCTGGAACGCCTTGGTGCCGAGCTGGGGGACCTTCTTGAGCTCGCGGCGGTCGGCGAAGGCGCCGTGCTCTTCTCGGTAGGCCACGATGTTGCGCGCCACGGCGGACGTGATGCCGGAGACGTAGCCCAGGAGGCTCGCACTGGCGGTGTTCACGTCCACGCCTACGCGGTTGACCACGTCCTCCACCACGTAGCCCAGCGTGCGCGCTAGCTCCGTCTGGTCGAGGTCGTGCTGGTACTGACCCACGCCGATGGACTGCGGCGGAATCTTCACGAGCTCGGCGAGCGGGTCCTGGAGACGCCTCCCCAGGCTCATGGCGCCGCGCGTGGTGACGTCGAGGTCCGGGTACTCCTGGCTCGCGAGCTCGGAGGCCGAGTAGACCGAGGCGCCCGCCTCGTTGACGATCGTGTAGCGCAGCTCGGGCGCGGACTCGGCGATGAACTCGGACACGACCTCCTCGGTCTCGCGGCTGGCCGTGCCGTTGCCGATGACGATGGTGTTGATCGCGTACTTGCTGGTCAGGCGCGCCAGCTCGCGCTTGGTGCCCGCGACGTCGTGGCGCGGCTTGGTGGGGTAGACCACGCCGTGGTCGAGCAGCTTGCCCGTCTCGTCCAGCACCGCCACCTTGCAGCCGGTGCGGTAACCCGGGTCGAGCGAGATGATGCGGGCGCCGCGTACCGGTCGGGCCGAGAGCAGGCTCTCGAGGTTCTTGGCAAAGACCTTGATGGCGTCCGTCTGTGCGCGCACGGTGAGCTTGGCACGGACCTCGCGCTCGAGCGAGGGCGCCATCAGGCGCTTGTAGCCGTCCGCAATGGCCGCCTCAAAGACGGGCGCGAAGACGCCCGGGCGGCGCGGCCAGCGCGCGCCGAGGCGCGCCACCGCCGCGGCCTCGTCCACGCGCACGCGCACGCGGAGCTTCTCCTCGCGCTCGCCGCGGTCGATGGCCAGCACGCGGTGGTTGGGGATCTTGGCCGCAGGCTCGGCGTAGTCGTAATACGGCTCGTAGGGGGTCTTCTCGTCCGCGTTCACTGCCGCGGAGACGACGTCCGCCGTGGCCTCGGTGAACGCGCGCAGGTCGGCGACGTTCTCGGCGTCCTCCGCCACGACCTCCGCCACGATGTCCGCCGCGCCCGCAAGCGCCTTCTCCGGCGTGTCGAAGCCGGCCTCGGCGGCCTCCGGCGTCACAAAGCGCGCCGCCTCGTCGAGCGCGGACCCCTTGGCGGCCACCTGCATGAAGATCATGTTTGCCAGCGGCTCCAGACCGGCCTCGCGCGCCTTCTGCGCGCGCGTCATACGCTTCTTGCGGTAGGGCTTGTAGAGATCCTCCACGCGCTGGAGCTGCGTGGCCGCGCGGATCTCCGCCTCGAGCTCGGGCGTGAGCTTGCCCTGCGCGTTGATGAGGACAAGGACGTCCTCCTTGCACTTCTCGAGGTTGCGCAGGTAGGCGAGGCGCTCGTCGAGGGCGCGCAGGGCGACGTCGTCCATGCCGCCCGTGGCCTCCTTGCGGTAGCGCGCGATGAAGGGGATGGTGTTGCCCTCGTCGATGAGCCTGACGGCGGCGTCGACGGCCTCCGGCTTGAGGCCGAGCTCGCTTGCGAGCGTGGCGATAAGGTCCATGTGTCTGTGGCTCCAAACGGTTGCGTGCAAGAGCCACCTAGCATAGCCGAACCGCGTGGGAGACGTGACTTTTGGGGATAAGTAGCCTTGGCAACGCACGCCGCCGACAGGGAGCACCGCATGACGGACACGATCGAGCCAAACCTCACCAACCACGGAAAGATCGCCCTCGAGGGTCTGCACAACACCCGCGACCTGGGAGGGCTTCCCGCAGGCAGCGGACACGTCAGGCCCCGGCTCCTCCTGCGCTCTGGGATGCTCGCCCCGGCGACCGCCGAGGACCTGGCGACGCTGCGGAACGCCTACGACGTGCGTCTGGTCATCGACCTGCGCACCGACGAGGAGGCAGCGCACTGGCCCGACCCCATGGGGCTCCTGCCGGAGGCGCGCCTCGTCCGCCTGCCCGTGTTCCGGGCACCGGGCGGCGGAGACGCACAGGCGGCGCTGAGAGCGCTGGGCGAGAAGCTCAAGAGCGGCGAGCTGGACATCACCGACCTGTTCGCCGGCCTCTACCCGCGCTTCGTGCTCGGCGAGGACGGAATCGCCGCCTACCGAAGCCTCTTCCGTGAGCTTCTCTCCCTCGAGGAGGGCGCTGCGCTCTGGCACTGCTCCGCCGGCAAGGACCGCTGCGGGATGGCCTCTGTGCTGGTGGAGACGGCGCTTGGCGTCCCCTGGGACCTTGTCGAGAAGGACTATCTCGCCACGAACGACCTGATCGAGGCGAAGGGCTCTGCGCAGAACATGTTCGACGTCGGTGGCGTGGACGCGCGCTACCTCCACGCGGCGCTCGACGCGGTCGACGAGGCGTACGGCTCGCTCGACGCATATCTCGCCGACGCGCTCGGCGTCGACCAGGACGCGCGCGAGGAGCTGCGGCGCAAGTTCGTCTCGGCATAGGCCCGGTGAGACCCCGGGCCTTGCCACGCAAGCCCATGGGCTCGCGGCCGTGGGTGACGCACATCCGCCGTCGCCGCGCCTGTTCTCGCGCCCGTCGCCGTTGTCCGCAAACCCCTCCGGCACGCAAGGGTATACGGAGAGAAACGACCACTGGGAGGGCCCATGCCAAGCCAGCTCACCAAGCGCGCACTCGAGGAGTCGCTCAAGAGCCTCCTGCTCGAAAAGCCCCTGGGCAAGATCACCATCGCGGACATCACCGACGACTGCGGCATCAGCCGCATGACGTTCTACTATCACTTCCAGGACATCTACGACCTGGTCGAGTGGTCGTGCGAGGAGGACGCCGCGCGGGCCATCGCCGGCAACAAGACCGCCGACACCTGGCAGACCGGCCTCCTCGACACGTTTCTCTCCCTGCGCGAGAACAAGCCTTTCATCACGAGCATCTACCATGACATGAGTCGCGAGCAGGTGGAGCGGTTTCTCGTTCCCGTAGTGAGCGACCTGGTGAAGGACGTGGTTGACGAGCACGCAGCGCGTAGGTGCGTGCGCGAACAGGACAGGGACTTCATCGCGCGCTTCTTCGCCCACGCCCTCATCGGAACGGTCCTGGACTGGATCGCCCGAGACATGCGCGACGACCCGCAGCAGCTGGTGCAGCGGGTGGCCACCGTCGCAGACGGCGCCATCGAGACCGCGCTCGACCGACTCGAGATCCCCGGCGGCTACGTCGCCGGGAGCGAGGGCAGCGTGCCGGAGGGACCCGCCGCGTCATAGTGGGGGCGCGGGCCTCGCCCGTTCTTCTCGCCCGTCTGTACAATCCGGCCGCATTGATAAGAAACCGTACAGAGGCACCGTTCTGCCCATGGTGCGCCGCCCGTCGCGGACCCACCATGGAACCAGACGCATCGGACACGCCCGGTGCGCACGTAAGAAAGGTGCGACCATGTACTATTCAAGCGGCAACTACGAGGCATTCGCTCGTCCCAAGAAGCCCGCGGGCATCGAGCATAAGAGCGCCTACATCGTGGGCACGGGTCTGGCGGCGCTCTCCGCCGCGTGCTATCTCGTCCGCGACGCCCAGATGCCGGGCAAGAACATCCACATCTTCGAGAAGGACGACGTGGCGGGAGGCGCGTGCGACGGCCTCGACATCCCCGGCCTTGGCTACGTCATGCGCGGCGGCCGCGAGATGGACAACCACTTCGAGGTGATGTGGGACCTGTTCCGCTCCATCCCCTCCATCGAGACGCCCGGAGTCTCCGTACTTGACGAGTACTACTGGCTCAACAAGGAGGACCCCAACTACTCGCTCTGCCGCGCGACGAAAGATCGCGGGCGTGACGCGGGATGCGCCGGCAAGTTCGGCCTCTCGGACAAGGCGGCCATGGAGATCATGGAGCTCTTCTTCACGCCGGACGAGAAGCTCTACGACCGTCCCATCACCGACTTCTTTGACGACGAGGTGCTCTCCTCCAACTTCTGGATGTACTGGCGCACCATGTTCGCGTTCGAGAACTGGCACTCCGCGCTCGAGATGAAGCTCTACATCAAGCGCTACATCCACCACATCGCCGGGCTGCCGGACTTCTCTGCTCTGCGCTTCACCAGGTACAACCAGTACGAGTCGATGATCTTGCCTCTCGTCGAGTACCTCAAGGCCGCGGGCGTGCAGTTCCACTTCAACACGAAGGTCGAGGACATAAGGTTCTCCATCGGAGGCGGCGCGGGCCCGGTGCGTCCGCGCACCGGCACAGGCCAGGACACCATACAGCGTATCCAGCAGGCGACCCTTCCGCGCAACCCCCACAGCTCGCCCGAGAAGAAGGTGGCGACGAGCATCGTGCTGAGCCGAACGGCGGCAGTCGATGGAGCCGAGGCAGGCGCGACCACGGTCATTGACCTCACCGAGGACGACCTCGTCTTCATCACCAACGGCGGCTGCGTCGAGAACTCAACCATGGGGGCGCAAGACAGACCCGCGGCGTGGAGGCCCGAGCTCTCCCCCGGCGGCGGCTGGGACATGTGGCGCCGCATCGCGGCACAGGACCCCAGCTTCGGCCATCCCGACACCTTCTGCGGCGACCCCGAGAAGACCAAGTGGATGAGCGCCACGGTGACGACCCTCGACGGCGAGATTCCACCTTATATCCAGGCGATCTGCAAGCGCGACCCCTTCAGCGGCCACGTGGTCACCGGCGGCATCGTGACCTGCACCGACTCCAACTGGCTTATGAGCTGGACGCTCAACCGCCAGCAGCAGTTCCGCGACCAACCCAAGAACGAGCTGTGCGTCTGGGTGTACGGCCTCTTCCCCGACGAGCCCGGCAACTACGTGAGAAAGCCCATGCGCGACTGCACCGGCGAGGAGATCTGCCAGGAGTGGCTCTACCACATGGGCGTTCCCGAGGACCGCATCGCCGAGCTCGCCGCGCGACACGCCAACACGGTGCCGGTCATGATGCCCTACATCACGGCGTTCTTCATGCCGCGGGCCGCAGGAGACCGCCCCGACGTAGTGCCCGACGGCGCGGTCAACTTTGCCTTCATCGGCCAGTTTGCCGAGACGCCGCGCGACACCATCTTCACGACCGAGTACTCCATGCGCACGGGCATGGAGGCCGTCTACACGCTCTGCGACGTCGACCGCGGCGTGCCCGAGGTATGGGGCAGCGTCTTTGACGTGCGCGACCTGCTCATGGCGAGCGTGAAGCTGCGCGACGGCAAGCCGGTCACCGACATGAAGCTCGGCTTGGTCGAGCGGTTTGCGCTCAAGGAGGCACTCAAGAAGGTCAGGGGGACGGACATCGAGAAGGTCCTGAGGGAGTTCGAGGCGATCTAGCGTGCAAAAGGGACCGGCACTTTTGCACGCTCCTGGACACGGCCTTGTTTTCGCGTCAATTGGCGAAAACAAGGCCGTTTTTTAGCCCTCTTTGGAGAAATACAGGCGGAACTCCACCTTGCTCCCGCTTGGCAAGAGGGAAACGGGTCCCACGCGACCTCGTCCGCGCGGCGCGTGGACGCAAGTGTGCCCCTCGCTGGTCCCGCCCCTACGGGCGCGGCACGCCCATGGCGCGATAGAGATCCTCAAAGCCAAGCCCCTTGCGATCACGACGGCGATACCACGTCGCATAGGCATTCCAGTCAGGTGCGAGAAGATGGTTGCAAAGCAGAATCCACAGGGGAATGAACGGAATGAAGAGCAGCCCGGCAAACGAGAGCCAAACAATGACCCTAAGCTCCGCATCCATGGGAAGCGGGAGCGACAGGACAACAACTAGGGCCAGCACGGCAACCACCGCGTAGGCAATCATCCCGCGAATCTGCAGTCTCTTCGCCTTTTCATAACCAGAGAGAATGCGTCCGAGCAGCTGGGCGTGGCCACGGCCGAAGGTCTGAAGCGCATAGGCCAGCATCTCGTTTCGCTCCGCAACCGAGGCGGCAACCCCCGCCGCAGTCGCAGCCTCCGAAAAGCCGTCGGGCGTGCGCATCGGGGCCTCGGACGCCCACTCGTAGAAATCGTGGTCCATGCGCGCCCTCCAAACTTGAGGCGTTGACACTTGCCAGCGGTGATCATGCAGAGAAATTCTAACATGTGCCCAGCTCGGCCTTCTGCCGCAGGAACGGGGCCGAAGGAGCGCCCGAGGAAGCGCCTCGCCCCGCGGCGTCCCAGCATCGAGCCCCATGATTGCCATGTATGAGGCACGACTTGCCGCACCGGCAAATTCCGGCGGACGCACCGCGACGCCATAGTGACAGAGGGGGCAAACCCGCTCGAGCTGGTCCTACCGTCCAAACAAACGTATGCCAGCCCCAGCCTCTCGACTTGGACCGGCATAGCAAATATCGCGTTTATCGGGGCATTTTTGTCAAAAATGGCGGTTTATACCCCCATAGCTTCCTGAATAATTACTCCCACTCGATCGTGGCGGGCGGCTTGGGCGTGACGTCGTAGACCACGCGGTTCACGCCGGGGGCCTCGGCAACGATGCGGCTGGAGATCTTGCCCAGCACGTCGTAGGGCAGCTTCGCCCAGTCCGCGGTCATCGCGTCGCTCGACTCCACCGCGCGCACGATCACCGGGCGCGCGTAGGTACGCTCGTCGCCCATGACGCCCACCGAGCGGATGTCGGGCAGCACGGCAAAGTACTGCCAGCAGCTGTGCTCGGAGTTGCGCTCCCCGGTCTCCTCGAAGAGGCGCTCGTTGTAGGCGTCCAGCTCCTCGCGCACGATGGCGTCGGCGTTCTTGAGGATCTCCAGCTTCTCGGAGGTCACCTCGCCGATGATGCGGATCGCCAGGCCCGGGCCCGGGAACGGCTGGCGGTAGACCATGCGGTCCGGCAGGCCGAGCGCCACGCCCAGCTCGCGCACCTCGTCCTTGAAGAAGTGGTCAAGCGGCTCGATGAGGTCGAAGTGCACGCCCTCGGGGAACGGGATCAGGTTGTGGTGGCTCTTGATCGTGGAGGCCTTGCCGCCGGTCTTGCGCGCGCCGGACTCGATGATGTCGGGGTAGATGGTACCCTGCGCGAGCATCTCCACGCCGCCGATGCGCTGGGCCTCGTCGAAGAAGACCTTCCAGAACTCGGAGCCGATGCGACGGCGCTTCTCCTCCGGCTCGGTCACGCCGGCGAGCAGGCGCTCGTAGCGCTGCTCGGCGTGCACGTGCACGAGCGGGACCTGGAACTGGTCGCGGAAGACCTCCTCGACCATCTCGGGCTCGCCCTTACGCAGCATGCCATGGTTCACGAAGACGCAGGTCAGCTGGTCGCCGATCGCACGGTGCACGAGCGCGGCCACCACGGAGGAGTCAACGCCGCCGGAGAGGCCCAGGATCACCTTGCGGTCGCCCACCTGCGCGCGGATCTCCGCGACCTTCTCGTCGATGATGTTGTCCATGGTCCACGTGGCCTCGAGTCCGCAGACGCCGAAGAGGAAGTTCTCAAGCAGCGTGCGGCCGTACTCGGTGTGGCGCACCTCCGGGTGGAACTGGGTCGAGAAGAACCTGCGCTCGGCGCACTCCATGGACGCCACCGGGCACACGTCCGTGTGCGACGTGACGACGAAGCCCTCGGGCACGCGGCTCACGGCGTCGCGGTGGCTCATCCAGACGGTCTGCTCGTCGGGCGTGCCCGCGAACAGCGTGGACTCACCGTCGCGCACGATGGTCGCCGGGCCGTACTCGCCCACCTCGGAGTGCGCGACCTCGCCGCCCAGCGCCACGGCCATGGTCTGGTGGCCGTAGCAGAAGCCCAGCACCGGCAGGCCCAGCTCGAAGATCGCGGGGTCAACGGTCGGCGCGTCCTCGGCGTACACGCTCGCCGGGCCGCCGGAGAGAATCAGCGCGGAGGGGCCCATGGCGGCGAGCTCGTCCGCAGGGATGTCGCACGGCACGATCTCCGAATAGACATGCAGGTCGCGCACGCGACGTGCGATCAGCTGCCCGTACTGGGCGCCGAAGTCCAGAACCGCCACGAACTGCCTGGGCGTAGCCTCGCTCATAGGTGTCTTCTCCCTTTGCTGGTACCGACCATCATCAAACAGTGACAGTTTATAGAGAATAGCGCGATTTTTGGCCACTTACACTCAGGCAACATCTCGCTTGCCTATCATTGACAAGTCCGACCGTCCTTCTGACGGGGCTTTGCCCCGAAAGGCATTAGGGAGGCCCCTTGGCCGAAAGAAAGACCCATCGTCGCATGACAAGCGCCGAGCAGGTCCGACTCTCGCAGAGCCGACACGGCGCCGGAATGTCCTCACAGGCTCCCAGCACGAGCCGTCGCTCCTCCTCTTCTTCCCCGCGCCACGCGGCAAGCCGCGCGGAGGGCATCGGGTCCTACACCACCCGTCGCAGGAAGAAGCGTCGCGGGCGCGTGCTGCGCGTCCTTCTCGTCACGCTCCTCGTCGCCTTCGTCGGCGTGGGCGTCGCCGCTGCCGCCTACATAATCCGCATCAACGGCGCCCTCAGCCAGAACGTCCCCGACGAGCTCAAGGCGCAGCTCACCGAGCCCGTCAAGCCGCAGGACCCCTTCTACATGCTGCTTCTGGGCGTCGACAAGAGCGAGGGACGCGCCGAGTCCTGGGGCTCCGACGCCTCCAACTTCCGCTCCGACACGATCATCCTCGCCCGCGTCGACGCGCCGGCGCAGAAGGTCACGCTCATCTCCATCCCGCGCGACACCATGGTCGACATGGGCGTCAACGGCACGCGCAAGATCAACGACGCCTACTCGATCGGCCAGGGCGCCTACATGATGGAGGTCGTCGAGGACTTTGCCGGAGTCGAGATCTCCGCCTACGCCGAGATCGACTTCGAGCAGCTCATCTCCATCGTCGACGCCATCGGCGGCATCGACGTCACCCTCCCGGTCGACGTCGTGGACGAGCGCTACGCCCACATCAACCTCGAGGCGGGCGAGCATCACCTCGACGGCAAGACCGCCCTCGCGCTCGCGCGCTCGCGTCACGCCTATGACGCCTACGGCGGAGGCGACTTCTACCGCGCCGCAAACCAGCGCATGATCATTGGCGCCATCGTGAAGAAGATCCTGAAGCTCGACCCGGTCACCATGGCCAACACCGTCTCCACGCTCGCCGAGAGCGTCACGGTCTACCCCCTGAGCGTCACTGACATCGTGAGCCTCGCGATGCAGTTTCAGGACTTCGACGTGGACAGCGGCTTCTACTCCGGCCAGACGCCCACCGACTCCCAGTACATCAACGACCTCTGGTACGAGATCCCCATCGAGTCCTCCTGGATGGAGATGATGGAGCGCGTCGACGCCGGCCTGCCCCCGTACGAGGACGAGAGCCAGGACCTCACCGCGGGCGTCGCCGGCTCCATCGGCGTCAGCTCCTCGTCCCAGGCCGAGGACGACGCCGCGAACTCCACCGACGAGCCGACCTTCTCCGGCAGGGTCCTCGTCCTCAACGGCACCGAGGTGAGCGGCCTCGCGGCGAGCAAGTCCACCGAGCTCGAAGGCGCGGGCTTCTCCCCCTACGCCGACAGCGACGAGTCCATGGACCACACGGCCTCGTGGGTCTACTACAACGGCGGCTCCCGCTCCGCGGCGCTCGGCGTGGCTCAGACGCTCGGCATCAGCGAGGGCAACGTCGCGGAGAACACCGAGGGCTACTCCACGGACTACGACGTCGTCGTGGTGCTC
>CAUGFC010000040.1 GCA_959598545.1 uncultured Olsenella sp. | reverse complement strand
AGCAGCATGCACACGCGGTCGAGGCCGAGCGCGAAGCCGCCCATCGGGGGCGCGCCGTACTCGAGGGCGTCCATCAGGAAGCCGAACTGCTCGCGGGCGCGCTCCACCGTGAAGCCCATGAGCTCGAGCATGTCGAGCTGCATCTGGGAGTTGTGGATACGCATGCCGCCGCCGCCCGCCTCGCAGCCGTCCATGACGAAGTCGTACGTCGCGGAGCCGATGGCCAGCGGATCGGCCTTGATCTTCTCGACGTCGAGCTCGGTGGGCAGGGTGAAGGGCTGGTGCTCGGCCTCGTAGCGCTTGGTCTCGTCGTCCCAGTGGAAGAGCGGGAAGTTGACCACCCAGAGGAAGTCGTGGCCCTCCCGCGGCACGTCGAGCGCGCTTGCCATGTGCAGGCGCATGCCGCCCAGGATCTCGTCCGCCGTCTTGCGGTCGGCCACGGCAAACATCACGAGGTCGCCCAGCTCGACGCCCATCTCGGCCTTGAGCGCGTCCATCTCCTCGTCCGAGAAGAACTTGACGATCGGGCTGTTCACGGAGCCGTCCTCGCGGAACGCGATCCACGCGAGGCCCTTGGCGCCAAACTCGGCGGCGACGTTCGCCAGCTTGTCGATCTGCGCGCGCGGCCAGGCGCCGGCGCCCTTGGCGTTGATGGCCTTGACGTACTGGCCCTCGGTGGCCGCCGCGCTCGCGAAGAGCTTGAACTTGGAGGCCGAGAAGATCTTGGTCACGTCGTGGAGCTCCATGCCAAAGCGGGTGTCAGGCTTGTCGGAGCCGTAGGTGTCCATCGCGTCCCAGTAGTCCAGGCGGCGCAGCGGGGTGGGCATCTCGACGCCCATCTTGGCGAAGGCGTCCGCCAGCACGTCCTCGAGCGCGCCCATGACGTCGTCCTGCTCGACGAAGCTCATCTCGATGTCCACCTGCGTGAACTCGGGCTGGCGGTCGGCGCGCAGGTCCTCGTCGCGGAAGCACTTGGCGACCTGGTAGTAGCGCTCCACGCCGCCGACCATGAGGAGCTGCTTGAGCAGCTGCGGGGACTGCGGCAGCGCGTAGAAGTGGCCGGGCTGGGTGCGGGACGGCACGAGGAAGTCGCGCGCGCCCTCGGGCGTGGACTTGAAGAGCGCGGGGGTCTCCACCTCGAGGAACTCGCGGTCGTGCAGCGCCTGGCGCAGCGCGAAGGTGAAGTCGGAGCGCATCTTGAGGTTGGCCGTCATGCGCGGGCGGCGCAGGTCGAGGTAGCGGTAGCGCAGGCGGACGTCCTCGGAGGTGTCCACGTGGTCCTCGATCTGGAAGGGCGGCGTCTTGGAGGAGTTGAGGACCTCAATCTGGTCGATGAGGACCTCGACCTCGCCGGTCGCGAGCTTGGGGTTGTCCATGCCCTCGGGGCGCTCGCGCACGACGCCGGTGACCTTGATCGGCCACTCGGAGCGGATGGTCTCGGCCGCGTGGAACGCCTCGCCGCCGGAGTGCTCCGGGTCAAAGGAGACCTGCGTCACGCCGTCGCGGTCGCGCAGGTCAACGAAGATGAGGCCACCGTGGTCGCGGCGGTGCCAGACCCAGCCGGTCAGCGTGACCGTCTGGCCGATGTGCTCGCGACGCAGCTCGCCGCAGGTGTGGGTGTGCATGGTGTGGGAGTCCATGTGCTGCCTTTCTCGTCCTGCCGCCCCGTGCCGTACGGGCGGCGCCTTCCGGATGGCCGCGGCGCGCGTAGACGGCGCACGCCACAGCGGGGGTGATTGTACTACGGGCAGGCGGGGCGGGGCGCGGGCGTAACCGAAGCACAATAATCGCGCCGGGCGCGCGGCCCTTCTCGACGTGCGGGTTAGAAATACCGCGTCGTCCCCGTCTGAGGGCCCGCTCGGGTTAGAAATACCGCGTCGTCCCCGTCGAAACCGCGCGGGAAGGGGGGACGAGCCGGTATTTCTAACCCAAGCGCCGAGAAGAACGGGGACGAGCCGGTAATTTCTAACCCGCGCGGCGAGAAGAACCTCGCGGCGGCGCACGTGCTACCCTCTTCAGCGGCCAACCGAAGGAGCACCCATGCCCGCCTACGAAACCGTGGTCTTCGACCTCGACGGAACTTTGCTGAACACCATCGAGGACCTGCATCTCTCCACCAACGCCGCGCTCGCGGCGCACGGGATGCCGCAGCACACGCTCGACGACGTCCGGCGCTTCGTGGGCAACGGCATCCGCAAGCTCATCGAGCGCGCCGTCCCCGCCGGCACCAGCGCTGCGGAACAGGACGCCGTCTACGAGGACTTCTGCACTCACTACGCCGCCCACTGCGAGGACCACACCGGCCCCTACCCCGGCATCCCCGAGCTCCTGGCCCACCTGCGTGCGGCGGGCGTGCGCCTGGCGGTGGTATCCAACAAGGGCGACTTTGCCGTGCAGGAGCTCATCGCGCGCCAGTTCCCCGGCGCCTTCGACACGGTTCTCGGCGAGAACGAGGCCGCGGGCATCCGCAAGAAGCCCGCGCCGGACATGGTGGAGGCGGCCCTCGAGCGGATGGGTGCCACACGCGACAGCCTTGTCTACATCGGCGACTCCGAGGTGGACGTCCAGACCGCGGCCAACGTAGGCTGCCCGTGCGTGAGCTGCACCTGGGGATTCCGCAGCGTGGACGAGCTTCTCGCCGCCGGGGCGACCACCTTCGTGGACACGCCTGACGAGCTGGAGCGCGTTCTTCTCGGCACCGCCGACTGAGGGCGCGGCGCGCCGCCCGCTGACCGCTCGGCCGACGCTCGCCTAACAGTCAGCAAACGTGCGCATAACTGTCCGCCCCACGGGTTAAACTCTCTCTAACGTCCGATTGGCCTCCGACGAAAGGGGATCGCCATGGGAAAGAAGGCAGCCGAGGCTCTCGATATCGACTACGAGGGTCTGGTCGAGTACCTACACTGCAACCACTCCGTCTACATGAAGATCGGCTCCAGCGTCTATTACCTCACGGATTGCAACTACGAGTCCTGGCGCGCGCAGGACACCAGCCGTCGCAACGAGAAGAACCACTTCGTCGACTGCTCCGAGCTCGTCCCCACGGTTGACGAGTTCCTCGCGCTCCCCTTCGTCAACGGCCAGACCATCAAGGACGTCTTCGACCACGCCACGTTCTACGCCTCGCTCGAGGGCGAGAAGGACGCGTAGGTCCCAGCTCACACGCACATGCTGCGGGGCCGGCTCCCACCTGGGCGCCGGCCCCGCTTTTGTGCGTCTTGGGGCGCGCGTCGCGGGGCTGGGCGCGCCGTCAGCACGCAAAACCGCGCGTTTCCGGATTCTTTCGGTTCTGCGTGCGCCGCAGCCCGCCCGGGCCCGCAAAGTCGAGAATTGCCGTCCGCCACCGTCCCGTCCGGACAAAATGCTCCGACCCTGCGTCCTTCTCGGCACGCAAAGTCGGAGCTTGCTGGTAACACTCGGTTTTGCGTTCTCCTCCCGTCCCGGGAGCCCCGTGCGGCGAGAAGAACGCCCGCCCGCTACTCGCCGAGGGCGGCGCGGCCGTAGGCGTCGGCGGCGAGCATGGCCGCGGCGACCTTCTCGGGCGTAACCTCGAAGGGCATGTTGCCGAGGGTGTCGGTGGGCGCGCAGGCGAGCTTTGCCACCTCGAGCACGCGCTCGTAGCTCGCGTCCTTGACGCCGAGCTGGGCAAACGTCACCGGCAGGCCGACCTCGACGCAGAAGTCGAGCACCTCGTAGAGCTCGTCGGCGTTCTCCAGGACGAGCTGCGTCAGCGTGCCAAAGGCGACCTTCTCGCCGTGGTAGTAGGCGTGGGTCTCGGGCATCGCGGTCATGCCGTTGTGGATGGCGTGCGCGCCGGCCAGACCCGCGGACTCGAAGCCCAGGCCGGAGAGCAGCGTGTTGGCCTCGATGACCTTCTCGACGGACTCGGTGCAGGCGCCGGCCTCGAGCGCGAGCTTGGCCTTCACGCCGTCGGAGATGAGCGTCTCGTAGCAGAGCTGCGCGAGCGCCATGGCGGCCTCGGTCACGTGGCCGCCGGCGCAGGTGGTGGCGTCGGAGCGCTTGCAGGCGCGGGCCTCGAAGTAGGTGGCCAGCGCGTCGCCCATGCCGGAGACCGTCAGGCGCACCGGGCTCTTGGCGATGACGTCGGTGTCCATGAGGACGAGGTTGGGGTTCTGCTTGAAGAACTGGTACTCCTTGAACTGGCCGTCGTCGGTGTAGATGACGGAGAGCGCCGAGCACGGGGCGTCCGTGGCGGCGATGGTGGGCACGATCACCACCGGCACGTCCACGGCCGCGGCCACGGCCTTGGCGGTGTCGAAGATCTTGCCGCCGCCCACGCCCACGACGACGTCGGCGCCGCACCCGCGCAGCACCTCCACGAGGCGGTCGATCTCGGCCTGGGAGCACTCGCCGTTGAAGTTGTCGTAGGTGCAGGCCACGCCGGCGTCCTCGAGGCTCTTGGAGACCACGTCGCCGAAGCGGCGCAGGCCGCCGGCGGAGATGACCACGAGCGCGTGGGCGCCGTAGGCCTTGGTGTAGTCGCCAAGGCGGGCGAGCTCGCCGGGTCCCTGGACGTACCTGCTCGGGCTGATGAAGACACGTGCCATGAGGAACTCCTCTCGCTTGGTTGCGGACGATGAGATGGTACCCCGTCGCGAGGGGCGCGTTGCACGGGACGCGGGGCTACCCGCGGGCGAGCATGCTCCGCGACGTGAGGTAGGTCACGAGGAAGTAGCCGCCGTAGAGCGCCACCACGAAGGCCACCGTGCCCGCGAGCGCCGTGCCGATCTGGAAGCCCGTGAGCAGGACCACGATGTCGTTCACCACGGAGAGCGCCACCGCCGCGTGCGCCACGGCAACCACCAGCGGGAAGAGGAAGTACACGCCGATCTGGGCGAGAAGGGCGTGGTCGACCATGCGCTTCTCGGCTCCCAGCTCAGAAAGCACGCGGTAGCGGCCCACGTTGTCCGCCGCCTCGGAGAGCTGCTGGAGGGCGAGCACCGTCGCGCAGCACACGAGCAGGACCACGCCGATGTAGATCGCCAGGTAGGTGACCACGACGGTGGTGCCGGAGGACTGGTCGAGCAGCCCCTGGGCGGTCGTGAGGTTCCAGACCGGCCAGGCGGCGAGCGTGGAGCCCTGGCCAATGACGTCACCGTAGGCCTCGTCGATCGCGGCGACGGCGGCAGGCTCCACCTCCGCGCGCTCGCCGTTGTATATGAGGTTCACCGAGGTGACGCTGGGGCCGGCACCCGCGGGCACCATGTCGTCCGGAACCACGAGCGCTCCGGAGACCGTGCCGCCGGCGGTCGTGTCCGAGAAGAGCAGGTGCACGAGCGGCTCCGCGGCAAAGCGCAGCGTCTTGCCGCCGACCTCGACCTCCGGGTTCTGCTCGGTCACGGCGTCCCAGAGCTCGTCGAGGGACGAGAGGTCGTTCCAGAGCAGGCACTCGCCGTCCGCGAGCTCCACGGTCTTCTCGCCCGCCATCCGGGCCAGGGCGTTGTACTCGGAGACGGGCACCACGGTGAGGCGCTGATCGGTGTTGCCCTGCATCATGGTCTGCACGGTGGCGTTGCCGGTGAAGTCCGTGTTGGCAAAGAGCTCCTCCACGGTGGTGTCCACGATCGGGTTGCCGTCGGCGTCGTAGGTGTACTGGTTGACCTGGACGGCGTCGCGGAAGAGCTCGTCGTAGTCGGGGATGTCCGCGCGCAGGCGGGCGATGGCGTCGTAGCCGTCCGCCGCGGCCGGGCCCTCCTCGTGCGGCGCGGCGTCCTGCACGACCATGCCCATGGGGTAGCTCACGAGCGACATGTCGTAGACCGTGCCCACGCGCAGGCTCTCGTTCATGCCCGTGGCGACAGAGAAGCCCGTGCACACGCCGCAGATGGCGAGGAAGAGCATCGCGCACACCAGGGAGATGGAGAGCCACGCGGTGTTGATGCGGCTGTTGAGCTGGCGCATCACAAACATGTTGAGGCCGCTGAGGTAGGCGCGCGGGGTCGCCTGGAGCGCGCGCAGGGCAAAGCCGGAGATCGAGAAGAAGAAGAGCAGCGTGCCCACCGTGACGAGTCCCGTGGCAATGGCAAAGTACGGGCCCTCCTCCATCATGCCGTGCTCGAGCAGCGTCTTGTACGCCACGCCGATGAGCGCGAGCGACACGAGGAAGAGCACCACGGAGAGCGGCAGGCTGCGCAGACGGACCTTCTCGCTCACCTTGTCCGCGTTGATGAGGTCGATGAGCTTGTAGCGGCTGACCGTGGACACGTTGAAGACGAGCGTCACGAGGAAGATGCCCGCGAAGCACGCCACCGTGGAGAGCGCCGCGGCCGGCGAGAACGCAAAGACGAAGCCCCTGATCGTGGCCTCGAAGAGCCCCGCCGTGACGTACATCATGACCTGCGAGAGCGCGAGGCCCAGCAGCAGGCCCACCGCCAGCGCGACCACGCCCACCACGAGCGTCTCTATGACGACGATGAGCGACACGTGGCGGATGTCCATGCCGAGCGTGAGGTAGATGCCGAACTCGCGCTTGCGTCGCCGGATGAGGAAGCGGTTGGCGTAGACCACGAGAAACCCGAGGATGACCACGACGAACACCGAGAGGCCGGAGAGGATGTCCGCGAGCGCCTGCACCATGCGGCGCTGGTCGGCGGCCATCTGGATGACGGCGGCCTGGTCGGTGATGGAGCCGAAGGCGTAGAACACGCAGACGCCGAAGGCCAGCGTGAGGAAGAAGACCGAGAAGTCCCGGAAGGACTTGCGGACGTTGCCGAGCGCGATCCTAGCGTACATCTGCGCCCTCCCCTCCCAGGAAGGACACGACGTCCATGATCTCGTTGAAGAAGGTCTTGCGCGTCTTGGTGCCGCGGACGAGCTCGTTCCAGACGCGGCCGTCCTTGAGGAAGAGCGCGCGGCGGGCGTAGCTCGCGGCGAAGGAGTCGTGCGTGACCATGATGATCGTGGCGCCGGCGTCGTTGAGCTCCTCGAGGCTCTCCAGGAGCAGGCGCGAGTTGCGCGAGTCGAGGGCGCCGGTGGGCTCGTCGGCCAAGACCAGCGACGGGTCGGTCACGATGGCGCGGGCCGCGGCGACGCGCTGCTTCTGGCCGCCGGACATCTCGTGCGGGAACTTGTCGAGCACGTCGGCGACGCCCAGGCGACGGGCCACGCCGCCCACGCGGGCCGCGACCTCCTTGGCGGGCGTGTGGTTGATCGTGAGCGCCAGCGCGATGTTCTCGCGCGCGGTGAGGGTGTCGAGCAGGTTGGAGTCCTGGAAGACGAAGCCCAGGCGCTCGCGGCGAAACTTGGAGAGCTGGCCCGGGCGCAGGGCGGTGATGTCCTGGCCGTCCACGTAGATGTGGCCGGAGGTGGGGCGGTCGATCGTTGAGACGCAGTTCAGGAGCGTGGTCTTGCCCGAGCCGGACGGGCCCATGATGGCAACGTACTCGCCGGCGGCGACGTCGAACGACACGCCGTCGAGGGCGCGCGTGACGTTGTCGCGGGTTCCGTAGAGCTTCTCGACGTCCCGGCAGGACAGGACGGGCTGCGCGGGCTGGGCGTGCGAAGGTGCCATTTCGATTCCTCTCGGTTGGCCTTCTGGTACACGACCATACTCGCCTGGCGAGAAGGGCGGTGCCATCGAACGGGCTTATCGCTCCCTTACGCTTTCGCAAGGTTGGCCGTGCAAAAGTGACTGTCCCCTTTGCACGGCCCCCTTGTCTCACTGCCGCGCACTGTCGGGGAAGGCGAGAAAGACGGTGGTGCCGACGCCCTCCTCGGACTCGAGCCACGCGCGCACGCCCATCTTGTCGCAGAGCTCGCGCACGAGGTAGAGCCCCATGCCCGTGGAGCGCGCGAAGCGTCGGCCGTTCTCGCCGGTGAAGCCCTTGTCGAAGACTCGGCCCACGTCGGAGGCCGGGATGCCGATCCCGTCGTCGGCGACCGCGAGCACCGTCTCCCAGGCGTCCAGGCCGGTCCCGCGGCGCTCGGCCCAAATGCGGACGCGACCCTCCCCGTCCTTCTCGCCCCGGTACTTGGCGGCGTTCACGAGCACCTGGCCGATCACGAACGACAGCCACTTGGGGTCGGCGCGCACCGTGAGGTCGAGCTCGCCCAGCTCGGGCGCCACGTGCGCGTCGATCAGCGTGCGGGCCTTGTGGCGCAGCGCGTCGCGCACCACGTCTGCCAGCACGACCTGTCGGATCTGGAAGTCGCGGTCGAGCGAGGTGCCGCGCGAGTAGTAGAGCGCCTGCTCCACGTAGCCCTCAATCTGGTCCAGCTCGGCGTCCATGGACTCCGTGGCCGGCGAGGGGTTGTTGCGGGCCACGAGGCGCGCGGCCGCGATCGGCGTCTTGATCTCGTGCACCCAGGTCTCAACGTACTCGCGGTACTCGCGCGAGCGGCGGCGCGCGGCGGCGATGCGGTCGCGCATGGCGCGGGACTCGCGGTCGAGCGCGTCGTAGAGGAGCTGGCCCTCCGGGAAGGACGGGCGCTCGGTGAGCTCCGTGGCGAGGTAGGTCTCGTCCAGCGCGTCAAGGGCGTCCTCGAGCCGCTGGTAGAACGCGCGCCGGTGCAGCCAGTCCAGCACGAGCGCCGCGGCCGCAGCCAGCACGAGCACCCCGCAGACGAAGGCCACCGCCGCCGCGTCCATGCCGTACACGACCATGACCAGCGCGGCAAACGCGAGCGCCACCGCGCCCACGGCGAGCGGCACCAGCCGGTCGGCGATGTAGGCCCCAAAGCCCACGTTCTTCTCGCCCCCTACTCCACCAGGTAGCCCATGCCGCGCTTGGTGCGCACGAAGTCCTCCACGCCGATCTTTGCGAGCGTGGAGCGCAGGTGGCTCACGTTCACCGTGAGCGTGTTGTCGTCCACGAACTCGTCGGAGGCCCAGAGCTCCTCCTGGATGCGCTGGCGGCTCACGACCGCGCCAACGTTGCGCATGAGCAGCGCGAGAATGCGCAGCTCGTTCTTGGTGAGCTCGGCCGTGCGGCCCTGGTAGCTCACGCTGCAGCGCGCCGTGTCGAGCGTGACGCCGGCGTGCGTGAGCTCCGCGGAGGCGGCGCCCTCGCCGTAGCTGCGCTTGAGGACCGTCGCCACGTGGGCGAGAAGGACCTGGTCGTTGTAGGGCTTGGGGACGAAGTCGTCCGCGCCGAACGAGAGCGTGAGCAGCTCGTCCATGTCGTTGTCGCGCGAGGTCACCACGACGATGGGGACGCTCGAGCGCCGGCGCACCTCGCGGCAGACGTAGGTGCCGTCGACGCCGGGCAGGTTGAGGTCGAGGAGCACCAGGTCGGGCGCCGCGGCCAGGATCTGCTCGGCCGCGTCGTCGAAGGTCGCGAGCGCCGTGGCCTCGTAGCCGTTGCGCGCGAGCAGCACGCAGAGCTCGTCGCGCAGCCGCGCATCGTCCTCCACCACGAGCAGCCGTCGCATATGACCTCCCGGGTCCGCGGTTCTTCTCGCCACGAGGGTAGCACACGGCTCGGGCCGCATTCCGGGATACAAATTCGCGACTTCCAACGTTTTGGACGGTTAAAACGTTGGAAGTCGCGTACTGGCAACGCTCAATACGCGATTTCGCACGGAATCGGGCCTCGAAACGTTGAAAGTCGCGTATTGGCGGACACGCGCACAGGGCGAGAAGAACATCGCGCCGGCACGTCACGGTCGCGTTACGCGCGCGGCACGCACGTCCTTCTCGCCCGCGGCGGCGGGCTATGATGTGGGAGCTGTGTGACAAGACCCGAAAGGCCAGAACATGACCATCGTCGACATGCTGCGCGCGAACGCCGAGAAGTACCCGAGCGAGGTCGCCCTCGTGGAGGTCAATCCCGAGCGGCGCGAGAACCGCCACATCACCTGGCGCGACTACGACCTGGTGGAGACCACCGACGACGAGCCGTTCCGCCGCGAGATGACCTGGTCCGTCTTTGACGAGAAGGCCAACCGCTTTGCCAACCTGCTGCTGTCGCGCGGCGTGCGCAAGGACGACAAGGTCGCCATCCTGCTCTACAACTGCATCGAGTGGCTGCCGCTCTACTTTGGCGTCCTCAAGTCGGGCGCCACGGTGGTGCCGCTGAACTTCCGCTACTCGGCCGACGAGATCGAGTACTGCCTGGACAAGGCGGACGTGGACATCCTCGTCTTTGGACCGGAGTTCATCGGCCGCGTGGAGGAGATCGTGGACCGCATCCAGGCGGGCCGCCTGCTCTTCTTCGTGGGCGACGACTGCCCCACCTGGGCGGAGAGCTACCGCGAGCTGGCGAGCCTCTGCTCCTCGGCAGACCCGCGCGTCCCGCTCTCCGAGGACGAGGACGCCGCGATCTACTTCTCCAGCGGCACCACTGGCTTCCCCAAGGCGATCCTGCACCACCACCAGAGCCTCACGCAGGCGGCCGAGATGGAGCAGGCGCACCACCACCAGACGCACGACGACGTCTTCCTGTGCATCCCGCCGCTCTACCACACGGGCGCGTGCATGCACTGGCTGGGCAGCCTCATGGTGGGCGGCCGCGGCGTACTGTTGCGCGGCGTCTCGCCCAAGACCGTGCTGGAGACCGTCTCCAACGAGGGCTGCACGATCGTGTGGCTGCTCGTGCCCTGGGCGCAGGACATCCTCGTGGCGCTCGAGGAGGGCACGGTGCGGCTGGACAACTACTGCCTGGACCAGTGGCGCCTCATGCACATCGGCGCGCAGCCCGTCCCGGAGAGCCTGATTCGCCGCTGGCGCGAGGTCTTCCCGCACCACGACTACGACACCAACTACGGCCTCTCGGAGTCGATGGGCCCGGGCTGCGTGCACCTGGGGCTCGAGAACATCGACCACGTGGGCGCAATCGGCGTGCCCGGCTACCGCTGGAGCTGCAAGATCGTGGGCGAAGACGGCGCCGAGGTCGCGCCCGGCGAGGTCGGCGAGCTCTGCGTGCAGGGCCCCGGCCTCATGGAGTGCTACTACAAGGACCCCGAGGCCACGGCCGAGACCCTCGTGGACGGGTGGCTGCACACCGGCGACATGGCGCGCCAGGACGAGGACGGCTTCTACTGGCTGGTGGACCGCAAGAAGGACGTCGTCATCATGGGCGGCGAGAACATCTATCCCGTGGAGATCGAGGACTTCCTCATGGGGCACCCCGCGATCAAGGACGTGGCGGTGATCGGCCTGCCCGACGAGCGCCTGGGCGAGATCCCGGCCGCGGTCATCGAGCTCAAGGCGGGCGCCACGCTCACCGAGGACGACGTCACGACGTTCTGCAAGAGGCTGCCGCGCTACAAGCGGCCGCGCACGGTCATCTTTGCGCCCGTGCCGAGAAACCCGACGGGCAAGATCGAGAAGCCGGCGCTGCGCGCCAAGTACGGGGCCGACGCCCTCGTCGCGCGCGAGACGCGCCGCTAGGAGAGGCATGAGACAAAGGGGACAGGTTCCTTTGTCTCATTGAGAATTATATGAGACAAAGGAACCTGTCCCCTTTGTCTCATCGAGAGGAGAGACATGGACAAACACCTCATGTCCGGAAACGAGGCCATCGCCCAGGGCGCCTGGGAGGCCGGCGTGGCCGTCGGCGTGGGCTACCCCGGCACGCCGTCCACCGAGACGCTCGAGGCCCTCGTGCGCAAGGACGACGTCTACTGCGAGTGGTCCCCCAACGAGAAAGTCGCCTTCGAGGTGGGCCTCGGCGCCGCCATCGCCGGCGTGCGCTCACTCGTCACGATGAAGCACGTGGGCGTCAACGTGGCCGCCGACCCCTTCATGGCGGCCGCGTCCACCGGCGTGAACGCCGGCCTCGTGCTCCTGGCCGCGGACGACCCGTCCTGCTACTCGTCCCAGAACGAGCAGGACTCGCGCTTCTACGCCGCCTTTGGCCGCATCCCCTGCCTCGACGTCGCCGACTCGCAGGACTGCTACGAGATGGCCCGCGCCGCCTTCGAGCTCTCCGAGCGCTTTGACACGCCGGTCATGCTGCACGAGACCATGCGCATCGCGCACACCCGCACGCTCGTCTCGGCGTCCGGCGCGCGCGAGGCCGTGGCCCCGCGCGACTACGCGGACGACATCCCCAAGTACGTCATGATGCCCGCCAACGCGGTCAAGCGCCGCGTGGTCGTGGACGAGCGCCAGGCCGAGCTCGAGGCCTACGCCGAGACCTGCTCGTTCAACAAGGTCGAGCGCCGCAGCGAGAAGATCGGCGTCATCTGCGCCGGTGCCGTCTACCAGCACGTCCGCGAGGCGCTGCCCGAGGCCTCCACGTTCAAGCTCGGCCTCGCCTGGCCGCTACCCGCCCGCGCGCTCGCCGACTTTGCCGCATCCGTCGACGCGTGCTACGTAATCGAGGAGGCCAGCGACTACTTCTCCTCGCGCGTCCGCGCCCTCGGCATTGCGCTCGCCGAGCCGCCCGTCGCGCCGCTCCCCGTCGCCGGCGAGCTCAAGCCCCAGGTCATCCGCGCCTCCTTCGGCGTGGAACAGCCCGCGCACCTCGACGCAGCCACGGACCTCCCGCCGCGCCCGCCGGCGTTCTGCCCCGGCTGCCCGCACCGCCTCGTCTTCTGCGAGCTGCGCCGCCTCAAGGCCATCGTCACCGGCGACATCGGCTGCTACACGCTCGGCGCCGTCGCGCCCTACGGCGCGTGCCACACGGTCATCGACATGGGCGCCTCGCTCTCCATGGCGCACGGCATGGAGCTCGCCGGCGCGCCCGATCGCACCGGCCGTCCCGTCGTGGGCGTCATCGGCGACTCCACCTTCGCCCACTCCGGCATCACGAGCATGCTCGGCACCATCTACAACGGCGGCACGGGCACCCTCTGCATCCTGGACAACCGCACCACGGCCATGACCGGCACGCAGGGCAACCCCGTGAACGGCGTCACCCTCACGGACAGCTCGCACAAGATAGGCCCGCTGGACAACCCCAGCGGCAAGGCCCTCGACCTTCTCGCCCTGTGCCGCGCGATGGGCGTGGAGGACTTGGTCGAGGTTGACGCCCAGGACCTCCAGGCCGTGCGCGCCGCGCTCAAGGCCGCCGTGGCCAACACCGAGCAGCTCTCCGTCATCGTCTTCAAGGCGCCGTGCCGCCTCATCGACCGCAGCCGCGGCAAGCAGCCCACCATCCGCGACTGCCGCGCGTGCGGCCAGTGCATCAAGATCGGCTGCCCCGCCCTCGGGCGCGCCAAGGACGGCACGGCCGCGATCGACCCCACGCAGTGCGTCGGGTGCGACCAGTGCGTCCAGTCCTGCCCGTTCGGCTGCATCACGAAGGAGTAAGCAATGGCTGATACCGAGAAGAACGGCGCCGTCGTGGACGGCACCAAGACCATCCTCCTCGTGGGCGTGGGCGGCCAGGGCACGATCCTCGCGGGCAAGCTGCTGGCGACGGTCGCCGCCGGTGCCGGGCTCGACGTCAAGGTCTCCGAAATCCACGGCATGAGCCAGCGCGGCGGCTCCGTGAGCACCGTCATCCGCCTGGGCGAGCACGTCTCCACCATGGTCTGCGACGACGGCTGCGCCGACGTGGTGGTGGCCTTCGAGGCCGTGGAAGCCCTGCGCGCCCAGCACTACCTCGCCGAGGGCGGCAAGATGTTCGTCAACGACGAGCAGATCACGCCCGTCTCCGTGAACATCGGCAACTTCACGATGCCCGAGCGCGTGGACGAGCGCCTGCGCGAGATGGGCGCCCACCTGCTGGACGCCGGCGTGATCGCGCGCGGCCTCGGCACGCCGCGCTCCACCAACGTGGTGCTCGTGGGCGCGCTCTCCACGGCGCTGCCCTTCGACGCCGAGCTCTGGCGCGACGCCGTGCGCGCCTGCGTGCCACCCGCGACGGTGGAGGCCAACCTCGCGGCCTTCGACGCCGGCCGCGACGCCGCGCTGCGCGGAGAGGCACGCTAGACGCCACGGCGAGAGGTTCTTCTCGCCCGCCCTTCCAGCCCGGAAGCCGGAGCGCTCTCGCATATCTCAGAGTTCCAGCGACCTTTTCCCAGTTGGCGCTCCAGGAACTCTGACGTATGCGAGAGCGCTCCCGCAAAGAGGCCGTCACCCGGACACGACGAGACCCCGGCCGCCACGGCGACCGGGGTCTTTGCGTCCTGGTGGGCCGGCGCGTCCCCCGACCACGCCGACCCGTCTTTTCGGGGGATGTACAGAGATACTACCCCATTTTTCCTGCCCGTATTCCGCTGAGAAGGCGCGCCGCTCTCCTCCCCGAACAAAACCGACCGCCTGCGTACTTGTTGCCACGGTACGGGGCGCGTCACGATAGTGTAAGGAATAATCTGTTCGCTACGACCTTACGGTGGTGATACTCATGGGACAGTACGTCGTGGTTGAGAACGAGGGCCGCTACTGCTTCAACCTCTGCGCCTCCAACGGGCACATCCTCATGTCGTCGATCATCTTCCCGTCCAAGGACGAGTGCCTGCACGGCATCGAGTGCGTGCGCGCCTCCGCCGCCGACGCGGAGATCGAGGACAGCACGATCGACGCCTTCGACCGTGAGGAGACGCCCAAGTTCCGCATCTACGAGGACTTCGACGGCCACTACTTCTTCCGCTACATCACGCACGAGGCCGGCGACATCGCGCGCTCCCACACCTACGAGCACAAGGAGAGCCTCCTGCGCCGCATCGAGCGGACCCGCGCGGAGTGCGACTCCTCCCTCGCGGCGGACGAGAACTAGCGTCTTCCGCAACACCTGACTCGGCACGCCCCGGACGCCCCCGACCACGTCCGGGGCGCCCTTGTGAAGACAGGAGGAACCATGGACATGACGGGCGTGAGGCTCACGGAGCTCGTGGAGGCCGCCGGGTGCGCGGCCAAGATCGCGCCGGGCGAGCTCGCCGGCGTGCTGGCGGGCCTGCCGCGGCTGGACGCGCCGGAGCTCGTGGTGGGCTTCGACGCCTCCGACGACGCGTGCGTATGGGACCTCGGCGACGGCCGCGGCCTCATCGCAACGACGGACTTCTTCCCACCCATGGTGGACGACCCGTTCCTGTTTGGCCAGGTCGCGGCAACCAACGCGCTCTCGGACGTCTACGCGATGGGTGGGCGGCCCGCGCTGG